>JALZMP010000059.1 GCA_030858145.1 Pseudomonadota bacterium
GCGCCGAGCGCGCGCCGCGCAAGCGTCGCCGCCGTCGCGGCGGACGCAAGATCGATGGCGCAGACGGCTCGGGCGCGAACGCGGAGCCGAAGTCCGCGGCAGCGCCGTCGTCGCCCAAGCCGCAAGCCAATCCGCAAGCCAAGCCGCGTCAGCCACGGACGGCCTCGGGTACCAAACTGCCGTCATCGAAGGCCGCCGCGTCGCAGAAGACGGCCTCGCCCTCGCTGATGTCGCGCATCGGCCTGGGCCTGAAGAAGCTGGTGACGCGCGCGCCGCGGTCGCAGCACTGACGCCACCCGCCTGCGCTCCCATGCGCCGCGTCACGCAACGCGCCGCGCCGGCTCCGGCATAATCCACGCATGGCAGTCCTGCGATTCGATTCCGTCAGCAAGCAGTACCCGGGCGGCCGGGTGGCGCTGGCGGAGGTCAGCTTCGATGTCGACGCCGGCGAGATGCTGTTCGTCACCGGCCATTCCGGCGCCGGCAAGAGCACCCTGCTCAAGCTGATCCACCTCTCCGAGCGCCCGAGCCGCGGCGCGGTGCTGTTCGCCGAGCGCAACCTGCTGAAGGTGCGCGGCCGGCGCGTAGCCCTGCACCGGCGCGAGGTCGGCGTGGTGTTCCAGGACCATCGCCTGCTGACCGACCGCAGTGTGTATGAGAACATCGCGCTGCCGCTGATCCTGCGCGGCATGCAGCGCGCCGAGATCGGCAAGCGCGTGCGCAGCGCGCTCGAACGCCTGGGCCTGGCCGAGCGCGCCCGCGCGTTGCCGACCCAGCTGTCCGCGGGCGAGCAGCAGCGGGTCGGCATCGCCCGCGCGGTGGTTTCGGAGCCGCGACTGCTGGTGGCCGACGAGCCCACCGGCAACCTCGACCCGACCCTGTCGGCGGAAATCATGGCGCTGTTCGCCTCGCTGCCCGAGCAGGGCACCAGCGTGCTGGTGGCCAGCCACGACCTCGACCTGGTCAAGCGCATGCGCAGGCGGGTGCTGGTACTCGACCAGGGTCGGCTCGCCGACGACATCGCGCCGGAGGACCTGGTCGATGCCTGAGACGCCGGCCCATCCCGTCAGGCCGCGCGCGCCCTCGCCGCTGGCCACCTGGTTCGACCACCACCTCTACAGCGTGGTCGCCAGCTTCGGGCGCCTGTTCCGCAGGCCGCTGGCCGCGCTGCTCACGGTCGGGGTGATGGCGGTGGCGCTGGCGCTGCCGCTGGGCCTGTGGCTGGTGCTGGGCAATATCGAGCGCTTCGCCGGCAACGTGCAGCAGTCGCGCCAGATCAGCGTGTTCCTGAAGCAGGACGTCGACGCGGCACGGGTCGATGCGCTGGCCGGCGAACTGCAGGGCCGCGGCGACATCGGCCGGGTCGAGCACCGCACGCCGGAGCAGGGACTCGAGGCCTTGCGCGCGCGCGGCGGCCTGGGCGAGGCGATCGATGCCCTTGGCGACAACCCCTTGCCGCACGTGCTGGTGGTGACCCCGGGGGGCGACGAGACCCTGCTTGCGGCCTCGCTGCGGCAGCTGCCGGAGGCCGAACTGGTGCAGCACGACGCGCAGTGGCGGCAGCGGCTGGATAGCTGGCTGCGCTTCGGCGGCCGCGTGGCCTGGGTGCTGGCGGCGCTGCTGGGCCTCGGCGCGCTGCTGGTGGTCGGCAACACCGTGCGCCTGGACATCCAGGCGCGGCGGGAGGAGATCGGCGTGCTGCAGCTGCTCGGCGCCACCGACGGCTTCATCCGCCGCCCCTTCCTGTATCTGGGCGCTTGGTACGGCGCCGGTGCCGGCGCGCTGGCGCTCGGCCTGCTAACGCTGGCGGGCCTCGCCCTGCGCACGCCGGTGGCGGAGCTGGCGGCAAGCTATGGCAGCGGCTTCGCGCTGCAAGGCTTCCTGCCCGCGCATGCGGCCTGGGTGCTGGCCGGCGCGACCGTGCTTGGCTGGCTGGGCGCCGGCGTGGTCACCGGCCACTTCCTGCGCCAGACCCGGCCCACCGAGACCTGACGCATGAGCGGCCACGACATCCGCCACCTCATCAGCGAAACCCCGCGGGTGATGGTGGTCGACGGCTCGAAGCTTGTACGCCGGTTGATCGGCGACGTGCTGCGGCAGGAACTGCCGGGGGTCGAGGTGGTCGACTGCGGCGACGTGGCCGCCGCGCGCGAGGCGCTTGCGGCCTCACCGATCGACCTTGCCACCACATCGCTGGTGCTGCCCGACGGCGACGGCCTGCAGCTGGCGCGCACCGTGCGCGAGGCCGCCGGCCAGCGCTACGTGCCGGTGATCGTGGTCTCTGGGGACGTGCAGGCTCACCTGGAGACGCGCCGCTTCACCGAGGACGTGACCGACTACTTCGACAAGGCCAACGGCCACCAGGCACTGGCCGCCTTCATCCGCGGCTACGTGCAGCCGGCGGTGATCCCCGGCGCGCATGTGCTCTACGTCGAGGACAGCCGCACCGTCGCGCTGGCGACCATGCGCATGCTCGAGGCGCAACAGCTGCGCGTGACCCACATGATCAGCGCCGAGGAGGCGCTGGACTACCTGCGCGCGCAGCAGTCCGACGCCGACGCCCCCGGTGCCGACCTGGTGCTGACCGACGTCTACCTGAAGGGTGAACTCAGCGGCCGCGACCTGGTGCAGGCGATTCGCGACGAATTCGGTTACGGCAAGCGCCGGCTGCCGGTGCTGGTGATGACCGGCGACTTCAATCGCGTCAACCAGATGGCGCTGCTGCGCGACGGCGCCAACGACCTGGTGCTCAAGCCGATCGAGGAACGGCTGCTGGTGACCAAGGTGCTGTTCCAGTTGCGGATGTCGCGCCTGCCCGAGCAGGCCGCGTTCGAAGCATGAGCGAGGGCGAGGACCGCGTCAGGCTGGCGCCATCGTGGAAGGCCCGAGTCGGCGACTGGCTGCAGCGCGAGGACATGCGTTCTCTCTCAGGCTTCCTGCGCGCGCGCAAGGCCGCCGGCGCACGCATCTACCCACCTGGCCCGCAGATCTTCGCCGCCTTCGATGCCACCGCGTTCGAGCAGGTCAAGGTGGTCATCCTCGGCCAGGATCCCTACCACGGCGAAGGCCAGGCCCACGGTCTGTGCTTCTCGGTGCCGCCGGGCGTGCCAGTGCCGCCGTCGCTGCAGAACATCTACAAGGAGATCGCGCGCGACCTCGGCATTCCGCCCCCGGCGCACGGCTATTTGATGCCGTGGGCGCAGCGGGGCGTGCTGCTGCTCAATGCGGTGCTGACGGTCGAGGCCGGCCGCCCCGGCGCCCACCAGGGCCAGGGTTGGGAGGGCTTCACCGACCACGTCGTCGACACCCTGGGCCGCGAGCGCGAGGGCCTGGTGTTCCTGCTCTGGGGCAGCTACGCCCAGGCCAAGGGCCGGGTGATCGACCCGCAACGGCACCGCGTGCTGCGCAGCACCCATCCCTCGCCGCTGTCGGCGCATCGCGGGTTTCTGGGTTGCGGGCATTTCTCGGCGGCCAATGAGTCCCTGGCGCGTCGTGGCCAGACGCCCATTGATTGGTCGCTGCCGCCGCGCAACGCCCTGGCCACGGTCTAAGCCTCGCCGTCGGTGCTGGCGGGCGGCTTCACGAAGGCAATGCGGTCATTGATGACACAGTGTCTGCAGCGCAAATCCATTGTTCCATGAATGCAACGCAAAGGAACTTCCGGATCGCTTAGCACTCATAGGTGCCCACTGCTAAAATCCCTGCCATGACCGCCATCACCGCCCAGACCGCCCTCGTCGCCAACAACCTGCCGATCCCCAGCGCGCTCGGCTCGCTGGACGCCTACATCGGTGCCGTGCACCAGATTCCCGTGCTGACCGTCGAGGATGAGCAGGCCTTGGCCCGCCGATTCCGCGATGGCGAGGACCTCGACGCCGCCCGCGAGCTGGTGCATTCGCACCTGCGCTTCGTGGTCCACGTCGCCCGCGGTTACAACGGCTACGGCCTGCCGCTGGGCGACCTGATCCAGGAGGGCAACATCGGCCTGATGAAGGCGGTCAAGCGCTTCGACCCCACGGTCGGCGTGCGCCTGGTCTCGTTCGCGGTGCACTGGATCCGTGCCGAGATGCACGAGTACATCATCCGCAACTGGCGCATCGTCAAGGTCGCCACGACCAAGGCGCAGCGCAAGCTGTTCTTCAACCTGCGCCGGAGCAAGAAGCGCCTGGGCTGGCTCAACGCCGCCGAGGTCAGCGCGGTGGCCAAGGACCTCAGCGTGTCCGAGCGCGAGGTGCTGGAGATGGAGTCGCGGCTGTCCGGCCGCGACATCGGCTTCGACCTGAGCGCCGACGAGGACGACGAGCGCGCGCCACCGGCGCCGGCCGCCTACCTGATGACCCAGGACGAGGATCCCTCGCAGGCCTACGAACGCATCGACAGCGAGGACAACCAGCTGGAACTGCTGCGCGAGGGTTTGTCGCGCCTGGACGAGCGCTCGCGCGACATCATCCGCCGGCGCTGGCTCGACGACGGCAACAAGATCACGCTGCAGGAACTGGCCGACGAATACGGCGTGTCCGCCGAACGCATTCGCCAGGTCGAGGCCAATGCGCTGCAGAAGATGAAGGCGCTGTTCGCGGCCTGAGCGGCCGATACGCCCTCGAATTCCTACGTAACGGCCCGGGCAACCGGGTCGTTTTCGCGTGCGGCATGTTCGTTACAGCCAGTGGCGATCGCGCAGCGCGCCGGTGCCGCGGCAGATCACCACTTGAACAGCACCAGGCTCACCGCCAGCACGCCCATGCCCGAGACCAGGCCGTAGACGGTCTCGTGGCCCTTGGCGTAGCGCTTGGCCGCCGGCAGCAGCTCGTCGATGGCGAGGAAGACCATCACCCCGGCGATGATCCCGAACACGGTGCCGTACACCGCCTCGGACAGGTAGGGGCGCAGCAGCAGGTAGCCGATGGCCGCGCCCACCGGCTCGGCCAGCCCGGAGAGCAGGCAGGCGACGAACGCGTAGGCCTTGTTGTGGGTGGCGTAGTAGACCGGGACCGCGATCGCGATGCCTTCGGGGATGTTGTGGATGGCGATGGCGAACGCCAGCGGCAGGCCGACCGCGGGGTTGTCCAGGGTCGCAAAAAAGGTCGCCAGCCCCTCGGGGAAGTTGTGCGCGGTGATCGCCAGCGCCGTCAGCATGCCGAGGCGCTTGATGTAGGCCGCGTTGTGCTGCCGGAAGAACGGGTCGTCGACCTCCAGCCGCTCGTGCGGGTTCGGGATCAGGCGGTCGATCAGCACGATCAGCAGCACCCCGGCGAGGAACGCGAAGGTGCCGTAGGTGAAGCCCAGGCGCTCGCCGTAGCCGGTGGTAAAGGCGTACACCGACTTGTTGAGGATCTCCGACAGCGACACGTACACCATCGCGCCGCCGGCAAAGGCCAGGCCGAAGGCGAGCAGGCGCGGGCTGGGCGTCTTCGACGCGAACACCAGCAGGCTGCCGAATCCGGTCGCCAGCCCGGCGGCGGTGGTCACCGCGAACGCCAGGATCAGCTGGCTGGTGGTGTATTCGAGCATCGGTCCTTGCGTCCTCGGGCCGGTACGGACCGGTTGCCTTCTCGCGGCTCGTCGGCCTGGTACCCGCGCGCCAACGAAGCGTCATCCTAGCCGAAGCGCGCGATGACGCGGCGTCCCGGAACACGCCGCTTTTCTGTTATCGGATAACGTCCTTCGGCGGTACCGCGCCGCTGCCGCCGGCTTCATCTACGTCGTTGCCGAGGATGATCCGCGCCGCGCGCTGGTGGCTCCAGTACGCCCACGTCCAGTCGAGCAGCACCGCCAGCCGGTTGCGGAAACCGATCAGGAAGAAGATGTGCGCCAGCAGCCAGAACCACCAGGCCGGCGCGCCGGACAGGCGCAGCCTGCCGAAGTCCACCACCGCGGCCATGCGGCCGATGGTGGCGAGGTTGCCGTAGTCGCGGTAGCGGAACGGCGTGGTGGGCCGGCGTTCGATGCGCGCGCGGATCGCGGCCGCGACGTGGCGGCCCATCTGCTTGGCCGCCGGCGCGACGCCGGGCACCGGCCGTCCATCCTGACGCCGCAGGGCCGCGAGGTCGCCGGCCACGAAGATCTCCGGTGCGCCAGCCACGCTGAGATCGGGCTGCACCGGTACGCGGCCGGCGCGGTCGAGCGCGACGCCGAGCGACCTGGCCAGCGGTGACGCCGCGACCCCGGCCGCCCACAGCACCGTCCGCGCCGAGATACGTTCGTCGCCGACCAGCACACCGTCCGCGTCGATGGCATTCACCGGTGCGCCGGTGCGCACCTCGACGCCGAGACGCTGCAGCTGCCGCCGGGCCTTTTCCGACAGCGCATCCGGGAAGGCGGACAACACGTCCGGCCCCGCCTCCAGCAGCAGCACCCGAGCCTGGCGCGGATCGATGCGGCGGAACTCGCGTTTGAGGGTGTGGCGCGCGATCTCGGCCAGAGTGCCGGCGAGCTCCACGCCGGTGGGTCCGCCGCCGACGATGGCGAAGGTCATCAACGCGCGCCGCGCCTCGGCATCGGCTTCCGCCTCGGCGCGCTCGAATGCCGACAGGATGCGGCGGCGGATGCGCAGCGCGTCGTCCAGCGTCTTCAGTCCGGGCGCGAACCGCGCCCAGTCGTCGTGTCCGAAGTAGGCGTGGGTGGCGCCACTGGCGACGAGCAGGTAGTCGTAGGCGATGGCGTCGTGGCCGCGCAGCCGGACTTCACGGTGCGCCGTGTCGATCCCGATGGCCTCGTCCATCAACACCATGACGTTGGCCTGGCGGCGCAGGATGTGGCGCAGCGGCGCGGCGATGTCGGGCGCCGACAGTCCGGCGGTCGCCACCTGGTAGAGCAGCGGCTGGAACAGATGGTGGTTGCAGCGGTCGACCAGGGTGATGCGCACCGGTGCCGACGCCAGCGCGCGCGTCGTCCACAGGCCGGCGAAGCCACCGCCGACGACGACCACGTGCGGCTGGGTGGGGTCGTCTGCGGACATGGCGTCATTGTAGTGCGCTGCACGCGATGGGCGCGCGTTGCGTCTCCGGACAGGCGTTGGGTTATTGTGCGCGGAACCCGGGGCGGGCGTCATGGCGCCCGCCACGCACCCTTCCATGCTGCAACAAGGCAATGCCATGGCCGACGACGGGAAACGCATCGCGCTGCTGATCGACGCCGACAACGCGCCCGCCGGCAAGATCGATGCCATCCTCACCGAGCTGGCGCGCCATGGCGTCGCCAATGTGCGCCGCGCCTATGGCAACTGGAAGAGCCACCGGCTCAAGGGCTGGGAGGACGCGCTGCACGCCTACGCGATCCAGCCGATCCAGCAGTTCGCCTACTCGACCGGCAAGAACGCCTCCGACATGGCGATGGTGATCGACGCGCTGGACCTGCTGTACGCGCGCAACCTCGACGGCTTCGCCATCGTCTCCAGCGATGCCGACTTCACTCCGCTGGTGATGCGGCTGCGTGGCGACAGCATGCGCGTCTACGGCTTTGGCGAGGAAAAGACGCCCGAACCCTTCGTCAAGGCCTGCTCGACCTTCCTGTACCTCGAGAAGCTGGGCGTCGACGACACCCCCGGCCAGGCGGCGCAGGTCAGGCCCAGACGCAGCGCCGAACTGCGCAAGGACGCTGACCTGGTCCACCTGCTGCGCAGCGCGGTCACGGCCTCGGCCGACGACGATGGCTGGACCCATCTCGGCGCGGTCGGCAGCCACCTGCGCAACCAGGGATCGTTCGACGAGCGCAATTACGGGTATCGCAACCTGAGCAGCCTGATCGAGGCCACCGAACTGTTCGAGATCAAGCGCCAGGGGCAGGTGGTGGAGGTCCGCGAGCAGCCCAAGGCCGCCCCGAAGCGGCGTCCAGCTTAACCTGCAGTCGTCATGGATTTGGAGTGGCACTCATGGACTTGTCGCGTTACTCAACGTTAGGCATCAATTCTCATCCGGGTCCATTTTTTGGAACAACGGCAGCGCCCCAGCCTGGGCCGAGGATCTTGCGGCAGATGCAGATTTCATCAATATTCTTGGCGTGCACTACCTAGGCAAGGATGAGGCCGAGCGTCGTCGCGCAGATTTATTTTCCTCGATATTCAAAGGCAGCAAGCTGGAGCTCACTTTCTGGAAAGTTCGCCCGTTGGGCGATTCTGTCGCGGTTGTGGAAACGATCCTTGAGCTCCGCGGATTCAAGCAGCTCCCACCAAGGCCAACAATCGGTAGCGATGTCCTGCGCACACGCATGAAGTACGTCTTCGCCAAGGAAGATGACCGTTGGTTGAGCGTGTCAGCGCAGAACACTGCCATGGCCCCCACGCCATCGTTGTCCGATTGATGCCTGACAATTCACTCAAGCCCCTGCCGATTCGCAGCGGGATCTGATCCAGCTTGCGGTGACAAGCCTCTGTTGCAGTGCGTGCATCAATACAGATCGACCGGATCGACGTCCAGCGACCAGCGCACTTTGCGTGCTTCCGGCAGGGCATACAGGTCGGCCATGGCGACGTCGAGCACGGCATGCAAGGCCTGCCTGCGCGTCGAATCCAGCATCAGTTGCACGCGGTGCATGCCGGCGCGGCGCGGCATCGGCGCAGGGACCGGACCCTGCAGCGAGACCGCGTGTCCGCCGCTCTCGATCCTTGACCGCAGGAGATCGCACGCGGGCTGCAGGAAGGCCATCGCGGCGCCAGCCTGCGTGGCTTCCGCGCGCAGCAGGGCGAGGTGGGCGAACGGCGGGAAGCCCGCCGCCTCGCGCTGCGCGAGTTCGCCGTCGGCGAAGGCGCGGTAGCCGCCGTGGATCAGCGTCTGCAACAGGGGGTGTTCGGGATGGTGGGTCTGCAGCAGCACCTCGCCCCCCTTTTCCGCGCGGCCGGCGCGGCCGGCGACCTGGACCAGGAGTTGCGCGAGCTTCTCGCCGGCGCGGAAGTCGGCGGAAAACAGGCCCTCGTCGATGCCGACCACGGCGACCAAGGTGAGGTTGGGAAGGTCGTGGCCCTTGGCCAGCATCTGCGTGCCCACGAGGATGCCGGGTGCGTCGCCGAGCACATCGAAATGTTTTTGCAGCGCGTCCCTGCGCCGGGTGCTGCCGCGGTCGATGCGCAACACCGGTACGTCGGCGAAAGCTTGCGCCAGCAGTTCCTCGAGGCGTTCGGTGCCCACGCCCTGCGGCTGCAGCGCCAGGCTGGCGCAGTCGGGGCAGGCCAGCGGCAGTGCCTGCCGCGCGCCGCAATGGTGGCACTGCAACCGGCGGCCGGCGCCGTGCACGGTCATCGGCGCGCCCCGCGAG
>JALZMP010000068.1 GCA_030858145.1 Pseudomonadota bacterium
GAGCTTGAGGGTGTCGAGCAGCGCATCGGCGATGCGGCGACCGTCTAGGATGCGGGCCTGGTGCTGCGCTGGGCTCATGCAGGGAGCGATGTCGTGGTCTAAGGTGGGCATTATCGCCCATCCACGCGAGAGCCCTCCCCGCCATGACCCAGACCGACACCACCGCCATCGAAGCCGCGACCTTCCGCCGCCTGCGCCAGCATTTGATGCTGGACCGGCCTGAGGTGCAGAACATCGACCTGATGATCCTCGCCGGCTTCTGCCGCAACTGCCTGGCAGACTGGTATCGTGAGGCTGGCGCGGCGCAGGACATCGCAATGACGAAAGCGGACGCGCGCGAGGCCGTCTACGGCGAGCCGTTCGCGGACTGGAAGGCCAGGCACCAGAAAGACGCCACGCCCGGGCAGGTGGCCGCGTTCGAAGCCGCGGCCCGCGAGCAGGGCCAGGCACCTGCCGCCGGCGCCGCACTCGGCGGGAGCACCTAGGGCGTGGCCGACAGGTCCGGCCTGGGGCAACGCGGCACAGGAGGATCCGCACCAAGGACGCAGTTGACGCAGCAGCGCTGCTGCAGCACAGGCGTGTCGCCCAGCGGCGGCACCGGAGCCGCCGCGGGCGGCAAGGCATTGAGCTTCAGCAGGGCGACCCAGTCCTGCCGGTTGAAGTTGCAACCAGCGGGGGCATGCGGGGCGCAATACGGATCCGCACCGCTGCGCAGCGGCAGGTTCCACAGCAACCCCTCGCGATTGACCGTCAGCTGGCGCTGGGTGACGCCCTGCAGGACGTTGCCGCCGATCAGGCTCAGCAGGCCGTCGCCACCGGCGTTGTTGGCGACCACCACGTCGCAGTGCATGGCAAGCCCGACTTCCCCGCCCTCGAGGAACTGCCTGAGCACGGCATATCCGAACACGCGGGTGGGCGAACGCACGAAGCACAATAGGTCGCCTGGCGCGGCGGGCAGCGACGTCGGCTCAACCAGCCGATAGGGACTCGACTCTGATTGACGATAGGCGTCGCGCACGTAGTCGATGTGGCTGCTGGAGATGCGGAATCCCGGGACGCCGGCACGCAACATCACGAACGACAGGAACGCCGCCGACCATGGCGCATCGAGCACGAACGCGCGGCAGGAGGCGGATTGCCACGATCCTGGCGTTGCGACCGTGCAGGCCGACGCGTCGGGCCTCTGTTGCACCTGCCAGAGCAGGCCGCTGACGCGCCAGTACGCGGCCACGCGCTGCCAGGCCGGGGTGCCGTCGCTCAACGGCCCGGATTCGGCCTCGGTCAGGGTGATGCTGGCCAGCCGGCCATCGCGGTCGATGAAGGGCCGGTACCACAGCAGCGACTCGTGGCAGGCCACGCCTGCGATGCGGTCGCCATAACTGGACGATTGCAGCTTGCGCGCGAAGTCGCCGCAGACGTCAGCTGCCGTGGCAAGTCCGGGCAGGACCAGCAACAGGCTGGCCAGCCATCTCTTCGCATGCATCGCCGTTTCTCCCCACGGGCGAATGGATCGTAATTGTCGCAACCACTAATCGCCGGCCCCAGACTAGCCGATGCCGGCGTGAAGGGCCGCACACGCATGCTTGGCTGCGCGGTCGGCTGGATCAGCCCGGACCGGATCCCTTGCAGAAATCGTCGTAATCGAGATACCCGGGGAGTTCGCGTCCCGGTGCGCACACCCGGCAGTCCGGGTCCGGCGCCAGGCGCGTCTCGCGGAAACGCATTGCCAGCGCGTCGAAGTGCAGCAGCCGACCGACCAGCGGCTCGCCCAGGTGCAGCAGCAGCTTGATCGCCTCGGTGGCCTGCAGCAGGCCGATCACGCCCGGCAACACGCCGAGCACGCCGGCCTCGGCGCAGTTGGGCGCAGCCTCGGGTGGCGGCGGCTGTGGAAACAGGCAGCGGTAGCACGGTGCCTGGCCCCGGTGGCGGCCGGCATCGAACACGCTGACCTGGCCTTCGAAGCGGTGCACCGCGCCGTACACCAGCGGCACGCCCAGCTTCACGCAGGCGTCGTTGAGCAGGTAGCGCGCGGGGAAGTTGTCGGCGCCGTCGATGACCACGTCCACATCCGCGAGCACGGCCTCGACGTTGTCCGAGGTCACGCGCTCGGCCACCGGCTCGATGCTGCTGCGGGGATTGAGTGCGTTGAGCCGGGTCTGCGCGGAGGCGACCTTGGCCAGCCCGATGTCGGCGTCGATGTGCAGGATCTGGCGTTGCAGGTTGCTGCGGTCGACCACGTCGTCGTCGGCGATCCGCAACCGGCCGACGCCGGCGGCCGCCAGGTAGAACGCCGCGGGCGATCCGAGCCCGCCGGCACCGATCAACAGCACCCGCGCGGCCTCCAGCCGGCGCTGGCCGCGCACACCGATTTCCGGCAGGCGCAGGTGGCGCGAATAGCGGCTATGGAAATCCTCGTCGGGCTGCACCTGCGGCCGACCCACCGGTAGCCCCTCCGCGATCCAGCCGCTGGTGCCGCCGCCGACCGAGGCGAGGTTGCGGTAGCCCAGCCGCTGCAGTGTTTCCGCAGCCAGCCTGGAACGGCCGCCGCTTTGGCAGATCAGCAACAGCGCGGTGTCGCGATCCGGGAAAGGGCTGTCGGGGTCGGCCTCGAGAACGCTGCGGGCGATGCCGCGGGCGCCTTCGGCCATGCCCCGCGCGCGCTCGTCGTCCTCGCGCACGTCGACCAGCACGGCGCCCTGGGCCTGGCGCTGGTATGCCTCGCGGGGGGTGATTTCCGGGATCGACATGTGGCAATTATCGCGCCGATCGCCCGGGGTCGTCAGCGGCCTGTCGCGCCGAACTTGCCCGCCGGTTTTTCCGGAAGCGTGAAAGGTCCGCCAAAAAACGTCGCCGTTCGATGATCAATACGGCAGCACGTCGACGGCGTCGCCCGCGACGTACTCGCGCGCCCCTTCGGCCAGCAGGATCAGGGCATCGGAATCCGCTGCCGCGCGCATCCGGTGTGAGCCGTCGGCCAGGTTCGGCAGGACCACGAGGCTGCCGTCGTCCTGCGCCTGCAGTCGGCCACGCAGGAACTCCAGGCGTTCGTGGGTCTTGCGCCAGGGGCGCGCCATCCGCGCCCGCCAGTGCGGTCTTGCCTCCGACCTGCCCTGGAGCGCGTCGCAGAGCCTGCGCCCGAGGGCGAGCCAGGTCGCAAGCACCGACACCGGGTTGCCCGGCAGGCACAGGAACAACGCGTTGCCCAAGGCGCCCTGGCCGCCGCCCTCGGCCAGCAGCAGCGGCATCCCCGGCTTCATCCGCAGCTTCCAGAACCGCACCCGGCCCTGTGCCTGCAGCAGCGCCGGCAGGAAATCCTTCTCGCCGGCGGAGACCGCGCCGCAGGTGATCACCAGGTCGAAGGCATGGCCGGCATGGCGCAGCGCGGATTCGATCCGCAGCGACTCGTCGGGCAGCGACGGCCAGGCGACCGGGTCCAGACCGTCGGCGCGCAGCAGGCCCATCAGCAGCTCGCGGTTGCTGTTGTAGATCTGGCCGTGGGCGAGCGGCAGCCCGGGCTCGACCAACTCGTCGCCGGTGGTGAACACGGCCACCGTCGGGCGACGCGCCACCTCCAGCTCGGCCAGGCCCTGCGAGGCGGCAAGCGCGATCCGCGACGGCGTCAACACCGCGCCTGCGGGCAGCAGTCGGTCGCTGGGTCGGCTGTCCTCGCCTGCGCGACGTACGTGCTGGCCGGGCCGCGGCGGCGCCAGGATGCGCACACTGCCCTCCTCCAGCGCCGCGTTCTCCTTCATTACCACCGTATCGGCGCCGTCGGGCAAGGGCGCGCCGGTGGTGATGCGCGCGCAGCAGCCCGCGGCAACATGCAAGGGTTGCGCCCGGCCAGCGAAACATTCGCCTGCCAGCCGCAGCACCGTGCCTACATTTCCCGGGGCCAGGTCCGCATGGCGCAGCGCGAATCCGTCCATCGCGGCATTGTCGAATGGCGGCTGCGCCAGGGTCGCGACCAGATCCCGTGCCAGCACTTGGCCATGGGCCCGGGACAGCAGCTGCCGTTCACCGGGCAGGCGATGGCGGGCGGCGACGTCGTCGACGATGGCGCAGGCCTCATCAAAGGAAATCCGGCACGGGAACATCGACATCAGGAGGCTTCGATTCCCGCGGCCACCAGGTCGGCGGGCGTGTTGAGGTTGCCGAAGCGCAGGCCTGCGAAGCGCACCGCCGGCATGCCGAGCCGCGCCTGCAGGGCATGCACGGCATGGTCCCCCGCGGTGACCGCTGCGCTTGCCGCGGCACGCAGGCGCTGCGTGTGCCAGAGCGCGACCAGTGGCTGCGGCCCGTCGCTGTCCTCGGCGCAGGCGCCGTTGCCCGCGGCCTGCAGTCGTTCCAGCAGGTCCTCGGGCAGCGACAGCAGGTCGACCGGCAGGGTCAGCAGCCAGGGACTGCGACAGGCATCGGCGAGCGCGTCGAGTCCGCCCAGCGGGCCGATCCCATGGACGCGGTCATGGATCGCGCGCAGACCATGGCGGAGGTAGCGCTCGGGATTTCGGTTGGCACCGACCATCACCGCGTCGACCTGCCGCGCCATCCTGCGCGCCAGCGACACCACCAGGGCTTCGCCATCGCGTTGCAGCCAGGCCTTGTCGCAACCGCCCAGGCGCGAGCCAGCGCCGCCAGCGAGGATGCCGAGGGTGACGGCATGGTGCCCGGGGACCAGATGGGTGCTCATCTCAGGCGGGGGCCGGCAGCCTGCGCTGTGCCAGCTTCAGCCGCAAGGACCGCGAGGACAAGGTTTTCCTCCCCGGTTTTCGCGGGGATGACCTCGCAGCTTTGCCGCGCGGTCACTTGTTGCGCTTGATGTGGCGGATCAGGCGCCGCTTCTTGGCGACCTGGCGCTCGGTCAGCACGTTCTTCTTGTCCTTGTAGGGATTCTCGCCCTCCTTGAACACGAAGCGCACCGGGGTACCGACCAGCTTGAATCGCTTGCGGAAGAAGTTCTCCAGATAGCGGCGATAACTCTCCGACAAGGTCTTTAGGCGGGTGCCATGGACAATGAAGGTCGGCGGGTTTGCCCCGCCGGGGTGCGCGAAGCGAAGTTTTGCAACGTGGCCGCGCACCACCGGGGGTGGATTGGTCTCGTAGGCGATTTCCAGCGCCCGGGTGGTGTCCGACGTGGAGAATTCGCGCGTGGCCGAGGCATGCGCGCGATGCACGGCGCGGAACAGTTCCCGGAGTCCCGAACCGTGTTCGGCGCTAATGCGCACGGATTCGGCCCACGGCACGAAGACCAGCTTGCGCGACAGCAGCGATTCCACCTGCCCGCGCTGGTAGCTGTCCAGGCCGTCCCACTTGTTGACCGCGACCACCAGCGCGCGCCCGGCGTCGAGCACCGCGCCGAGCACGCTTGCATCCTGGTCGGTGACCCCTTCGCTGGCATCGAGCAGGATCACGGCCACCTGGCAGTGCTCGATTGCCTGCAGGGTCTTGACGATGGAAAACTTCTCCACCGCCTCCTCCACCCGTGCTTTGCGGCGGATGCCGGCGGTGTCGATCAGGCGGTACTTGCGGCCGTCGCGCTCGAGGTCGACGGCGATCGAGTCGCGTGTGGTGCCGGGCACCTCGGATGCGATCATCCGTTCCTCGCCGAGGATGCGATTGACCAGGGTCGACTTGCCAACGTTGGGCCGGCCGACAAAGGCCACGCGGATGCGTTCCGGGTCCTCGTCCAGCGACGCCGCGTCGCCATCGGCCGGCAGCCGCGTGAGCACTGCCTCAAGCAGTTCGTCCAGGCCCTGGCGGTGCGCCGACGACACCGCGAACACGTCGCCGAAGCCGTAACGCGCGAACTCCGCCAGCGTGCTGCGAGCGTCAAGGCCATCGCTCTTGTTGACCACCAGGAAGATCGGCACCGAGGCCTTGCGCAGCCAGCGCAGGATGTCATCGTCGAGCGCGGAGGCACCCTCGCGGCCATCGACCACGAACAGCACCAAGTCGGCTTCCTCCGCTGCCGCGCGCGCCTGCCGGGCCGTGGCACCGGCCAGGCCGTCCCCTTCGAGATGGGTGTTCTCACCGGCGATGCCACCGGTGTCCACCAGCGCGAACGGGCGCGTCTCGTCGAGCCGGCAGACCCCGTAGTGGCGGTCGCGGGTCACGCCGGGCGTGTCGTGCACCAGTGCGTCACGGGTGCGTGTCAGCGCATTGAACAGCGTCGACTTGCCCACATTCGGACGACCAACGATGGCGACGAGCGGGAGCATTTGAAGAGCCTGGAATCGAGAATGCGGAGTCGGAAATCAATGGTGACTTCGCGGATGTCCCGATTCCCGGCTATTGCACCCGCCAGGCGCTCACGCCACCTTCGCTGTCCTGGACCAGCAGGATGCCGTCGACCACGACCGGCGAGGCCCGGATCGGGGAACGCCCGACGCGGCTGCGCGCGGCGAATTCGCCGGTGTCGAGCCGCAGCCAGTGCAGGTAGCCGTCGAAATCACCGACCGCGACATAGTCGCCATGCACGACCGCCGAGCCAAGACCGCGGCGGGCCAGCTTGTCCTGCTGCCAGTAGGCACTGCCACTGGCCTTGTCCAGCGCCCAGACCGTGCCCGCCGGGTCGGAAACAACGACCCGGTCGGCAGCGACGCCGACCCGACCCGCGCCGCCACTGTCACTGACCCAGATCGGCTGCCCGCTCGGTCCATCGATCGCCATGGTCCGGCGCTTGAAGCTGCTCGCATACAGGGTGGTCCCGTCGAGCGCGGGCGTGCCGTCGATGTCGGCCATGCGGTCGAGTTCGGTGCGGCCGTCGGGCTGGGCGACGGCCTGCTCCCAGAGCGGGCGGCCATCGGCCAAAGCAAGCGCAGCGATCGTGCCATCGTCATTGCCCACGAACACCACCCCCGGCGCGAGCAGCGGCGCATCGTTGCCGCGCACCGTCAGCGATGGCAGGTCATGGTTCCAGAACCAGCGCCGCTGCCCGGTCTGCGCATCGAAGGCGGTCACCCGGCCATCGTTGGAACGTACCAGCACCAGACCCTGCCCGATCGCAGGCGCCGCGATGACCTCGTTGTTGACCTTGGCGGTCCAGCGCTCGGCACCGCTGGTGGCGTCGAGCGCGATCACGTCGCCATCGAGGCCGCCGACCACCACAAGCCCATCGCCCGCGCCCGGCCCTCCGGACAGGCGCAGGCGCGAGGGGAAGTGCCAGACCGAGGCGCCGGACTGCAGGTCGAAGGCTCGCACGCCGCCCGCCACGGCCGCGGCGTAGACACGGCCATCAGCCACGGCCGGGCCCTGGCGCGCGCCCAGGCGCCCTTCGCCCTTGCCAACGTTGGCTGTCCACACTCGGGCAGGTGACGCCGTCGGCGCGAATTCGACCAGTGCCGCCGGTTCGCTGGGCTTGTCAGCCTTGCCGCCGAACCACCCGCGGACGGTGGTACAGCCAGTCAATGCAAACGCACACAGCACGATCACGGTGGCTTTGCGCATGAGGGCCCCGGAAGGGATGGCGGAAATTTTCAAGATGACTCTCATCAATTACAGACCTCGGATTGAAAGCGGTTTACTGCCATATATGGCGCGACGAGAGGGCTTGCGCGCAGCAGACGCCTTGAGGGCGTTCGCCGGCTCGCGCACCCTTACCCTTACCCTCACCCGCCGACATCGGTGAGCTTGATTTCAACCAGGCGCCGCTGCGGCGCGGCCACGTCGAGGCGGGCCAGCGCATCCGTATAGGCCTTGCGAGCTTTCTCCGGTTGTCCAAGCGCGGCCTGCGCGTCACCGTGGATTTCCAGGCTGGCGGCATCCTCGGCTCCGGCGAGCATTGTCAGTGCTTCCTGCGGCTTGCCGGCATCGATCAGCAGCCGTGCGAGTCGCTGGTCGACAACGCCCGCAAGCGCCGGGTCGGCAGTGCCGATGCCGCGCAGTGTGGCAATACCGGCATCACTGTCCCCGGCTTCGACTTGTGCCTTGGCGACATCGAGCGCGGCCAGGGTCGCATAGGCGCCTCGTGCAAGCCCGGAGGCCTGCTTGCCCGCCCGCTCGAGGTTGCCGCTGTCGAGCTGCTCCAGCATCGACTGGTAGGCCGCGCCGGCCTGCATGCGCTGCGTGTGCTGCTGCGCCTGCCACCACTTCCAGCCGCCGATGAGGGCGAACCCGATCAACACGCCGCTGACGATGCCGACGCCATTGCGGCGCAGCCAGTCGCGGACGCGCTCGCCTTGTTCGTGTTCGTCGAGCAGTTCGTCTATTGCCATGGAATCGATGCAGGGTGGGTGCCGGCACGCGGCAAGATGGGGCGTTGCCCGGGGACCGGGCAGCGCTAGGAATCAGTGGATGCGCGACGCGGGCCGGCGGTTCCGGGCGCGACACCCGCGGCGCGCGCCGCCTCAGTCGGCGACAGGCTGCAGCGAGCCGTCAGAGGATACCGTAAAGCGCGCCACGTTCGCCCGTTGGAAAGCCGTCAGGTCCTGAACGGCACCGCGGCGACGGACGTCAACCGCACTGGCATTGCCGAGCGACACCTGCCCGACCTCGCCGGAGGCATAGCTGCGCGACTCGCCCGCAGCCAGCAGCGCTTCCTCGATGATGCGACCGTCGGCCGCGACCACCCGCAACCAGCTCTGGGCCGCGAACTCCAACGCCAGGAACGGAGGGGTGGCGGGGCGGTGGGTCACAGGCGTGAGTGAGGCGATGACAGCCGTGGGCTGCTGTTGCCCGCGCACGTAGGGGGATCGATCTGTGTCCGCGCCTGGGCTCGTCACACCCGGCAGATCGAGGCTGGATGAGGCCTGCACCGGCACCGTGAAATGGGTGCGTGTCGCCACCCAGACGGGAATTGCCAACGCGGCGGTGATCACGATGTAGACCGCGCGACGGGCGATCTGCTCGGCCAGCCGCTGCATCGGCGGCGTAAAGGTGCGCGGCTGCAGGTGGGGGGGCTGGATCGGCCCAACGCCGGAGACGGCGTGCAGCGGTGCGGTCGCCAGGCCCAGCAATCGGCCGTAACTGCGCAGCTGGCCGCGGACGAACACCGGAGCGCCGAGGCGGTCCCAGTCCTCGGCTTCCAGCGATTCGACCACTCGGGCCGGCATCTTCAGGCGAATCGCGACATCTGCCACCGAAAGTCCGGCGGCTTCACGCGCCTTGCGCAGGCGCTGGCCGCAACCGGCCTCGGCACCGTGTTGGTCTGGCGTGGTCATGGTGGACTGCTTTCCCCGGGATGAGCGGTCCGCGCCTGTGGAAATTCCCTGTGCAGGCGCTGAACGTAGCGGGCGGCGGCGGCCTTGTCGCCGAGCTGTGTCTCGATTTGTGACGCCACTAGCAGCAATTGTGGCGTGGCCGGGCCAACAGCCAGCCTGCGTTCAGAAAACGCCCTTGCCTCCAGATAACTGCCGTTGCGGAGCGCGTGTTCGGCCATGGCCAGCAAGGCCACGGCATTGGTCGGGTCCAGCGCCAGCGCAGCGCGCAGGTCGCGTTCGACCCGCCCATGCTCGCCGGCGATCCCGGCACAGGCCCCGGCATTGGCCAGCGCGGAGGCCCTGGATCCATAACCGGGATCCTGCAAGGCGCGGTCGAACCACGCCAGGGACTCGGTTGCGCGGCCGTTGCCGCAGAGCCAGGCTCCGTAGTTGTTGAGCATCGCGCCCGACGCCGGCGCCAGCTCGCTCGCCTTCGCATAATGCGTCCCGGCCTGGGCTGCGCGGCCGTTGCGTTCCTCGATCAGCGCCAGCAGGGTATGAGCAGTCGCGGAACGCGGGTTGGCCTTGAGCGCCGATTTCGCCTCTGCCTCGGCGGCCTGCAACTGGCCGCTGCGCAGGCGTTCCTCGGCCAGCATTTCATGGCGGCGTGCGGCGGCCGCGTTCTTGTCGCGCGGCGTCTCGCGGATGTCGTATTCGGGCGCGACCCGGTCCACCTTGCCGCGACTGGCATCGGGCTTGACGAAGGTCAGGCGCGAGCAGGATGCGAGCACGATGCTCGCCGCCACCACTGCCACCAGCAGGGGATCACGCCGCCGCATCGACATCTCCGCGCGCAACCAGCTGCATGTCCAGCTGTTTCCGGAATGTCGCCTGCCGGCGCGTGCGGTCGGCCACCTGCCCCTTCAGCTGGCCGCAGGCGGCATCGATGTCGTCGCCGCGCGTGCGCCGCACCATGGTCAGCACCCGGGCATCGAGCAGGGTTTTCTGGAAGGCGCGGATCACCGGCTCCTCCGACCGCTCGTACCGGGTGCCGGGAAACGGGTTGAATGGAATCAGGTTGACCTTGGCCGCGTCCTTCATCTGCAAGCTGTTGTCGAATTGCCGCATCAGTCGCGCCAGTTCACGCGCGTGCACGGGCTGGTCGTTGACGCCCTTCATCATCGTGTACTCGAAGGTAATGGAGGCGCGCGGCTTGCGGCGGACATAACGCTCGCAGGCCGCGAGCAGTTCGGCGATCGGATACTTGCGGTTCAGCGGCACCAGCTCGCTGCGCAGTGCGTCGTTGGCGGCGTGCAGTGATACCGCCAGGGAGACGTCGCTCACCTCTCCCAGGCGGTCGATCATCGGCACCACGCCCGCAGTTGACAGGGTGACGCGCTTGTTGGCCAGGCCGTAACCGAGATCGTCGCGCATCACGCTCATCGCACGCACCACGTTTTCGAAATTCATCAACGGCTCGCCCATGCCCATCATCACCACGTTGGTAAGCTTGCGCTGGCGATGTGGCACGTTTCCGAGGTGGTGCGCGGCGACCCAGACCTGGCCGATGATCTCGGCGGTGGACAGGTTGCGGTTGAAGCCCTGGGTCGCGGTGGAACAGAACTGGCAGTTGAGCGCGCAGCCAACCTGCGAGGACACGCACAAAGTGCCACGTCCCTTGTCGGGGATGAACACGGTCTCCACCGCGTTGCGGCCATCCATCGCCAGCAGCCACTTGTGGGTGCCGTCGCTGGACGGCTTCTCAAACTGGATCTGCGGCACCACGATCTCGGCGTGCGTTTCGAGCTTTGCGCGCAACGCCTTGCCGAGGTCGGTCATGGCTGCGAAATCGGTGACGTGGCGGTGGTGGATCCACTTCATCACCTGGTGCGCGCGGTAGTGCTTCTCGCCGAGGGTCTCGGCGAAGAAGCGCTCCAGGGCCTCGCGATCGAGGTCGAGCAGGTTTTGCTTGCTGGCGATCGCGTCGTTCACATCACATCAGCGGGCGTAGACGTCAGTGGCAGGAAAGAAATAGCCGATCTCGATGGCGGCCGTCTCCGGTGCGTCGGAACCATGCACGGCATTGGCGTCGATCGAGTCGGCGAAGTCGGCGCGGATAGTGCCCGGGGCGGCATCCTTGGGATTGGTGGCCCCCATCAGCTCGCGGTTGCTGGCAATCGCCTCGTCTCCTTCGAGCACCTGGATCATCACCGGACCGCTGATCATGAACTCGACCAGGGCGTTGAAGAACGGACGCCCGCGATGCACGGCGTAGAAGCCTTCGGCCTGCGCACGGGAGAGATGGGTCATGCGCGCGGCGGCGACCCGGAGGCCGGCCTTCTCGAAGCGGGAATAGATTTCGCCAATCACGTTCCTGGCGACGGCGTCGGGCTTGATGATGGACAGGGTGCGCTGGTGCGCCATTGCAACGGTCTCCGGGCGGGGGCCTCGAGAGCAGGCCTCAACTTTAACATGGACAAAGGAAAACCCACGCAGGGGCGCGGGTTTAGCCGACATGGCTGTGGAGATTCTAGCGGATTGATGACGCGGCCTGCACATGACGTTGCCGGATTGACGCCGGCGGCGAATCGGCCTAGGATCAAACAAGCGTTTGATTCAGGGCAGCACGCATGGCCACCACCCAGTTCTCCACCAAGGACCGCATCCTCGGTGCCGCCGAGGAGCTGTTCGCCCAATACGGCTTCGGCGGCACCTCCTTGCGCCAGGTCACCAGCCGCGCCGACGTCAACATCGCTGCGGTCAACTACCACTTCGGCAGCAAGGAGAACCTGGTCAACGAGGTGTTCCGGCGCCGCATGGACGGAATGAGCCAAGCCCGCCTTGCCCGACTGGCCGCGGCCCAGGCCGCGCAACCCGGCGAACTGGAGCCGATCCTGGCCGCCTTCGTCGAGCCCGCATTGGCGCTGGCACAGGATCGCAACGGCGGCGGCGCCTTCATTCGCGTGATCGCCCGCGCCTACGCCGAGCAGAACGACGGGTTGCGCAAGTTCCTTTCCGAAGAGTACGGACACGTGCTGCGCGACTTCGCCAAGGCGCTCGCAGGGTGCCTGCCCGGACTGGGCAAGGAGGAGCTCTACTGGCGCCTGGATTTCCTCGCTGGCGCGCTGACCTATGCCATGGCCGACTTCGGCCTGATCAAGCGGCCAGCCGGTGTCAGCGAGGCCGCACACCGTTCGCGTGCGGCACAGGCGCTGATCCGCTACGCCGCCGCGGGCTTCAGGGCCGAGGTTCCGGGCGCCTGATGGCCGCCAGGGCTTTTCAATTCAATCAACGGATGACGCGAGATGACTGAGAAATTGCTTGTACGCAGGGCCGCGGTGCTGGGCGCCGGCGTGATGGGCGCGCAGATCGCCGCACACCTGACCAATGCCGGGGTCGACACCCTCCTCTACGACCTGCCGGCCAAGGAGGGGGACCCGAACGGCGTCGTGCTCAAGGCGATCGCAAACCTCGGCAAGCTCAGCCCTGCCCCGCTGGCCGGCAAATCCCTGGCCGCCGCCATCGTGCCGGCGAACTACGATTTGGGTCTGCAGAAGCTCAAGGACTGCGACCTCATCATCGAGGCCATCGCCGAGCGCATGGACTGGAAGCAGGACCTCTACCAGAAAATCGCGCCCTTCGTCGCCGACCACGCGGTACTGGCCAGCAACACCTCGGGGCTGGGCATCAACACGCTGGCCGAGGTCCTGCCCGAGCAGCTGCGGCATCGTTTTTGTGGTGTGCACTTCTTCAACCCGCCGCGCTACATGCACCTCGCCGAGCTGATTCCGGCGCGCGGCACCGACAAGGCGGTGCTGGAAGGCCTGGAGGCGTTCCTCGTCACCACGCTCGGCAAGGGCGTGGTTTACGCCAAGGACACGCCCAACTTCATCGGCAACCGGATCGGCGTGTTCTCGATCCTGGCCACCATCCAGCATACGGCCGAATACGAACTGGGCTTCGACGAGGTCGACGCGGTCACCGGGCCGCTGATCGGGCGGCCGAAGTCCGCGACCTACCGCACCTCGGACGTGGTCGGGCTCGACACCATGGCCCATGTCATCAAGACCATGGCCGACACCCTGCCCGACGACCCCTGGCACAAGTACTTCAAGTCGCCGAAGTGGCTGTCCGCGCTGGTCGACAAAGGCGCATTGGGGCAGAAGACGGGCGGCGGCATCTTCCGCAAGGTCGGCAAGGACATCCAGGTGCTCGACCTCGGGCAACAGGACTACCGCCCCGCCGATCGCGCCGCCGCGCCGGACGTGGTCGAGATCCTCAAGATCAAGTCGCCGGCGGAGAAATTCGCCAGGCTGCGCGAGAGCGAACACCCCCAGGCCCGGTTCCTGTGGGCCATGTTCCGCGACCTGTTTCACTACAGTGCCTACCACCTTGCCGACATCGCCGAGACCGCGCGCGACGTCGACCTCGCCATCCGCTGGGGCTACGGCTGGTCGCTGGGCCCGTTCGAGACTTGGCAGGCGGCCGGATGGAAGCAGGTCGCCGACTGGATCGCGGACGATATCGTGGCCGGCCGAGCGATGAGCAGTGCGCCGCTGCCGGACTGGGTGTTCGATGGCCGCGAGGGCGTGCACGGCGCCGAAGGCAGCTACAGTCCGGGCAAGAACGTGAGGCTGCCGCGTTCCGCGCTGGCGGTGTACCAGCGCCAGCGCTTCCCTGATCCGGTGCTGGGCGAGCGCTACCCGCCGGGCGACACCGTGTTCGAGAACGATGGCCTGCGGATGTGGAGTGACGGCGACGGGGTCGCGGTGCTCTCGTTCAAGACCAAGATGCACACCGTCTCCGACCAGGTGCTGGCCGGCGTGCAGGAGGCGATCGGCCGCGCCGAGCGCGACTTCAGGGCCGCGGTCATCTGGCAGCCGAAGGAACCGTTCTCGGCCGGCGCCGACCTGTCCGGCGCCATGGGCTACCTCCAGCAAGGCGACGTCAAGGGCTTCGAGGCGATGGTCGCCAACTTCCAGGCCACCAGCCAGCGGATCAAGTACGCGCTGGTGCCGGTGGTGTCCGCGGTGCGCGGCCTGGCGCTGGGCGGCGGCTGCGAGTTCCAGATGCACAGTGCACACACGGTCGCGCACCTTGAAAGCTATGTCGGTCTGGTCGAAGCCGGCGTTGGCCTGCTCCCGGCGGGTGGCGGCCTGAAGGAGATTGCTGTGCGCGCGTCCCGGGCCGCAGGTCCGGGCGGCGACGTCTTCGCCGCACTGAAGCGCTCCTTCGAGACCGTGGCGATGGCCAAGGTGTCGACGTCGGCGGTGGAGGCGAAGGAACTCGGCCTGCTGCGCGCCGAGGATGTGGTCGTCTTCAACGCGCACGAGCTCCTCCACGTCGCTAGGCAACAGGCGCTGGCACTTGCAGAAAGCGGCTATCGCCCGCCCTTGCCGGCACGACGCGTCGCCGTCGCCGGCGACGTCGGCATCGCGACCTTCAAGATGATGCTGGTCAACATGCTCGAAGGCCGCTTCATCAGCGAGTACGACCACGAGATCGCCACCCGCATCGCCACCGTACTTTGCGGCGGCGAAGTGGATCGTGGCGCATTGGTCGACGAGGACTGGCTGCTGCGACTGGAGCGCAAACACTTCGTCGAGCTCGCGCAGCAGGAAAAGACCCAGGCCCGCGTCGCGCACATGCTCAAGACCGGCAAACCGCTAAGGAACTGAGATTCGAGATTCGGGATTGGAGATTTGCAAAAACGCGACTCCGATACCGATCACCAATGATTGCCGCCGGGCGTGGAAACGAGTGGAACCAGGGGGTTCGCCTTTTCGAATTCCCAATCTCGAATCCCCAATCCCGGCTTTCGGAGAAAGCCATGAAACAGATCCAGGACGCCTACCTCGTCGCCGCCACCCGCACGCCGGTCGGCAAGGCGCCCAAGGGCGTGTTCCGCAACACCCGTCCGGACGACATGCTGGCGCACGTGCTCAGGGCCGTGGTCGCGCAGGCGCCGGGCATCGACGTCAACCGGATCGACGATGCCGTCATCGGCTGCGCCATGCCCGAAGGCGAGCAAGGCATGAACGTGGCGCGCATCGGCGTGCTGCTGGCCGGGCTGCCGGACACGGTTGCCGCGCAGACCATTAACCGCTTCTGCTCCTCCGGCCTGCAGGCGGTGGCGCTGGCCGCCGACCAGATCCGCCTGGGCAACGCCGACCTCATGCTGGCCGGCGGCACCGAGTCGATGTCGATGGTGCCGATGATGGGCAACAAGGTCGCGATGTCGCCGGGTGTGTTCGCCGACGACAACCTCGCCATCGCCTATGGCATGGGCATCACTGCCGAGAAAGTCGCCGCGGAATGGAAGGTGACGCGCGAGGACCAGGACGCCTTCGCCCTCGCCTCGCACCGCAAGGCCTTAGCGGCGATCGAGGCTGGAGAGTTCAGGGACGAAATCACTCCGTACCAGATCGTTTCGCACCTGCCCGACCTTGGCGGCAATACCGTCCGGCTGAAGAAGCTGCTGGTGGAGCAGGACGAGGGCCCGCGTCCGGACACCTCGGCCGAAGGCCTGGCCAGGCTGCGCCCGGTGTTCCGCAACGGCCAGTTCGGCGGCACGGTGACCGCCGGCAACTCCTCGCAGATGAGCGATGGCGCAGCCGCGGTGCTGCTCGCCTCGGAGCAGGCGGTCAAGGATTACGGTCTGACGCCGCTGGCGCGTTTCGTGTCGTTCTCGGTCGCCGGCGTGCGACCGGAGGTCATGGGTATCGGCCCCATCGCCGCCATCCCCAAGGCATTGAAGCAGGCCGGGCTGACGCAGGACCAGATGGACTGGATCGAGCTCAACGAGGCCTTCGCCGCCCAGGCACTGGCGGTAATCCGGGACTGTGGGCTGGATCCCGACAAGGTCAATCCGCTCGGTGGCGCGATCGCCCTGGGACACCCGCTAGGGGCCACCGGCGCTGTCCGAACCGCCACCATCGTCCACGGCCTGCAACGCCGGCAGAAAACGTATGGCATGGTGACGATGTGCATCGGCACCGGGATGGGTGCGGCCGGCATCTTCGAGTCCCTGTAAACCAGCGAGCGCCTGCTCCTGCAGCGCCACTAGGCGGTCTCTTGGCTCAGCCGAGTTCGGTGACACCGAGTTCGTCGAGTGCGCTCTGCATCAGTTTCCTCGCAGCATCGCTCAAGGTCTCGTGATCCAAGGCATAGCGGATCGTGGCCTCGATGAGGCCCAGATGCGTCCCGCAATCGAAACGCGTGCCCTGGAAGCGGTAGGCGTCGACCCGCTCCTCGCGCAACAGCGCGGCAATGGCATCGGTCAGCTGGATCTCGCCCCCTGCGCCCGGAGAGGTCTGTTCGAGGTGGCGGAAAATCGAACCCGGCAGCACATACCTGCCCACGACAGCGAGGGTGCTCGGTGCCGCCGCGGGCGACGGCTTCTCGACAATGCTGGCGATGGCGCCGGCCCGCTCCGCGAAATCACGGGTCGCGACGATTCCGTAACTGCCAGTCTGCTCGCGCGGGACATCCTGCACCGCAATCACGGCCGCGCCCGTCGCTTGCGCATGGTCTGACATCTGCCGCAGCGCGCCCGGGCCACGGTTCCAGATCAGGTCGTCGGGCAGCAGGACCGCGAACGGTTCGTCACCGATGATGGGCTTCGCACAGAGCACGGCATGTCCGAGCCCCAGCGCCTCGGCCTGAGTCACGAAAACCGCGCGCACTCCCTCCGGCAACACGTTGCGGATCAGGGCGAGCTGCTCGGTCTTGCCACTCTTCTCCAGTTTCTGCTCGAGCTCGTATGCCTTGTCGAAGTAGTCCGCCACCGCGTGCTTGTAACGGTTGGTGACGAAGATCAGCGTATCGCAGCCCGCCTCGACCGCCTCGTCGACCGCATACTGGATCAATGGCCGATCGACGATCGGCAGCATTTCCTTCGGCACCGTCTTCGTCGCCGGCAGGAATCGGGTTCCAAGCCCCGCTACGGGGAACACCGCCTTTCGGATCTTTGGGTGCTTCATGTCCTGCGTGCAATCCTGGCTGGGAACGCAAGAACCGTGGCTACCTGGCTGCTCTCCAACTTGACGAGTGGCGAGAATTCCGGAACCGATTCGCGCAGCATCAATGCAAGCGAATCTACGTCATAGGCTCCAGACGCCTGTCGCATCCGACTGCAGATAGCCTCGATGTTCTCGACCACGACGTTCCTCGCCTCCGCCTGGAGGATCTTGGGATGATTCGTCGGTCGATAACGCTCGTCGGCGTGGAACAGCGTTTCATGCAGTTTTTCGCCAGGCCTGAGCCCCGTATAGACGATGGCGACGTCTCGGGCCGGATGCTTCCCAGCCAACTTGATCATCTGTTCAGCCAGCATCCGGATCGATACGGGCTCCCCCATGTCCAAGGTGTAGATCGCCTGCCTGGAACCAATGGCTGCCGCTTGCAGGATCAGCTGGCAGGCTTCCGGAATCGTCATGAAATATCGCGTCACGTCGGGATCGGTCACCGTGACCGGCCCGCCATTTCTGATCTGCTGTCGGAAAAGCGGCACGACGCTGCCTGCAGAGTCGAGCACGTTGCCGAAGCGCACGGTCGTGAAATGCGTGCTGCCCTGGTGGGTTTTTGCTTGGCAGACCATCTCCGCAAAGCGCTTGGTAGCACCGAGGACATTGACGGGATCGACCGCCTTGTCGGTGGAGATCAGCACGAAGGTTCCAACGTCGGCGCGCATCGACTCCTCGGCAACAGTCTCTGTCGCCAAGACGTTATTGCGGATCGCTTCGCGCAACTGCCCCTCAAGTACGGGGACCTGCTTGTATGCAGCGGCATGAAAGACAGCATCCGGGCTGGTTATCGCCAACGCATGGCGAACCACTGCCGGATCTCCGCAGTCCCCGAGCACTGGAATGCATTTGATATGGGGAAAGTCGCGCCTCAACTCGGCCTGCATCGTCGCCAGCGCCAGCTCGTCAAGCTCGATCAAGCCGATCTGACGGGCACCATGCCGGGCGCATTGCCGGCACAGTTCTGAACCGATGGAGCCGCCTGCGCCAGTCACCAGGACGCTACGCCCACCGAGCCAAGAACGAATCGCCTTCCAGTCGGGAGTGACCGGTTTCCGCCCCAGGAGATCCTCGATGGCCACTTCCTTGAGCTCGCCTGGCAACGAGCGGCCCTCAAGCAGGTCGTCCAGCCTGGGCACAGTGCGAAAAGGCAATCCGGTCCGCTCGCAGGCAGCAACCACGCGCTGCATCTCGACTGCGTCCAGGGAGGGCATTGCGATGACCAGAAGTCGTGCCGCAGTCTCCGGCGCGATTCGCTCTAGCTCGTCGATGCGCCCTAGCACAGGAAGCCCCTGCAGGTGGCTACCCCGCAGGTTGGCGGCATCATCGACGAATCCGACCGGCTGGTAAGCGCCGGCACGCCGCAAGTCCCTCACCAGCGCCTCGCCGGCCCGACCAGCACCAAGGATGAGTACCCGCAATGCCGCCTTGTCCGTCCTAGCAAGGCTATGGTCCTTCCATGCACGATAAAGCAACCTTGGCATGCCAAGCAGCGCAGACAACACGATCGGATAAAGGATCATGACCGTCCGGGGCACTTGGTCTGCGCGCTCGAAGACAAAGAACAGGACGGGCAGGATGAACAAGAAGCCGAACAGGCTTGCCTTGACGATATTGACCAGGTCAGGGATGCTGGCGAAACGCCAGACGCCCCGATAAAGGCCGACGCGCCAGAAGATCAAGCCCTGCACGACGAGGATCAGCAGGATCTCGACCGACCATGCCGAAGAGATCGGCGGATCCGCCGCGCTGATCGAATAACGGAAATGGTGCAGGCCCAGCCAGCAGGTCCAGACCATCACCAAATCGTGCACGATGACGGCCAGGCGCGGCAGGCCAATGCTGAGTCTGTCCTTCAATTGACCCACTTCAGGCTTCCTTGGCGCTGGCTTCGGCGCGCGCGCGAGCCTGCACGACTAACCAGATCAGGCTGCCGAGTGTAAGCCATGCGACGCTTGCGGTTAGTTTAACGACAAACTCCTGCGTGATGGCAACCCATAGCAACCCAGCCCCTACCAGCGTCCAAGCAGCGTACGCCGCAGTGACCGGCCAATGCCTCCCTAGCAGGAATGCAAGCCCTTGGTAAGCATGCTGTACATGCGGCGTCCACCACTGCTCTCCTCGCACCATGCGCCTGGACAGTGTCAAGGAAGCGTCAATCAGGAATGCCGACAGGGGTAGGACCAGCAGTGCCAGCATGCCGATGTCCGCGCCGGGCGCGACCCACAGCCAAAGCAGCAAGGATGCGAGCAGGAACCCCAGCGATCCACTACCGACATCACCCAGGAAGATGCGGGGCTTGGGAAAATTGAACGGCAGGAAGCCACAGCAGGCAGCCGCCAAGGCCAAGGCCAAGGCGGAGGCCGCCGCATCCGTGGCAGTTAATCCATACGCGACGGCAACGATCGCGGCCTGGCTCGTGGCCAAGCCATCGATCCCGTCCATGAAGTTCCAGACGTTCACGAGCACGGGGACCACGAATACCGCGAGGATGGCGGGCACGATGCCATGACCGGCCGACCAGAGCGCTGACGCCAACACTGAGCCTGCGGCTAAATGCACGACGAGCCTGACCTTGGCCGGGAGCGGACGATGGTCGTCCATCCAACCAACCCCGGCCACCATCACCAAACCCAAGGCATCGGCCACGAGCAATCCACGCACACCCGGATATAGGCAGGCGAGAACGGACAACGCTACCAGCATCGCGATCACGATCGAAAGGCCGCCGCCACGCGGCGTCGGCACTTGGTGGCTTCTCCGCTCGCCAGGGTGATCCAGTAACTTCCGACGCCGCGCATAGCCCCGCACCCACCAGGCTCCGAGCAAGGCCAGGATGAAGTGCAGGATCAGCCATCCCGCTAGACCCAGCGCAGCAGGCATGCTCAAACCACGGCGTAGTTGAGCAGCGGCTTGATCGATCCCCACTCCTTGCAGCTGGGGCATTGCCAGTGGTGGCTGCGGGCGCCGAAGCCGCAGCGGTTGCAGCGGTAGCTGGGATTGCGGACCAGCAGCTGGTCGGTGATGTGGCGGAGTTCGTGCAGGGTCGCGGCATGGTCGCTGCCGTCGGCCAGCGTGAGGTCGATCAGCGCGGCCTCGCCCCGCACCGAGGGCCGGTCCTTCAGTTGCTGGGCAAGGTAGGCGCGTGCCGCCGCCACGCCCTCCTCCGCCTCCACCAACCGGGTCAGCGCCAGCACCGGAGCGACGCCGCGGTAGTGCTCGCTCATCTCGGTCAGGAACGCGCGCGCCCCCGGCCCGTCGCCGACGCGCTCGTAGGCGGCGAGCAACGAGGGCAGCAGTTCGGGCAGGTAATCGGTGTCGTGGCGCGCCGCACGTTCGTACGCGTGGATCGCGGCGACGTCGTTGCCCGCGTCCCGCTCCAGCCTGCCCTCGATCATCCCGGCGCGCACCGACTTGGAATCCGCGGCGTAGGCGCGGACAACGGCCGCGCGCGCGCCATCGGTGTCACCGCCCGCGCGCAGCCGGTCGGCGAGCTCGCACTCGAACTGCCCGATCAGTCTGCCCATCGGCTCGCCGGTGGCGGCCTCGTAGCGAGTGGCGTTCTCAATCGCCTTGGGCCAGTCGCGCTCGGCCTGGTAGATGCCGATCAGGTGCTTGAGCGCCTGCGGCGCGCGCTGGTCGATCGCGGCGAGCTCGCTGAACACTGTCTCGGCGCGATCCAGCAGTCCAGAGCGCATGTAATCCTCGCCCAGGGCCAGCAGCGCCTGCACTTTCTGCGCATCGCTCAGGTCCGCGCGCTGGACCAGCCCCTGGTGCAGGCGGATCGCGCGATCGACCTCGCCGCGACGCCGGAACAGGTGGCCGAGCGCGACCTGGGTCTCGAAGGTTTCCTTGTCCAGCTCGGCGATGTGCAGGAACAGCTCGATCGCCTTGTCGGGCTGCTCGTTGAGCAGGTAGTTGAGGCCGCGGAAATAAGTGGTCGACAGCCGGCTGACCTGGGAGTCGCTGTGGCGCTCGCCGCCACGACGGCCGATCACCCAGCCGCTGAGCGCGGCCACCGGCAGCAGCAGGAAGAACCAGAACCACTCGGTGACAAAGGCCATGCGTCAGCGCCCTTCCACCCGTGGAACCTGCACCTCGCGGTCGACGGTGCGCAGGCGTCTCTGCAACGGCAGCACCGTGGAGACCAGCAGCAGAGCACCTCCGCCGAACACGCCAAGCAGCAGGGTGGCCAGCAGCACGAGGCCGAGGGTGGAATGCAGCACGACGATGCCAAGGTCCAGGCGCACGGGTTGTGGGTTGAGTGCGCCGATGGCGATCCCCGCGGCGATAGCCAGCAGGGGGACAAGGAGTCGGAGCACGTGCATGGGAATAGCTTAGCCCACGGCCCGGGGCTTGGCCTGTGGCCCGGACCATGCAGCGCTCGAACGCTTCGAACGCCCTCCACCTTCCCTCCCCGGCCCGATCGAGGAAGCGTATGGCCAACGGCAATCGATCCTGTTCATCGATCCAGGTGCAGCGTGTCTCAATCGTCTTCCGACGGCAGCGGCATGACCGATCTGACCCGTTCGCGCAATTCCTTGCCCGCCTTGAAGTGTGGGACATGCTTGCCCGACAGTGCAACGGCGTCGCCGGTCTTGGGGTTGCGACCTGTGCGCGGCGGACGGTAATGGAGGGAAAAGCTGCCAAAGCCGCGGATCTCGATGCGCTCGCCGCCGGCCAGCGAACCCCCCATCATCTCCAGTAGGGATTTCACCGCAAGGTCGACATCGTCGGCCTTCAGGTGCGCCTGGCGCTGGGTGAGGATCTCGATCAGTTCGGATTTGGTCATGGAGCCGTCATCGCCTGCCCGCGTGGCGGGCGGCCCGGCAGGATGCCGGACCGCCGCCTGGATGCCGCAAACACTGCGCAGCCATCTACTCGGACTTGTTGCTGTCCAGCTGCTCGCGCAGCAGTGCGCCCAGCTTGGTGGTGCCGCTGGAGGCATCCGCCGAGGCCTTGTTGTACTCGGCCAGGGTGTCCGAGGTCTCGGCCTCGTCCTTGGCCTTGATCGACAGCTGCAGCGAACGGCCCTTGCGATCCATGCCGGTGAACCTGGCCTCGATGCGGTCACCCACCTTCAGGTGCTGGCTGGCGTCCTCGACGCGCTCGTCACTGATGTCGCGCGCTGCCACGTAGCCTTCCACGCCGTCGGCGAGTTCGATCGTCGCGCCCTTGGCATCGACCTCCTTCACCGTGCCGCTGACCTTGCTGCCGCGTGGGTTGGCAGCCATGAACTGGCCGAAGGGATCCTGCTCCAGCTGCTTGACGCCCAAGCTGATGCGCTCGCGCTCCGGGTCCACAGCCAGCACCACGGCTTCCAGGGTGTCGCCCTTCTTGAGTTCGCGTGCGACGTCCTCGCCAGTGGAGGCCCAGGTCATGTCGGACAGGTGAATCAGGCCGTCGATGCCGCCGTCGAGACCAATAAAGATGCCGAAGTCGGTGATCGACTTGATCTGGCCCTCGACCTTGTCGCCCTTCTTGTGGATGGCGGCAAAGGTCTCCCACGGGTTCGATGTGACCTGCTTGATGCCAAGCGAGATCCGGCGGCGCTCCTCGTCGACGTCGAGCACCATCACCTCCATCTCGTCGCCGACCTGCACAACCTTGGACGGGTTGACGTTCTTGTTGGTCCAGTCCATCTCGGACACGTGGACCAGGCCCTCGACGCCCGGCTCGATTTCCACGAACGCGCCATAGTCGGTGACGTTGCTGACCTTGCCGAACACGCGGGTGTTGGACGGGTAGCGACGGGCGATGTTGTCCCACGGATCCTCGCCAAGCTGCTTGAGGCCGAGGCTGACGCGGTTGCGCTCCTTGTCGTACTTGAGTACGCGCACGTCGAGCTCGGCGCCGACTTCCACGACTTCGGACGGATGGCGCACGCGCTTCCACGCCATGTCGGTGATGTGCAGCAGACCATCGATACCGCCGAGGTCGACGAACGCGCCGTAGTCGGTGAGGTTCTTGACCACGCCCTTGAGCACCGCGCCCTCGACCAGCTTCTCCAGCAACTGCTCGCGCTCTTCCGAATGCTCGCTCTCGACCACCGCGCGGCGGGAGACGACCACGTTGTTGCGCTTGCGGTCGAGCTTGATCAGCTTGAACTCGAGTTCCTTGCCTTCCAAGTAGACCGGGTCGCGCACGGGGCGCACGTCGACCAGCGAGCCCGGCAGGAACGCGCGGACGTCCTTGATGTCGACGGTGAAGCCGCCCTTTACCTTGCCGCTGATGCGGCCGGTGATGGTCTCGTTCTTCTCCAGTGCTTCCTCGAGTTCGTCCCAGACCATGGCGCGCTTGGCCTTCTCGCGTGACAGCACTGTCTCGCCAAAACCATTTTCCAGGGAGTCCAGCGCCACCTTGACGGTGTCGCCCTCGGCAACGTCGATCTCGCCGTCGTCGTTACGGAACTGTTCGATCGGCACGATGCCTTCGGACTTCAGGCCGGCATTGATCACCACCACGTCGGAGCGGACCTCGACCACGATGCCGGTGACGATGGAGCCGGGCTTGAGCTTGGCCAGGTTGTTGTGGCTGGCTTCGAACAGTTCTGCGAATGATTCGGTCATTTGGAAGTTGTCTCGGTTGATGACACAGACCGGACATGCGCGCAGCGCATGTTTCCGATCCACCCGTTGTCGGCGTGCGCGGGATTGCGCCTGGCCGTGAGTGTGGTGATGGACGAAAGCCCGCGCGGCCGCAGCCGACGGGAACCTTTTCCGCTTTGCGAAGGTCAGACCCCGCGACCCGGCACCAGGGCCAAGACGCGTTGGACGACGTCGTCGATGCCCAAGCCGGTGGTGTCGATGTGGACGGCCCCTTCGGCCGGCCGCAGCGGCGCCACCGTGCGGCTGGCGTCACGGGCGTCGCGGGCGAGAATCTCGCGCAGCAGACCGTCCAATGTAACGGAAACCCCCTTGTCCTTCAACTGCTTATAACGCCTTTCGGCCCTTTCCCCTGCACTGGCGGTCAGGAAGACCTTGATCGCCGCGTCGGGAAAGATCACCGTGCCCATGTCGCGGCCGTCGGCGACCAGCCCCGGCGGCTGCCGGAAGGCCCGCTGGCGGTCCTTCAGTGCCGCCCGGACCGCGGGGATCGCGGCGATGGCCGAGGCGGCCGCCCCTGCCGTCTCGGTGCGCAGCTCATCGGTGGCGTCGTGACCGTTGACCAACACCCTCAGGTCGCCCCCGGGGTCGTCGCGGAAACGGATTTCGGTGTCGAACGTGCAGCGCACCAGGGCGCCGGCATCGTCGAGGTCCAGGTCCGCCCAGCCGGCCGCCACCCCCACCGCGCGGTAAATCGCGCCGGAATCCAGGAAGTGCCAGCCGAGCTGCTGCGCGACCGCCCGGCTGATCGTGCCCTTGCCGGAGCCCGAAGGCCCGTCGATGGTCAGCACTGGGATCTCGATCGGCATCGCGGGACTCCATGACGCGGTTTGCGATTGTAGCGGCGGCCGCCGGCGGATCGAACGCAAGGGCTTGAACTGGCGTCGAAATCCACACTACAATAGTCGGCTTGCTCCATTCAATCTATCTGTCCCAGAGGTGTGTCATGAAGGTCCTGTCCTCCCTGAAATCGGCGAAGGCCCGTCACCGCGACTGCAAGGTCGTCCGTCGCCGTGGCAAGGTCTTTGTGATCTGCAAGACCAACCCGCGTTTCAAGGCACGCCAGCGCTGAAGCAGGCAGGCGTGCCCAAGGCGCGCCAGCGCCGATCCCGGGTGCCATCAACCCACGCAAAAGGCCGCAGCGATGCGGCCTTTTGCGTGGGACAGCAGGCGCTCGCAGCCCGAGATCGCGACGGCGCGCCACCACGCCGTGCACACGGTGCCGCGCCTAGGCTGCCTTCGCCAGAGCCGGGCACTCGTGATTGCCACGCCATTAGCAGTCAGAGTGCTGTCAGAATTGGCCACGCCCGCCTTCCGGCGCCCGTCCGCCCTCGAGGAGTTTCCGTCATGCCACGTCTGCTCACCTCAGTGTCCCTGGCCGTATTGCTTGGCTGCTCCGGGTGGGCGTCCGCTGAAACCCTGCTGATCGAGCGCGTCCAACTGGAACCACGCACGGCGATGCCCGTCCGCGGCCTGACCATGGCCCAGGTCGAAGCCCGCTACGGCGCCCCCAACCAGCGCCTGGAGCCGCGCGGCGGCCAGAAGCGCCAGTGGCCCACGATCAACCGCTGGGTCTACCCGGGGTACACCGTTTACTTCGAGAAGAACAAGGTCATCGACGCCGTCGCCAACCAGGCAGTCGCGACCGAGATCGGCCCCAAGCCCCCGATCCGCTGAGCCGATGACCGAGGCGTCCCTGCGCTTCCCTGCGGAGTGGGAGCCCCAGTCCGCGATCCTGATCGCCTGGCCGCACGCCGGCACCGACTGGGTCGAGCATCTCGCCGCAGTCGAGGAAACCTACCTCGCCTTGGTCGCGGCCATTACCCGTTTCCAGCCGGTGGTGGCCTGCGTCCCCGACGCCGATGTCGAGGCCTATGCCCGCGCACGCCTGTCCTCGGCCCGGATCGACATGGCCCGGGTGCGCTTTGTCGAGGTGCCCTATGACGACACCTGGCTGCGCGACACTGGGCCGGTAACTCTGGTGTCTGAGATGGGTCATCCTGCCGCAACCCAGGCGCACCGCGTCCGGCCAATGTCCAGACGCGGCGTCGACGATTCCGAGGCAGCATCGGAAT
>JALZMP010000100.1 GCA_030858145.1 Pseudomonadota bacterium
GGTCCGGGCTGCGCTCCCCGAGGCGACGCCGCAGGCCGAGCGCACGCCGTTGCCGCGCGGACAGGAGAAGATCGAACGCGATCTCGCCATGGCCCGCCTCGCCGCCGAGATCCATCTGCGCTCGGAGCGCTATGCCAAGCGTCCGAAGCGCAAGTTCGTCTCCGCCAGCACCCAGGAATACGCCTACGCCGGCTACCTGCGCGCCTGGGTGGACCGGGTCGAGCGGGTGGGCAACCTCAACTACCCGGACGAGGCGCGTCGGCGGCGGCTGGCCGGCACCCTCGTCATCAGCGTCGCCATCCGCCGTAATGGCAGCATGGAACGCGCCGAGATCATCCAGTCCAGCGGCACCCGGCTGCTGGACGATGCCGCGCTGCGCATCGCCAGGCTGGCCGAGCCCTACCCGCCGCTGCCCGACACCGGCGACGACGTCCACGTGCTGCATGTCACCCGCACCTGGAACTTCCTGCCCGGTGGCGAGCTGATCGACGACTGAGCCGCGCCGTGGCGGCCCGCGGGCAGGCGCCTACCGCCTCGCCTGCTGCTCGGCCAGGGTCAGCGCCACCTGGTTGCGCAGGTAGGCGGGCTCGACGCGCTCGGGGGCGAGTCCTTCTCCGCGCGCGTAGGCGGCGACGGCAAGCCGCGCGAGGTCGGCGGCATGCGGCAGTGCCGTGTCGTCCACATGCCGCAGTTGCGACTGCAGATGACGCGCCAGCAGGCCCTCCGATGCGGCGAAGCCGGTGCCGACCCCGCGCCAGCCGCCAACGGCAACGGGCAGCACCACGGCATCGGCTGCGGACACGGTTTCCGGCGTAAGCGCCGCGATGTCGTCGCCCCGGCGCGCGAACGCGCCGGCATAGACCTCGCCCATGCGGGCGTCGATGGCGGCGAGGATGCGCGAAGGAGAAAAGGGGTCAGAGTCACTTTCCCATCCCGAGACGGCGGCCTCCGAAAAGGCAGGCTTGGAAAGTGACTCTGACCCCTTTTCTCCCTTTTCTCCCCTTGCTTGCGCGGCAAGCACGCGCAGGGTGGACACCGCGATCACCGGCTGGTCCAGCGCCAGCGCGATGCCTTGGGCCATGGCCACGGCGAGGCGCACGCCGGTGAAGGCGCCTGGCCCACGCCCCACCGCCACGGCGTCGAGTTGCGACTTTGCGACCCCCGCCTCGGCCAGCAGCTGCTCGGCCCAGGGCAAGGCCAGCTCGGCGTGCCGGCGTGGCGCGACCTCGAAACGTTCGCGTACGTCCCCATCGACCCACAGCGCCACGGAACAGGCTTCGGTGGCAGTCTCGAAGGCGAGCAGCTTCATCCCGCCAGTCTAGCCACTGCCGGTGCTGGCGAAGAACGCCTCCACGTCGGCGACGTCCCGGGTTCTGGGCAGCGGCGGCAGCGAGTCGAGGAACAGCTTGCCGTAGGACTTGCCGAGCAGGCGCGGGTCGCACAGCACCAGCACGCCACGGTCGGTCTCGCTGCGGATCAGACGGCCGGCGCCCTGTTTCAACGCGATCACCGCCTGCGGCAGCTGCTCGTCGCGGAAGGGATTACCACCGGCACGGCGGATGGCGTCCAGCCGCGCCTCGAACACCGGGTCGTCCGGGGCGGCGAACGGCAGTTTGTCGATCACCACCACGCTCAGCGCGTCGCCGGCAACATCGACGCCCTCGCGGAAACTGGCGGCCCCCAGCAGCACGCCGTTGCCCGAAGCGCGGAACTGCTGCAGCAGCTGGTGGCGTGGCGCCTCGCCCTGCACGAATAGCGGCCACGGACCGTCGCGCAGGCATTCGGCGGCCTCCCGCAAGGCGCGGTGCGAGGCGAACAGCACAAAGGCTCGACCGGCCGAGGCCTGCAGCACCGGCAGCAGCGCGTCGACGACCGCCGCGGTGTAGTCCCGGGCAGCGGGTTGCGGCAGCCGCGGCGGCAGATAGCACAGCGCCTGACGTGGCCAGTCGAAGGGACTGGGGACGAGCAGGGTTTTAAGGGCGCCTTCAAGCGGTTCGAAATTACTTTCCTGGGCAGGGTCTTCCGACTCAATACTCGCTGCGGAAAACGACTCCGGCACGCTCAAAAGCCCCAACCGCCGGGCGATATGCTCGAAGCGGCCATCCACCGCCAGCGTCGCCGAGGTGAACACCCAGGCCGCGTGCGAGCGATCGCGATGGGCACGCAGCGGCGCCGACACGTCCAGCGGCGTGCGTTGCAGGCGGAAACCGCGCGGCGACAGTTCGTACCAGCGTACGTCGTGAGAAAGGGGGTC
>JALZMP010000107.1 GCA_030858145.1 Pseudomonadota bacterium
GGCTGGCCACCATGGCCTGTGCCTGGCTTTCCGCGGCCTTGTCGGCACGGTCGCGGCGGATCGCCGACACCACGCGATCGCGCACCTCGGCCAGCGGCAATGCGCGCTCGGGGGTGTGCTCGACGACGCGGATCAGCACGCTGCGGTCGGGGCCGATCTCGATCGGATCGCTGGCGGTGCCGTCCTGCACCAGCGCCTCGGAGAACGCAGCGCGCTGTACCGCGGCGTTGGCCGCGATGCCACTGCCCTGGCCGCGCGCGAACGGGCCCAGCTTCTGCACCGGCAGCTTGGCCTCGCGCGCTGCGGGGGCGAGCGAACTGGGATTGCGGTAGACCTGGTCCACCAAGCGTCCGACGAGGTCATTGAAGGCACGCTCGCCATCGGCGGCGGCCTGCTCCTGGGCCAGCGTCGCGCGCGCGTCCTCGAACGGCACCTGCTGGCCGACGCGGGTCTCGCGCAGCGCGATTACGTGCCAGCCGAAATCCGTCTTCACCGGGCCCCGCACCTCGCCTGGCTGCATCGCGAACAGGGCCTCCTCGAACGGGCCGGCCAGCGTGCCCTGCGCGATCCAGCCGAGGTCGCCGCCGGTCTCACGGGAACCGGCGTCGTCGGAATTCGCGCGCGCAAGCGCGGCGAAGTCCGCGCCCGGCGCGCGCGCCTGCGCCACCAGCTGCCCGGCCTTGCGTTCGGCGGCCTGTTGCGCGGCGGCGTCAGCACCTGGTTCGACGCGGACCAGCAGATGCGAGGCCAGCCGCTGCTCGGGTTCCACGAAACGCGCCTTCTCCTGTGCATAGCGCGCGCGCAGCGCGGCATCGTCGGCCGGCGCCGGCGCCGGCAATGCGCTGCCATCGATCTCGACGTATTCGATCGTCACCATCTCCGGCGCCATGTAGGCGCGCACGTGCTCCCGGTACCAGCCCTGGATCGCCTCGGCGCTGATCGGCCCGGCGTCCGGGCCCGGTGGTGGCAGCACCACGAACGACACGTCGCGGCGCTCGCCGAGCAGCGTCATCACCCGGTCAAGCTCGGACGGGGTGACGAAGGCCGACTCCGCGACCCGGGTCGGCAGCAGCGACTGCTGCAAGCTTTCGCGGATCAGCTCCTGGAACTGCTGCGGCGTGCGCGCCGGCACCTGCGACTGCAGCGCCAGCTGGTAGCGCTGGGGATCGAAGCGACCGTCGACCTGGAACGCGGGGAAGGCCTCGATCTCGCGGCGCACCTGCGCGTCGTCCATCGCGATGCCGGCACTGGCGGCGAACAGGCGCAGGGCGGCCTGGTCGATCAGGCGGTCGAGCACGCGTCGCTTGTTGTCGAGGCTCTCGTAGGCGAGCGCGTCGAACTGCTCACCCTGCGCCTCTCGCTGCTCCTGGCGCACGCGCTCGAACTCGTTGCGGAAAGCGTCGGCGTCGATCTCCTCGGTGACCCAGACCAGCTTGCGCACCGGCCAGGCACCGGGCGCCCCGCGCCACCACGCCGGCGGCGCTTCGACCTTGGCCGCGTAGCTGGCGCCGCTCTGGACCATGAACTGGTCCATGCCGAAGAACGCGAACGGGATTGCGATCACGGTGACGATCGCGATCGCGACCCAGCCAGTCATCTTGTCTCGGAGGGCTTGCAGCATTGTCGGAACGGACCGGAATGGCGGTAGCCGTGCAGTTTAACGCAAGCCCGGCCCCGCGCAGGCGGCAGCCTCGGAACGCTCTCCGCACCTGCGCAGGCGCGGCCGGTAATCCGTGAAAAACCAAAAAAAGCGCCCTTGCGGGCGCTTTTCGACCAAATGGCGGAGTGGACGGGACTCGAACCCGCGACCTCCGGCGTGACAGGCCAGCATTCTAACCAACTGAACTACCACTCCGCATTGTTGAACCTGCACAGGCCCGGCGCCTTGCCCGGCTTGCCACGGATGGGGGCGTCGACCCTGGTGGGTGCTGAGGGTTTCGAACCCCCGACCCTCTCCGTGTAAAGGAGACGCTCTACCGCTGAGCTAAGCACCCCGATCCTGAATGATCATGCGGTCGGGCGGAGCCCGACGATCACTCCCCTTCTTCCCGCATGCGGGAGAGGGCGTGGGCCGCTCAGTTTACGGCATCCTTCAGCGCCTTGCCAGCCTTGAACGCGGGGTTCTTGGAGGCGGCGATGCTGATCTCCTCGCCGGTACGCGGATTGCGGCCGGTGCGGGCGGCACGGGCGCGGACGTCGAAGGTACCGAAGCCAATCAGGCTGACGCTGTCGCCACGCTTGAGGGCGCCGGTGATCGCCGCGACCACGGCATCGACGGCACGGCCGGCATCGGCCTTGGACAGGCTGGATTCGCTTGCGACGGCTTCGACGAGATCATTCTTGTTCATGGGTTTGCAACTCCTTCTGCGGCCGCCTGGCCGCGGGTGTCATGGCCGGCGGCCGCGGCGCAGTGCCGTGGACTTGTCCGGTTCGTGGAATGCCCGGCAAGCGCGGGGGAAAGCATGGCGCCATGCGGTCGCGCCGTTATACCAGCGGCCCATGGCGGCCGCAACTTGAAAACCCGCTTGACATGCGCGTCGTGGCCCGCACGCGCGCCTGGGAATACCGCCGGGCTGCCTCGGGGAGGAGGCGTACGCGTGCGCCGTGAGGGCGGACATCAATGCTTGACGCCGGCCTGCTCCGGCAGCTTGCGCGGTGCGCGCGCGACCCGCTTGACCTGGGCGATGCCTTCGGCGACTGCCGCCGGCGACAGCGGGCGTTCCAGCGCCAGGTCGAGCACCTCGTCGATCCACTTCACCGGCACGATCCTGATGGCGTCGGTCACGGTCTTGGGGATGTCGGCGAGGTCCTTGCGGTTCTCGTCCGGGATGATCACGGTGCGGATGCCGCCGCGCATCGCAGCGAGCAGTTTTTCCTTCAGCCCGCCGATCCCCGTGACCTTGCCACGCAGGGTGATCTCCCCTGTCATCGCCACGTCGGCGCGCACGGGGATCTTGGTCAGGGTCGACACCAGCGCGGTGGTGATCGCCGCGCCTGCGCTGGGTCCGTCCTTCGGGGTCGCGCCGTCGGGCACGTGGATGTGCACGTCGAGCTTCTGCAGGAAGTCGAGTTCGATCCCCAGACGCTCGGTGCGCGCGCGCACCACCGACAGCGCGGCGGACGCGGATTCCTTCATCACGTCGCCGAGCTGGCCGGTCAGGATCAACTGGCCCTTGCCGGGCACCAGTGTCGTTTCAACCTGCAGCAGATCGCCGCCGACCTCGGTCCAGGCCAGCCCGGTGACCAGGCCGATCTCGTTGTCCTGCTCGGCGCGGCCGAAGTCGTAACGCTGCACGCCGAGGTATTTCTCGAGGTTCTTGCCGGTGACCGCCAGCGCGCGCGGCTTGCGTGCCGTGGCCTTCTGGGGCCCGCTGAGCGCGATCTCCTTGACCACCTTGCGGCAGATCTTGGCGATTTCGCGCTCCAGGTTGCGCACGCCGGACTCGCGGGTGTAGTAGCGCACGATGTCCTTGATCGCGCTCTCGTCGACCTTCAGCTCGGTGGGCTTCAGGCCATTTGCCTTGAGCTGCTTGGGCAGCAGGTAACGCAGGGCGATGTTGATCTTCTCGTCCTCGGTGTAGCCGGGGATGCGGATGACCTCCATGCGGTCCAGCAAGGGTCCGGGGATCTTCAAGGTGTTCGAGGTCGCGACGAACATCACCTCCGACAGGTCGAGGTCGACCTCCAGATAGTGGTCGTTGAAGGTGTTGTTCTGCTCGGGATCAAGCACTTCGAGCAGGGCCGAGGACGGGTCGCCGCGGAAATCCATCGACATCTTGTCGATCTCGTCGAGCATGAACAGCGGATTCCGGGTCCCGGACTTGTTGAGGTTCTGCACGATCCGGCCCGGCATCGAGCCGACGTAGGTGCGGCGGTGGCCGCGGATCTCGGCCTCGTCGCGCATCCCGCCCAGGCTCATGCGCACGAACTTGCGGTTGGTGGCGCGCGCGATCGACTGGCCCAGCGAGGTCTTGCCCACGCCCGGCGGGCCGACCAGGCACAGGATCGCGCCCTTCATGTGCTTGACCCGGGTCTGCACCGCGAGATATTCGAGGATCCGCTCCTTAACCTTCTCCAGGCCATAGTGATCGGCGTCGAGCACATCCTGCGCGACCTTCAGGTCCTTGCGCACCTTGCTGCGCTTCTTCCACGGCACGCCCAGAAGCCACTCCAGGTAGTTGCGCACCACCGCGGCCTCGGCCGACATCGGCGACATCTGCTTGAGCTTGTTGAACTCGTTCTTCGCCTTCGCCTCCACCGCCTTGGGCATTCCCGCCTCGGCGATCTTGCGCGCGACCTCGTCGAGATCGTTGGGCGCCTCGTCGATCTCGCCGAGCTCCTTCTGAATCGCCTTCATCTGCTCGTTGAGGTAGTACTCGCGCTGGCTCTTCTCCATCTGCGACTTGACCCGGCCACGGATGCGCTTCTCCATCTGCTGCACGTCGATCTCGCCGTCGACGAAGCCGACCAGCAGTTCCAGCCGGTCGGCGATGTCCACCGACTCGAGCAGCCGCTGCTTCTCGGCCAGACGCACGCCCAGATGTGCGGCGATGGTGTCGGCGAGGCGGCTGGGTTCGTCGATGCCAGCCAGGGTCTGCAGCAGTTCCGGCGGCAGCTTGCGGTTGGTCTTGACGTACTGCTCGAACAGTGACATCAGCGATCGTACGATCGCCTCGACCTCGCGTGGCTCGCGGCTGTCACTGGACTCGATGCCGACGCCCTGCCCCGCCAGCGTGCCGTCGCGCTCGACGACACCGGTCACCCGCGTGCGCGACACGCCCTCGACCAGCACCTTGATGGTGCCGTCGGGCAGTTTCAGCAGCTGCAGCACCTGCGCCAGGGTGCCGGCTTCATACAGGTCGGCAGCACCGGGATCGTCGGTCTCGGCCGACTTCTGCGCGACCAACAGGATGCGCTTGTCCGCCGCCATCGCCAGGTCGAGCGCACGGATCGACTTGTCGCGGCCGACGAACAGCGGGATCACCATGTGCGGGAACACCACCACGTCGCGCAGCGGCAGCACCGGCAGATCCAGGGTCTCGTGTTCGGTGCGGTCGGTCATCGGGTGTCCAGTGTGCTCGGCAAGGGGGTGCGGGGGTGCGGGGGGGCGGCGCGGCCGCGGCCCATGGCCACCTTTATGGGGCGGGGCCCTCGGGGATGCAAGGCGGGGCGCACGCACGCCGTGGCGTCGCGGGCGTCGGAGGCCAGCAGGATCAAGGGCTTGCGCGGGGCACTGCAGGCGGCAGCGCCGGCCGGGAGGCGCCTGCCGGGGAACCGCCTACTCGCCGGAGGCGACCTTGGGCGCGACCGCCGGGGTTTCGTAGATCAGGTACGGCACGGTCTTGTGCTCGATCACCGACTCGTCCACCACCACCTTGCTGACGTGCTCCAGCGATGGCAGGTCGTACATGGTGTCGAGCAGCACCGACTCGACGATGGTGCGCAGGCCACGGGCGCCGGTCTTGCGCTTGAGGGCCTTCTTGGCGATGGCCGCGAGCGCGTCGGGGCGGAACTCCAGGTCCACGCCCTCCATCTCGAACAGCTTCTTGAACTGCTTGCTGATCGCGTTCTTGGGTTCGGTGAGGATCTGGATCAGCGCGGCCTCGTCGAGCTCCTCGAGCGTGGCCACCACCGGCAGGCGGCCGACGAACTCGGGGATCAGCCCGAACTTGATCAGGTCTTCGGGCTCGACCTCGGCCAGCACCTTGCCGATCTCGGTCTTGCGCTCGGAGCTCTTGAGCTTGGCGCCAAAGCCAATCCCGCTGGCGTCGGTGCTGCGCTGCTGGATGATCTTGTCGAGCCCGGCGAACGCGCCACCGACGATGAACAGGATGTTGCGGGTGTCGACCTGCAGGAACTCCTGCTGCGGATGCTTGCGCCCGCCCTGCGGCGGCACGCTGGCGACGGTGCCCTCGATCAATTTCAACAGCGCCTGCTGCACGCCCTCGCCGGAGACGTCGCGGGTGATCGACGGGTTCTCGCTCTTGCGCGAGATCTTGTCGATCTCGTCGATGTAGACGATGCCCTGCTGCGCCTTGTCGACATCGTAGTCGCACTTCTGCAGCAGCTTCTGAATGATGTTTTCGACGTCCTCGCCGACGTAGCCGGCCTCGGTCAGCGTGGTGGCGTCGGCCATGGTGAAGGGCACGTTGAGCAGCCGCGCCAGGGTCTCGGCCAGCAGCGTCTTGCCCGAGCCGGTGGGTCCGACCAGCATGATGTTGGACTTGGCCAGCTCGACGTCGTCGTTCTTGGAACGGCTCTCGATGCGCTTGTAGTGGTTGTACACCGCCACCGCCAGGGTGCGCTTGGCGCGCGCCTGGCCGATCACGTACTGGTCGAGGACTTCCAGTATCTCCTTGGGCTTGGGCAGGCTGCTGCGCGCGGACTGCGCCTTCTCCTCGAGCTCCTCGCGGATGATGTCGTTGCACAGTTCGACGCATTCATCGCAGATGAACACGCTCGGTCCCGCGATCAGCTTGCGGACCTCGTGCTGGCTCTTTCCGCAGAACGAGCAGTACAGGATCTTGTTGCTGTCGCCGGATCTCCCCTGACGGTCTTCGCTCATGCCTTCGCCAAACCTGTGCTGCGTGGAGTGTGGTACGGGATCGACGTTGCGAGAATAGCATAGCGACCGCAGCCGCGACCTGCGGCGCAGGCCCTGCCTTTCGCCTTTTGAATCAGTGAGTTGCCGAAGGGCGTCAAGCCGGCTGGATCGAATCTTCCGGGCGCCGCTCGAGTACCGAATCCACCAGCCCGTATTCGCGGGCAGCCTCGGCGCTCTTGAAGTTGTCGCGCTCGGTGTCGTGGGCGATGGTCTCGTGCGACTGGCCGGTATGCCGGGCCAGGATCTCGTTGAGGCGCTGGCGCATCGACAGGATCTCGCGGGCGTGAATGTCGATGTCGGTCGCCTGGCCCTGGAAGCCGCCCAGCGGCTGGTGGATCATCATCCGCGAGTTAGGCAGCGCGTAGCGCTTGCCGGCCGTCCCCGCCGCCAGCAGCAGGGCGCCCATGCTGGCCGCCTGGCCGATGCAGATGGTGCTCACGTCGGGCCGAATGAACTGCATGGTGTCGTAGATCGCCATGCCGGCGGTAACGATGCCGCCGGGCGAGTTGATGTAGAGGTTGATGTCCTTCTCGGGATTCTCGGCTTCCAGGAAGAGCATCTGCGCCACGATCACGTTGGCGACGTGGTCGTCGATGCCGCCAACCAGGAAGATCACCCGCTCCTTGAGCAGCCGCGAGTAGATGTCGTAGGCACGCTCGCCGCGGCTGGTCTGTTCTACCACCATCGGGACGAGGTTGAGGGCCTTGGGTTCGGTGTTCATAGGGCTGGAGGCTCTGGGTGCGTGGGGCATCGGGTGGGCAGTGGCCCACCATAACCGGAGTTGCGGAAGCAGGGTGGGCCTCGGCCCACCGGTCCGGGTGGATGGTGCGCCGAGACCCACCCTAGGGCGCGATGGCGTCCTGGAACGACATCGGCTGGTCGGTGTGCTCGGCACGCTCGGCGATCCAATCGATCACTTGCTCCTCCATCACCCTGTTCTGCAGTCCCGACATGAGCTGGGGATCGTTGCGGTACAAGTCAATGACCTGTTGTGGCTCCTCGTAGGTCGAGGCGATCAGGCGCAGGCTCTCATTAAGGCGCTTGGGATCGAGCTGGAGCGCGTTTCGGCGCGCGACTTCACCGACCAGCAGGCCGACCAGCACGCGCTTGCGGGCCGGATCCATGAAGGACACGTGGGCGTCGGCCGGCGGATCGACCTGGCGCCCCTGGCGGCGCGCCTGTTCCACGACCTGCGCGGCCAGCGCCCTGGCTTCGTCTTCGACCAGCCGTGGCGGCAGTTCAACCTGCTGGTAGGTGGCGATCAGTTGCTCGCCAACCTCCCGGCGCAGGCGGTTCATCAGAGCGCCCTTGAGTTCGCGCTCAAGGTTGCTGCGGATGTCGGAGCGGAACTGTTCCATTTCGCCGCTCTTGACGCCGAAGCTGCGGATGAACGCCGCATCGGCCTCGGGCAGCACCGGTTCGGAGACCTGCTCAACGGCCAGGTGGACCTGCGCGGTCCGGCCCGCGAGCTGCGGTACCCGCCAGTCGGCCGGGTAGGACACCTCGACTGTTTTCTCGTCGCCCGTGGACATGCCGACCAGGGCCTGTTCCAGTTCGGGATGCATGCCGCGGGTGCCGATCACGGTGACGCCCTTCTCGTCGCCGTCGGCGGGCAGGCGCTCGTCGCCGACCTGCGACCAGGTCTGCACGTCGACCGCATCGCCGTCCCGCGCGCTGCGGGACACCGCCGTCCAGCTGCGCCGCTGCAGGCGCAAGTTCTCGATCATGCGGTCGATGTCTTGTTCCGTGACTTCCGCGGTGGCGCGCTGCACCTTGAGCACGGAGACGTCGACCTCGCCGAAGTCCGGCACCACCTCGAACGTCGCCACATAGGACAGGTCCTCGTCAGCCCCGCTCTCGCCGGGCTCGATCCGCGGCGCACCGGCCAGGCGCAGCTGGTTCTCGCGCACGGCCTGGTCGAATTCCTCGCGCAGCAATCCGTCCAGCACTTCGGCCCGGACCTGCTCGCCGTAGCGCTGCTCGATGACCCGGGCCGGCACCTTGCCCGGACGGAAGCCCTTGATCCGCGCCGTGCGCGCAATCTCGCGCAGGCGGCCGCCGACCTGGGTCTCCAGGCGCTCAGCCGGGAGACGGAAGGTGAGACGGCGCTCCAGGCTGCCTACGGATTCGACCGATGCTTGCATGTCCACTCCTGCCACCCCGCGGCGCCGGCCGCGGGACACTGGTTGAAAGGCGATGCCGGCCGCGGCGCGGGACCGCCCGGTAGGCAGCCGCAGCGGGGTCGGCGGAACGCGATAGTTTGGCGGATTCGCCGCCCCGCCGCCAGTTGACCGCACTTGACCCCCCATATTGGGGCGTCCAGTGGTGGCGCGTACCTTCGGCAACGGAACGCGCAACGTCCCGAGGCTGGGTCGAATGCGAAAGGGGGGACTCGAACCCCCACGCCTTGCGGCACCGGCACCTAAAGCCGGGGCGTCTACCAATTCCGCCACTTTCGCGCTGCGCAGCGCATCTTAGGCCCGTCGGCCAGTGCAGGAAACCCTGCTTTGCTGCGCCCCCCGGCGTCCCTTCCCCAATCCGGTACTCAGCAGCGCGCCGCGGCGCGTTGCGACAGGGAGAGGCCCAAAAAAAAGCGCCCGGCTCGCCGGGCGCTTCGAAGATGGTGGGCCGTCAAGGATTCGAACCGCGCCCCCGCGACCCTCCCCCTGTCCGGCACCGATGAGCGCGCCGCAGCGCGTTACGACATCGACAGGCCAACGAAAAAAACGCCCGGCTGGCCGGGCGCTTCGAGGATGGTGGGCCGTCAAGGATTCGAACCTTGGACCTATTGATTAAGAGTCAACTGCTCTACCAACTGAGCTAACGGCCCCAAGACGATTCAGTGTATCAAAACTTGGGTGTATCCAAACTGGGGTGGAAGACGGGATTTGAACCCGCGACCCCCGGAATCACAATCCGGTGCTCTAACCAACTGAGCTACATCCACCAAAGACACGCGAATCATTGTCCAAGCATGACGTCGAAGCCTGGCGCGCCCGACAGGACTCGAACCTGTAACCGCCGGCTTAGAAGGCCGGTGCTCTATCCAGTTGAGCTACGGGCGCACGCGCGCATCATAAACTGTCACCGGACCGGCGCCGGGATGGTCGGGGTAGAGGGATTCGAACCCCCGACATCCTGCTCCCAAAGCAGGCGCGCTACCAGACTGCGCTATACCCCGCCGGTGCCGGGCGGTTGGTCGATTGCGGGCGAGCCCGTGCAGGGCGAGTATTGTCCGGAGCCTCCGGACCGCTGTCAACGCGAGGCCCGCGCCTGCCGGCCGCCGCGCCACCCGTGTATCCTCGGCACTGGTTCCAACTCCTTCGGACAGCATCCCATGCGCAGTGGCAACCCCGTACTCAAAGACTCCACCTTCCTCGACCTGGGCAGCGGCAGCGTGGTCACCCGCGACAGCAGGACCATGACCCTGAACGGCACGGTCAACAAGACTGGCGCCCTGCTGCTGTTGACCATGCTCACCGCCGCGTTCGCCTGGACCCAGGCGCTGACCCCGCAGGGCGAGCTCGCCCCCGGCTTCGGCATCTACGTCTGGGGCGGCCTGATCGGCGGCCTGGTGATCGCCATGATCACGGTGTTCAAGAAAACCTGGGCGCCGGTCACCGCGCCGCTGTACGCGCTGGTCGAGGGCTTCTTCCTCGGCGCGATCTCGGCGATGTACAACCACCTCTACGAGGGCATCGTGATCCAGGCGGTGATGCTGACCTTCGGCACCCTGTTCGCGCTGCTGATGGCCTACCGCTCCGGGCTGATCAAGGCCACCGAGAATTTCAAGCTCGGCGTGGTCGCGGCCACCGGCGGCATCATGCTGGTCTACCTCGCCTCGATCGTGATGCGGATGTTCGGCATCAACATGCCGATGATCCACGACAACGGCATCATCGGCATCGGCTTTTCCCTGTTCGTAATCGTGATCGCGGCGCTGAACCTGGTGCTGGACTTCGACTTCATCGAAAGCGGCGTCGAGCAGGGCGCGCCGAAGTACATGGAGTGGTATGGCGCCTTCGGGTTGATGGTCACCCTGGTCTGGCTGTACATCGAGTTCCTGCGCCTGCTCGGCAAGCTGCAGTCGCGCAATTGAGCCCCTCGTCAACGACCTGACCAGGTAACGGCGCCTCGGCGCCTTTTCCTGGACTGGTCGGGGGTGCACCTTCGCGAAGGGCGATAATGCTCGACCGCGACCGGCCCGCACCGCCATGACCCCTGCCGCCAAGGCCTACTGGCAGATCCATCTTTGCGTCGTGCTGTGGGGCTTCACTGCCATTCTCGGCAAGCTCATCACCATGCCGGCGCTACCGCTGGTGTGGTGGCGCATGGGCCTGGTGGTGCTGGTGCTGGCGCTGGTACCCCGGGTCTGGCGCGGGCTGCGCGAGATGCCCGCGCGACTGCTGCTGGCCTATGCCGGGGTCGGGGTGCTGGTGGCGCTGCACTGGCTTACCTTCTATGGCGCGATCAAGCTGGCCAATGCGTCGGTGGCCGCGACCTGCATGGCGCTGGCGACGGTGTTCACCGCCCTGGTGGAACCGAAGCTGGCCCGGCGGCGCTTCTCGCGGCGCGAGCTTGCACTGGGCCTCGCCGTGCTGCCCGGCGTGGCGCTGGTGGTCGGCGGCATCCCCGAGGCGATGCGCATCGGCGTGGCCGTGGGTGCGCTGTCGGCGCTGTTCGTGGCCTTGTTCGCCTCGCTCAACAAGCGCCTGGTCGAGCGCGCCGACCCGCTGACGGTGACCGCCCTTGAACTGGGTGCCGGCACCCTGGCGCTGACCCTGCTGGCGCCGGTAATGCCGCTGCTGTTCCCGGCCTTTGCCGGCGCCCTGTTCGTGCTGCCGTCGGCGCACGACGCCGGCTACCTGCTGCTGCTGGCCTTCGCCTGCACCCTGTTCCCGTTCGCGCTGTCGCTGGTGGCGCTGCGGCACATGAGCGCATTTGCCGCGCAGCTCGCCGTCAACCTGGAGCCGGTGTACGCCATCGTGCTGGCGATCGTGCTGCTGGCCGAGCAGCACGAACTGACGCCGCGCTTCTACCTCGGGGTCGCGGTGATCCTGGCCGCGGTGCTGGTGCACCCGCTGATCTCGCGCCCACGCCGAATTTCCCACCCGGAAGCGCTGGCGGTCTCGGAGGCCAAGGACCTGTCCTAGGGGCGGTCGCGTCTGAAGGTGATTCATGGCAGGCTGGCCGCCCACAGCTCCCGCGCCGCGTGCATGTACCTCGAGCACTACGGACTCAACGAACCGCCGTTCTCGATCACTCCGGACCCGCGGTTCGTCTATCTCAGCGAGCGTCACCGTGACGCGCTGGCGCACCTGCTGTTCGGGGTCACCCAGGGCGGCGGTGGGGGCTTCGTGCAGCTCACCGGCGAGGTCGGCACCGGCAAGACCACGCTGAGCCGGCTGCTGCTGGAACAGATCCCGGACAACACCCGCGTCGCGCTGGTGCTCAACCCGCGCCAGAGCGCCACCGAACTGCTGGAAACGGTCTGCGAGGAACTGCACCTCGACCTCGAGGGCGCGCGTGGCAGCGCCAAGGCCCTGGTCGACCGGCTCAACGCCTACCTGCTGGGCGCCTACGCCCAGGGCCTGCGAGTGGTGTTGATCATCGACGAGGCACAGAACCTGCCGATCGACGCGCTCGAGCAGGTGCGGCTGCTGACCAACCTGGAGACCGATACCCAGAAGCTGCTGCAGATCATCCTGATCGGCCAGCCCGAACTACGCGACATGCTGGCGCGGCCGGAGCTGCGGCAACTGGCGCAGCGCATCACCGCGCGCTTCCACCTCACGCCCCTGCACGAGGCCGAGACCGCGGACTACCTGCGCCATCGTTACCGCGTCGCCGGTGGCCACCGGTTCCCTTTCAGCGCACGCGCGATGCAGCGCATCCACGCCCGCTCGGGCGGCGTGCCGCGGTTGACCAATGTCATCGCCGAGCGCGCCCTGGTCGCCGGCTATGCCCGCGATGCGGAGACCATCGACGACAAGCTGGTCGAGGCTGCGGCCCGGGAGACGCTGCCTTCCTCGGCCACGACGCATGCCCGGCACGGCTGGGGCCTGGCGACCCTCGGCGGGGCGACTGCGCTGGTCGTGGCGCTGGCCGCGCTGTGGCCTCGGCCCCTCCCGCCGCCGGTGGCGGCTGCTGCCAGCGTTGTCGAACCAGCCGAAGCTGACGCGGCGCCCGCTGGTGCCGCCGACCTTGCAAGCCTTGTCGCGACGCTCGACGACGATGCGTTCGCCCGTGCCGTTGTCGACGCCGGCGCGACTCCGACGGCTGCCTGGTCGCAGCTGCTGTCGGAGTGGCAGCTCCCACACACGCAGGACGATGCCGCGGCGGCCGCAGGCTGCGCGACGGTCCTCGCTGCCGGGGTCTACTGCACCCGCGGCCGTGCCGGGCTCGACCGTCTGGCCGCGGTCGGCAGGCCCGCGCTGCTGCGGTTGCGCGAGGGTTCGAATGGCGCCTGGGGCCTGCTGCTCGGCACCGATGCCCTGCGCGCGCGGCTGTGGCTGGGCGGGCGCAGCGTCGATGTCGATCGCATTGCGCTGCAGCAACGCTGGAACGGCGAATACGCCGCCGTGTGGCGAGGCGAGCCCATGCTCGCAGACCTGTTCCTCGCGCGTCAGGCGACCGGGCGCGAGGGTCCGGCCTTCTCCTGGCTGCGGGCCCGCCTGGCGTCCTCTGGCCTGGATCCTGACAGTGGCGATGTGCCCGATGCCGCGTTGCAGGCGGCAGTGCTGCGGTTCCAGCGCACCCACGGCCTCGCCACCGATGGCGTGGTCGGCCCGGAAACGCTGTTCGCACTGGCCGCCGACGAACCCGGCCCGACGTTGCTGCGGGAGCTGCGCTGACCATGTCCCTGATCCTCGAAGCGCTGCGCAAGTCGGAAGCCGAGCGCCGCCGTGGCCGGGCGCCGGATCTGTCGGCGGAACTGCCGCCGCTGGCACTGCGCAGGCAGGTCCACAGGCCGACCTGGCCATGGATCGCCACCGGTCTTGTCGTGCTGTTGCTTGCAGCATGGTGGTTGCAGGGCACACGACCCGGGCCTGACAGCGGACTGTCGTTGGCCGACCCGCCGACGCAGCAACCCGCGGCGGCGGAAGTGCTGACAGAACCGGAGTCACCGCGCGTCCCTCCTGCCGCGGCCGAAGCCGCGTTCCCGGACATCGAGCGCATCATGCCGCCGCCCGGGCCTGTCGCGGACACGGCAGCGTCCGCTTCCGTTGCCGCCCCTGCGCCCACGGCTGCCACGCCATTAGCCTCCCGCCTGCCCGCTGTCGAGAGTCCAGCCGCACCGCCGCTGGCGATCCCATCTGCCACATTGCCGAGCGACCCCCGTCCGCCGGCACCAAATCCGGGCGCCAGCGGGCGGATGCCGACGGTCGCCGAACTTCCCGCCGAACAGCGCCGCCAGCTGCCCGCGATGAAGCTCACCATGCACATGTGGAACGAGCAGCCGGCGCAGCGTTTCGTGATCCTGGATGGCAACCGGCATGGCGAGGGCGACCGCGTCGGGGCCGCGGTCATCACCCGCATCGATATCGATGGCGTGATGCTTGACCTCGACGGCCGCGCGGTGCGCCTGCCGCTGCGCTGAGAAGTGTGACGCGGTTTTCGCCCCTGGGGGGACCTCGGGCAGCCGCCGCTGCACTGACGTGGTCACCGTGCCTGCGTTAGGCTGGACAGCGGACCCCCGCCCCTGCCCCTGGCCATGCCCGAGCTCGAGTTCCGCCTCGACCGCGACCACGTCGAACTCCACCAGCTGCTGAAGCTGAGCGGCCTCTGCGATAGTGGCGGCGCCGGCAAGGCGTTGGTGGCCAGCGGCGCGGTATGCGTGGACGGGAGCGTCGAGCTTCGCAAGAGCTGCAAGATCCGCAACGGACAGCGGGTGACCGTCGGCGACACCGGGATCCGGGTGATTGGCTTGCCTGCCACCACAGGAGATGGCCCATGAGCGCCGTCACCCTCGGGCTGATCGCTTTCGCCTTCGCACTCGCCTTGTGGGCGATGCTTGCCTATAACCGTCTGGTGCGGCTGCGCAACCAGGTGCATACCGCCTGGGCCGATGTCGACGTGCAGCTGATGCGCCGCCATGACCTGGTGCCGCAACTGGTCGCCGCGGTCAAGGGTTACGCGAGCCACGAGAGTGCGGTGCTGGAGGCGGTGACTGAACTGCGATCGCGTGCGCTCGCGACCACCAGTCCCGCACAACTGGGCGAAGTCGAGTCCGCCCTTGAACAGGCGATGGGCCGCCTGATCGCCCTGCAGGAGGCCTACCCCGACCTCAAGGCCAGCGGCAACTTCCTCCAGCTGCAGGCGCACCTGGTCGAGGTCGAGCAGCAACTGCAGTACGCGCGCCGCTTCTACAACGGCGCGGTCCGCGACTACAACGACGGCGTGCAACGCGTGCCCGACCTGGTGGTGGCGCGCACGTTCGGCTTCGACGATGCCGAGTTCTTCCAGGCCGAAGACGAGGCCCGCAGCGCGCCGCAGGTGGCGCTCGAGCGGTGATCCGCCTGCTGGTCCTGCTGGTGCTCTTGGCGCCCACGCTGTGGAGCGCGGCGTGGGCGCAGGAGCGCATCCTGGCCTACGACAGCGTGGTCGAGGTCCACGCCGACGGCAGCATCGACGTGGTCGAGCGCATCCACGTGCGCGCCGAGGGCAGCAACATCCGGCGCGGCATCTACCGTGATTTCCCCACCCGCTACCGCGACCGCCGCGGCAACCGGGTGGTCGTGGGTTTCGAGGTCGTGGAGGTACTGCGTGACGGCCGCGCGGAACCCTGGTTCACCGAGCGCGTGGGCAACGGCATCCGCCTCAATACCGGCAACGACGACTTCCTGCCGGTACCGGCGGAGTACGCCTATACCCTGCGCTACCGCACCACCCGCCAGCTCGGCTTCTTCGACGCCCATGACGAGCTGTACTGGAACGCGATCGGCACCGGCTGGATGTTCGCCATCGAACGCGGTTCGGTCGAGGTCCGCCTGCCCGCGCCGGTGCCCATGGCACAGCTGACCGCGGAGGGCTACACCGGCGTGCAGGGCGCGCGCGGGCAGGACTTCGACGCGCGCATCGTCGCGCCCGGCGTCGCGCGCTGGACACTGACGCGCGCATTGCAGGCGCAGGAAGGGCTGACCATCGTCCTGTCCTTCCCCAAGAGCCTGGTGACCCAGCCCACGCGGCAACAGTTGCTGTGGTGGATGCTGCGCGACAACCGCGGCGTGCTGGTCGTGCTGGCGGGCCTGGTCGTGCTGCTGGTGTTCTGCGTTCGCCGCTGGCGCCGGATCGGCCGCGATCCTGCGCCCGGCACCATCATCGTGCGCTACGACCCGCCGGACGGGCATACGCCGGCCGGGCTGCGCTATATGTCGCGGATGAAGTACGACACCCGGTGCTTTTCTGCTGACCTTCTGATCTCCGCGGTCGATGGCTTGGTCCGTATACGCAACGAGCCCGGTCTTCTCGGAAGCAAGAAGAATTGGCAACTTAACCGTCGGTACGCCAAGACCGGCGAGATTCCGACCGAAGAGCAGCGGGCTTTGTTGGCCAGCCTTTTCCCGCACCACAAAGGCGACCTGACGTTGGATCAGGAAAACGCCGCTACGGTGCAAACGGCCCTCAGACGTCACGCCGCCGAACTTTCAGACCGCTTCCAGCCACTGTATTTCAGCCGCAACAGCGCTAGCATCATGACTGCAGGTGCCATCGCCGTCGGTGCCCTGGTCATGGCAATTTTCCTCAGCGGCGGTAGCGCCATGCCGGTCATCCTGTCGCTGGGCGGCGCGATGGCGCTTGTCGTGATCATCTTCGGCATTCTCGTCAAGGCGCCCACCGTGGAAGGCCGTCGGCTGATGGACGAAATCGAAGGCCTGAAACGCTACCTCTCCGTCGCCGACCGCGACGAGCTCGCGCGCCTTCCCGGGCCCGGCGCAGCAGTGGCGTCGCCCGCGCTCGATGCAGCGCGTTACGAACGTCTGCTGCCCTATGCGGTCGCGCTCGAGGTCGAGGACGCATGGACACGGAAGTTCACGCTGGCGGTCGGCGCCGCCGCCGCCGCCGCCGCGGCATCTGCAATCCACTGGTACCAGGGTGGCGGCAGCGGCGACCTGGGCAGTTTCAGCAAGGCCATCGGAAGCAGCCTGAGTTCGCAAATCGCCTCCTCCTCGACCCCGCCGGGAAGCTCGTCCGGTGGTGGTGGTGGCGGTTCCTCGGGCGGTGGCGGGGGCGGCGGGGGTGGCGGCGGCCGCTAGATCAATCCATTGACGTGTTTACGTCGCTTTTCGTATGCAATCAGAGTAGAAATTGCTCTCGCGTGCCGCGGCCAGGCCCGTTCTAGCCGCGAGCATCGCCAGCAGCCGGCCTGCGGAGGTCGGCATTCGGCACGGCCTCCTGCTTTCGGTCGAAGAAGGCGCTGCGGATCGGGTCGAACTCGCTCATCGGGCTGTCGTCCGGACAGGTGGCATCCGGGAAGCCAAAGCGAGGACGCAATGCCAGCCCGCAGGCATTGAGTTCGTCCACGTCCTTGTCGCCGGCCTTGCACTGGCGATCGAAGGCACGCGCGAAGCTGTCACGACGACTGACGAAGTCCTCACCGCACTTGCGCATCAGCTGCAGCCGGTCGAGGTCGTCCTGCGCGGGGTTGGTGCCGTCGAGGCCGTACTCCTGCAGTTCTCCCGAGGTCAGCAGCCGCAGGTTGCGGTTCGGCACCGCCATCATCAGGTCGCCCACCGCAACCGCGACGCCATTGCGTTCCAAATAGGCCTTGACCCGACCGTACACCGCCTGCAACTCCTCGTTGAGCTGGGCGCGCGTGGTCGCCGTGGAACTCATGCGGATGATGCGGTGGATGCCGACGCGGCCGGAGATCATGCGCACGTCGCCGGCACCGAGGATCAGCACGCAGGCGCTGTGGCAAGACGCGCCATCGCGGACCCAGATCGTCCAGCCCGAGGCGCCGATGGCATCCCCGGCGCGGATCGCATCCTCGACCTGGCCGCCTAGCGAGTCGATGTCCAGCACGCGCCGGTCGATGTCCATGCGCTTGGCGATTTCGGCCACCCGCTCGACCAGCGAGGTGAACCCGGCATCGATGTTGCCGTGGTAGCGCAGCCGCATCACCCCGCGCCCCTGGCAGGGCTTGAGCGCATCGACAACGCTGAAGAACTCCAGGTTCACCAGCGGCACGCCGTCGCCGTGCTCGGCGTAGTCCAGTTCGCAGCTGATCGTGGCCTCGCCACCGCCCACAGCTGCCGATGGCCAGGTGGTCTCGCGGCGGATGTCGAATGCCGGCGGCGGCGCCTCCGCCGGTGCGCTGATGAAGGCGCCGGTGCCGTTCACCTCGACGCCGGACGCCCTGCCGTCGGCGCCTTCATTCGGGTCGTGCTTCGAGGGCGCACCGCATGCGCCGAGCGCAAGGCAGCAGGCCAGGGCGAACCAGTGTCTGCGCATGTCTCGGTCGGCTGTCCGGGAAGAGGAAAAAGAGAACTACGCAGCCGGCGGGAGCGGGGGCTTGCTTGCACCCAGTGTAGGCGTGGACGCGTGCCGGCAACCGAACCCGCGATGAATCCGCAGGCTTCGCGACCGAGTTACGGCAAGCGTTCAGTGGCAGGCAACGTCGCACGCGGGAACCCGACCATGCGCCGGGTGTCCTCGTCCCACAGCTTCATGCCCAGGCTGGCGAGACTGGAACGCAGGGACAGCTTGGGCGCCTGCTGCAGCAGCGGGTTGGAGGCGTAGCACTCGCGGAGCCGGTAGTTGGGGATGCGCGTGGACAGGTGGTGCAGATGGTGATAGCCGATGTTGCCGGTGAACCAGTGCAGCGGCGCGGGCAGGTCGTAGAACGAGCTGCCGGCGATCGCCGCTTGATGCGCGTTCCAGTCTCCCTTGCGGGTCCAGTAGGCATCCTCGAAGGTGTGCTGCACGTAGAACAGCCAAACCCCCAGCGCGCCGGCGACCAGCACGATCGGCAGGTGGACCAACAGGACGGTCTGCCAGCCGATCAGCCAAGCCAGCGTGCCACCGACCACCAGCAGCACCAGGTTGTTGAGCAGCACGCTCGCCCACTCCTTCTTCCATGACCATGGCAGGTCGAAGGGGAAGCGGTGCTTGACCACGAACTGGTACGCAGGCCCGATCCCCAGCAGCACCGGGCCACTGCGGTAGAAGCGGTAGCAGAAGCGCTTCCAGGCCGACAGCGCCTGGTACTCGCGCACGGTCAGGGTATCGATGTCGCCCATCTCGCGGCGGTCGAGGTTGCCCGAGGTGCCGTGGTGCACGGCGTGGGTCTTGCGCCAGTAACCATAGGGGAACAGCGTGACCACGCCGAGACAGCGCCCGACCAGATCGTTGAAGCGTTGATTGGCAAAATACGAACCGTGCCCGCAGTCGTGCTGGATGATGAAGGTGCGCACGTACAGGCCGGTCGCCGGCAGCGCGATCAGCAGGGTCCAGGCGTAGTGCCAGCTGGCCACCACGCTCCACGCAGCCAGCGCCCACAGCGTGGCGAAGGGCACCAGGGTGTTGACCAGCTGCCAGGCGGCGCGGCCCGGGTGCGGCTTGACGAATGCGGCGCACAGCTGGCGCAGATGGGCGGCGGTCGCGTGCGCTTGCGGCTCGGTGTCCAGGGGGAGGCTCCTCGATCAGGCCGCATTGTGGGCGCAGGCCCGTGTCGCGGCAATGACGGCCATCGCGGATCGCGCACCCGTGCCGCTTGCACTTTCCACAAGGGGAAGGGTGCGCGGCCCACGGCGTTGCCGATACTGCGATCATGTCCACATGAAACCATCCTCCCCGTTCAGCAACCTGTCGCTGGACCCCACACTGCTGCCCGGCCTCGACGCGCTCGGCTACACGACGATGACGCCGATCCAGGCGCAGGCGCTGCCGGCGATCCTCGCCGGCCGCGACGTCATCGCGCAGGCGCCGACCGGCAGCGGCAAGACCGCAGCTTTCGGCCTCGGCCTGCTGCAGCGGATCGATCCCGGCACGATCCAGACACAGGCGCTGGTGCTGTGCCCGACGCGCGAGCTCGCCGACCAGGTCGGCAAGCAGCTGCGCAGGCTGGCCACGGGCATCCCCAACCTCAAGCTGTCGCTGCTGTGCGGCGGCATGGCGCTGGGGCCGCAGCTGGCGTCGCTCGAGCACGACCCGCATGTCGTCGTCGGCACGCCCGGGCGCACCCAGGAGCTGTTGCGCAAGAAAGCCCTGCACCTGCGTGGCGTGCGCGTGCTGGTACTGGACGAGGCCGACCGCATGCTCGACATGGGCTTCGAAGAGGCCATCCGCGAGATCGTCGGGCGCACGCCCGCGGAGCGGCAGACCCTGCTGTTCTCCGCCACCTACCCCGACGCGATCCGCAGCGTCGGTGATGCGATGCTGCGCGACGCGTTGCATGTCAGCATCGACGGCGGCCAGCAGCCGGCGGCCATCGAACAGCACTTCTTCGAGGTCGAGCCGACGCGCAAGGCTCCGCTGCTCGCCGCGCTGCTGCTGCAGTACCGTCCGGAGTCCTGCGTGGTGTTCTGCAATATGCGCCGCGACACCGAGGAAGTGGTCGGCTCGCTGGCACACTACGGCTTCTCCGCGCTGGCCCTGCACGGCGACATGGAGCAGCGCGACCGCGAGGAGGTGCTGGTGCGCTTCGCCAACCGCAGCTGCAATGTGCTGGTCGCCAGCGACGTCGCCGCGCGCGGGCTCGACATCGACGACATCGGCGCGGTGGTCAACTACGAATTGCCGACCGATGCCGACACCTACCTGCACCGGGTCGGCCGCACCGGGCGCGCCGGCCGCGACGGGCTGGCGCTCAGCCTGGTCTCGCCGCGGGAACTGCCGCGCGCGGCCTTGATCGAGGAACGCCAGGGGGCCCCGCTGCGGTGGCAACACGCGACACCGCTGTCCGGCAAGCCGAAGGACGTCCCGGCCGCAGCGATGGCGACCCTGCGCATCGACGCCGGCCGCAGCGACAAGCTGCGCCCCGGCGACATCGTCGGCGCGCTCACCGGCGACGCCGGCCTGCACAAGGACGCCATCGGCAAGATCGATGTCTACGCCACCCGCAGCTACGTCGCCATCGCGCGCGCGCAGACCAGGCATGCACTGGACAAGCTGCGTGCAGGCGGGCTCAAGGGCCGCAAACGGCGGGTCAGCCAGATCTGACCCTGCTGTCTCCATACGCCTTTTTCGGGCCTGGGCTCCCGATCGCGGTCGAGGCCTGCGGAACACGTGGGTGGCAGGCGCTAAAATGCACCCACTCCCGTATTCGCCCGATCCGCAATAGCCGCCCACGGGCGCATGCCGCGGCGGTGCACCCTGCGTCCCGGATCCCTCCTTGAACACGACCACCACACCGCAGGCCCCGATCATCTGTGAAACACGCGCCGACAAGCCCGTGCCCGATCTCCCCGGCCAGGTGCGCGTAGCGAGCGAATTGCTGGAAGCCATCGCCGCCGACCGCAGCTTGCTCGACACCTTGCCGGAGGCCGACCGCGTACGCCTGCACCAGGCGGTATCACAGGTGCATCACCCGGAGCCGCGGGCGCGAAGGCGCAAGCACAAGCTCGAGGCGCGCGAGCGGCACCAGGACAAGGTGCGACGCACCGAGGCCATGCTCGACCAGACCGGCATCCGGCGCCTGCGCCGCAAGCCGGTGTTCACCACGCCCAACTGCTTCCCGCCGCAGGCGCCGGGCCAGCACGATCCACGCAACGACACTGGCGACGACAGCGCACTGCAGCAATCCCCGGAACAGCTGCACTGCTATGTCTGCAAGCAGAAATACACCCTGGTGCACTCCTTCTACGACCAGCTGTGTCCGGCCTGCGCGGATCTCAACTTCCGCAAGCGCACCGAGACCGCCGATCTGCACGGACGCGTCGCGCTGCTGACCGGCGGCCGGGTCAAGATCGGCTACCAGGCCGGGCTCAAGCTGTTGCGCGCCGGCGCGGGACTCATCGTCACCACGCGCTTCCCGCGCGACTCGGCGGCGCGCTACGCGCAGGAGCCGGACTTCGCGGACTGGGGCCACCGGCTGGAAATCTTCGGCCTCGACCTGCGCCACACGCCCAGCGTGGAGGCCTTCTGCAGCGAGCTGCTCGCCGCCTGCCCGCGGCTGGACTTCATCATCAACAATGCCTGCCAGACCGTGCGTCGCCCACCGGCCTTCTACGCGCACATGATGGCTGGCGAGACCGCCGCGCTGCGCGACATGCCAGACGCTGTGCGCCGGCTCGTCGGCGGCTATGAAGGCCTGCGCAGTCCCGACCTGCTGCCCCGGTCCGGCACGGCCGACCTGCAGCTCAGCGAAGGCGGCCCGATTGCCGATGCCGCAGGACTTGTGCGCGCCGCGGAGCTGTCGCAGGTGCCGCTGCTTGCCGATGAACTGCTGGGCCAGGCGCATCTGTTCCCGGAAGGCCGTCTCGACCAGGACCTGCAGCAGGTCGACCTGCGCGACCGTAACTCATGGCGACTGCGCATGGACGAGGTGCCGTCGGTCGAACTGCTGGAGACGCAGCTGGTCAACGCCATCGCGCCCTTCGTCATCAACGCGCGGCTCAAGCCCCTGCTGCTGCGCGCGCCCGGCAACGAACCGGCCACCCGCGACAAGCACATCGTCAACGTCTCCGCGGTCGAGGGCCAGTTCTACCGCAACTTCAAGACCACCCGCCACCCGCACACCAACATGGCCAAGGCCGCGCTGAACATGATGACCCGCACCTCGGCCGCGGATTACCACGGCGACGGCATCCACATGAACAGCGTCGACACCGGCTGGGTGACCGACGAGGATCCCGCGGAGCTCGCCGCGCGCAAGCAGGTGCAGGAGCGCTTCCACCCACCGCTGGACATCGTCGACGGCGCCGCGCGCATCGTCGACCCGATCATCCACGGCTTCAACACCGGCGCGCACGTATGGGGGCAGTTCCTCAAGGATTACGCGCCGACGGACTGGTAACCAGTCACGCTGATCGAACGGTCGAGATTCGGCCGGCATCACACCATCTGGCGTATCCGGGCCACCCCCCCCCACGCGGCGGTCGCTTCGCATCGGCAATCTCCAGCCGATGCCACCCGCTTAACCGATGCCGCGTTAGGCTGGTCGCCACACGCCGCACAGGAGTCCAGCATGCGCATCCTCGTCACCGGCGCCACCGGCCTCGTCGGCCAGGGCGTGCTGCAGGAATGCCTGCGCGACACGGGCGTATCCGAAGTGGTCGTGCTCGGACGCCGCTCCACCGGACGCATCGACACCAACCTCGACGAAGTGCTCTGCCCGGACTTCGCCGACCTCGGCGCCGCGGAGGCCCGGCTGCAGCCCTTCGACGCCTGCCTGTACTGCGCCGGTGCGCCGCCAATCGGCACGCCCGAAGACGTCTATCGTCACGTCACCCTCGAGCTGACCACGCACGTGGCGGAAACGCTCGCGCGCCTCAACCCGGAGTTGACCTTCGTCTACGTTTCCGGCGCGCACTCCAATCCCGACAGCCACTTCATGCCGCTGCGGGTGAAGGGCGAGACCGAGCGCGCGCTGGCCGCGCTGCCGATCCGCAGCATCATGCTGCGCACCGGCGGCGTGCAGCCGGTGGACGGCGTGCGCTCGCCGCATTCCGGGATGGATGCGATGTACAGCGTCGCCGGCCCGCTGATGGGCCTCGGCCTGCGGCTGGCGCCCGGCCTGGTGACCACCACCGCATGCGTCGGCCGCGCGATGTTGGCGCTGCTGCGGCAGGAAGATCCGCCGGCGATCGTGGAGAACGACGCGATCAACCGACTCGGCGAGGAGCCAGGCCGCTAGGCGCACCATGGCCGACTGGTACGTCTACGTCATCGAATGCCTCGACGACAGCCTCTATACCGGCGTCAGCACCGACGTCGACCGCCGCTACGCCGAGCACGTCGCCGGCAAGGGTGCGCGCTATACCCGCGCCCATCCGCCACGGCGGCTGCTGGCGCGGTTCGCGCACCCCGATCGCGCTGCCGCCTGCCGCGCCGAGCACGCGATCAAGCAACTGACACCGGCGCGCAAGCGGGCGCTTTGCGCAGGCCTCACGGCGGAGACGCAAGCCTGACGCCGGCCCGCCCAACCTGCAGAGGAGCCCGCATCCCGCCCGACCGCGGGGTCAGAGCCGGCTAGGCCGGGAAGGCCGCGGGACCGCGCGTCGCCGTTCCCCTGACGTATACAGCCAGGACGCTATGGTCCCCACTTCGCGCCAGTGCCATCGGCGCCCGACCACGGACCCGCCTTGAAAACCTTCCACTGCACCCACTGCAACCAGCAGGTCTTCTACGAGAACGTGAGCTGCGAGCGCTGCGGCCGCGTGCTGGGCTACCTGGAGGATGCGGGCGACGTCGCCGCCTTCGAGGCCAACGGCCACGGCACCTGGCGCACCGTGCCGGATGCCGGCGGGCGGCGCTACCGGCAGTGCCACAACTACGCCGTGGAGCATATCTGCAACCGCATGATCGACGCCGACGACCCGCAGGCGCTGTGCGCGTCCTGCAGGCTCACCACCGTGATCCCGTCCCTGGTCTCCACACAGAACCGCGCCTACTGGTACAAGCTCGAGCGCGCCAAGCGACGCATGCTCTACACGCTCGGCCAGCTTGGGCTGCCGGTGGTGTCGCGCCATGACGATCCGGAAGCGGGGCTGGCGTTCGAGTTGCTGGAAAGCTTCGACGGCGGCCCGCCCGTCCACACCGGCCACAACGACGGCCTGATCACGGTCAACATCGCCGAGGCCGACGACGCCCACCGTGCCCGTGCACGGGTGCAGATGAACGAGCCCTACCGCACCCTGCTCGGGCATTTCCGCCACGAGATCGGCCACTACTACTTCATGCGCCTGATGGAGCTCACCGACAGCCCGATGCTGGCGCAGTGCAGGTCGCTGTTCGGCGATGACGAACTGGACTACGAGGCCGCGCTGCAGCGTCATTACGAGCAGGGCCCGCCGCAGCACTGGCAGGCTTCCTTCGTCAGTTCCTACGCCACCATGCATCCGTACGAGGACTGGGCCGAAACATGGGCGCACTACATGCACATGGTCGATACGCTGGAAACCGCCGCCGCCTGCGGACTGGCGCTCACGCCCGAGCATCCGGAGGAACCGGTGTTGCCGGCCGAACCGCTGGACCTGGAGACGCAGACCTTCCGCGACATGATCGCGCGCTGGTTCCCGCTCACCTACGCGCTCAACAGCCTCAACCGCAGCATGGGTACGCGCGACAGCTACCCGTTCACGCTGACCCCGCCGGTCGTCCGCAAACTGCGCTTCATCCACCACGTCATCCGCTCGCAGGGCCAGGCGCAACGGCCGATTGAGCTGTCCATGCCTGTGGCCTGAGCGCGCGGCGCCAGCCAGGCGGGATCGCCGCGCCGGCGACCGCATCCGATCCCGCGTTTCCCGCCTGCCGTGACCTGCCAATTTCCATCCGCAAGGAGAGTTCCATGTCCGACTTCGACCTGACCCCGCCCACCGACGCGCAGCGCAAGACGCTGGCCGACGGCCTCGACGCCGACGAGCGCCGCGTGCTGCTGCAGCACGGCACCGAAGCCCCGGGTTGCGGCGTATTCCTCGACAACAAGCGCGAGGGCGTCTACACCTGCCGCTTCTGCGGCCTGCCGCTGTTCCGCTCCAGCGCCAAGTTCGATTCCGGCACCGGCTGGCCCAGCTTCTTCCAGCCTTACGTTCCGGAGCATGTGGGCATCGTCCGCGACAGCAGTCACGGCATGATCCGCGAAGAGGTCGTCTGCGCGCGCTGCGGCAGCCATCTTGGCCACGTCTTCCCCGACGGCCCGCCGCCCAGCGGCGAGCGCCACTGCATGAACTCGGTGTCGCTGGCGTTCACGCCCTGCGGCGAGCCGCTGCCCGACACCCTGCAACGCGGCGGAGCGGAGTCTGCGCCGGCACGCTGAGCTGGGAAGGTCAGCCAACTCTGCCCGGCAATGCAAGCCGGCGACTCAGTCTTTCGGCAGGTTGTGGATCTTGATCGCCGGCAGCGCATCGGCCGGTTCGAAGCCCAGAATCCGGCCGTAGAACGACAGCTCGGCCTGGTGTGCGCGGACAATGTTCTCGGCGCGGCGGAAGCCGTGCTGCTCGCCCTCGAACTCGAAGTAGGCGGTCGGTACGCCACGCTCGCGCAGCGCGGCGAAGATCCGCCGCGACTGGTCGGGGGTGACGATGCGGTCGTCGGCGCCCTGGAAGGTGATCAGCGGCTCGGAGAAGCGGTCGAGGTGGTACAGCGGCGAGCGTTCGCGGTACAGCGCCTCGTCCGGCGGGCCGACCAGCGAGACGTCGTAGTTGCGCTCGAACTTGTGGCTGGTCTCTGCCAGCGCCTTGATGTCGGCCACGCCGTAGTAGTTGGCGCCGACGTTGAAGCGGTCGGTGAAGGCGAGCGCGGCCAGCACCAGGTAACCACCGGCGCTGCCGCCGCGGATCGCGATGCGTTCCGGGTCGACGCGTCCTTCGGCGACCAGGTGGTCGACCGCGGCCACCGCGTCGTTCAGGTCGACCACGCCCCACTGGCCATTGAGCCGCTTGCGGTAGGCGCGGCCGAACGTGGTCGATCCGCCGTAGTTGACGTCGACCACCGCGAAGCCGCGCGAGGTCCAGAACTGGCGCGCCAGCGAGAACGCCGGCCGCGTCGCGGAAGTCGGCCCACCGTGCACGGTCACGATCAGCGGCGGCCGTTCGCCCTGCGGCGCGACGAAGCCCGGGTTGGTCGGCGGGTAGTAGAAGGCGTGGGCGGTTCGCGGCTCGCGATCCGGCCCGGGCGCGGTCGGGAACCCGATCGGTTCGCCGCGCGCGACCAGCGCCGGCTCCAGGTCGGACGCCACCGGGCGATGCAACACGCGATGGCTGCCGTCGTCGAGGTCGACCAGGATCAGCGCCGGCGGCGCCAGCGCGCTGCTGGCGATCGCGACCGCGCGGCGCGCATCGAGCAGGCGCACGCCGGCGAAGGC
>JALZMP010000155.1 GCA_030858145.1 Pseudomonadota bacterium
GGATGAGGGTGCGCGGCGCGATGCGCTCAGAGACGCTTCAGCCGCTCGATCGCCGCGTCCAGGGTGGCCTCGTTTTTGGCAAAGCACAGACGGGCCAGGCGCTGGCCTTCGGGCGGTACGGCGTAGAACGGCGACAGCGGTATCGCGGCGACGCCGTGTTCGGTGGTCAGCCAGCGGCAGAACGCCGCGTCCGGCAGGTCGCTGACCGCGGCGTAGTCGACCAGCTGGAAGTAGCCGCCCGGCACCGGCAGCGGCCGCAGCTTCGTGTCCAGCAGCTGCGCACGGAAGCGGTCGCGCTTTTCCTCGTAGAACGCACCGAGCTGTTCGTAGTGTTCCGGCTCGGCCTCGATCATGTGCGCGAACGCGTGCTGGGCCGGGGCGAAGCTGCAGAAGGTGTTGTACTGGTGGACCTTGCGGAACTCGGCCGACAGCGCCGGCGGCGCGATGCAGTAGCCGACCTTCCAGCCGGTGCAGTGGTAGGTCTTGCCGAAGCTGGAGATGACGAAGGCGCGCTCGCGCAGCTCCGGGTACCGCAGTACCGACTCGTGGCGGGCGCCGTCGAAGACGATGTGCTCGTAGACCTCGTCGGAGAGCAAGACAACGCCGGTATCACGGAGCAGGCCGGCCAGAGTGGCCATGTCGTCCGCGGTCAGCATCGCGCCGGAAGGGTTGTGCGGGGTGTTGATCATCAACATCCGCGTCTTCGGGCCGATCGCATCGCGCACCCGCTGCCAGTCGGGGGCGAAGGTCTGCGGATCGAGCGGCACGTGCACCGCGCGCGCGCCGGCCAGTTCGATCGCGGGTTCGTAGCAGTCGTAGGCGGGGTCAAGCACCACCACCTCCTCGCCGGCGCGCACCACCGCGTGGACGGCGTCGAAGATCGCCTCGGTGGCGCCGCTGGTCACCGTGACCTCGGCGTCGTGGTCGGGGCGATGTCCGTAGACACGCTCGGTCTTGGCCGCGACCGCCTGCCGCAGCGCCGGGATGCCGGTCATCGGCGGGTACTGGTTGTGGCCGTCGCGCATGGCGCGCGCCAGCGCGTCGACCAGTCCTTGCGGCACCGGGAAGTCGGGAAACCCCTGGCCGAGATTGACCGCGCCGTGCTCGGCCGCCAGCTGCGACATCACGGTGAAGATGGTGGTGCCGACCCTGGGCAGTTTCGTCTGCAGCATCTGGATTCCGTTGTGGAGAGGGTTGCAGCCTGGGCCCCCGAGTTTACGGGCCCGGCGTGATCGGTTACACCTTGTGGCATGCCCATGCCCCCTGACATCGCCGGTGCCGCGCACCTCGCATGGCTCGCGCGAGCCTACCTCGACGCAGACTACCGCTGGGAGCTCGACGGCGACTGGCACGACCTGCACATCGGCCTGCCCGCGCCGGGTCTGGAGTTGGCGCACCCGGAAGCCGTGAGTTTCGGCTTCATCTCCGCATGGAACCCGTATTCCCGGGAACGCCCGGAGGCCGACAACCGCGCCGCCGACCACGCCCTGCACCAGGTCCTGATCGAGAGCGGGTGCCCGTTCCGCGCCGCCCTCGCCTCCGCGCCCAACCGCAACTGGCGCGAGCCCAGTTGGTTGGTGATGGGCCTGGCACTGGCCCGGTTCGACCCGCTGATGGGCCGTTTCGGCCAGCTCGGCACGCTGTGGTGGCTGCCGGGCGGTCCGGTAAGGCTGCGGATGGATGCGGCGCGGCCCGTGGACTTCGCGGACGACGAACATGTCGACTGGCTGCAGGCATCGGCAGACCACAGGCCGTAAAATAGCGTCGTCGTGGCCGCCTTCGTGGCCGAATCCCGCCGATGCCCGCTCCGACGACCGATTCCCCGCCGCTGCTGTCCGCGCGCGGCCTGTGCTTCGCGCGCAACGATGCGCCGGTGTTCGGGCCGCTGGATTTCGCCGTCGACACCGGCGAGGCCTTGCTGGTGCAGGGTGACAACGGCGCCGGCAAGACCACCCTGCTGCGCGTGCTCGCGGGCCTGCTGCACGCCGATGGCGGTGTCGTCGCTCTCGACGGCCGGCACGCGCACCCGGGGCTGCGCGCGCGCGCAATCGCGTACCTCGGCCACCTGCCGGCGCTGAAGTCGGATCTCACGGCCATGGAAAACCTGCGCTTCCTCTGCGGCCTGCATGGCCGGCGGCGAACGCAATCGCCCGAAAGCGCACTCGGCATCGTCGGCCTCGCCGGCTACGACGACACACTGGCAAGGCAGCTGTCAGCCGGACAGAAGAAGCGCCTGTCGCTGGCGCGGCTGTGGCTGTCACCAGCGCCGCTGTGGCTGCTCGACGAGCCTTACGCCAACCTCGATCTGGAAGGCATCGAACTGGTCAACCGCATGGTGCAGGCGCACCTGTGCGACGGCGGCGCGGCCTTGGTCACCACCCACGGCGCCTATGCCGCGCCAGCGGTGCGTACCCGCATGCTGCAACTGGCGCGCGGCGCATGAGCGCCGAGGGCATGACCGCGCCTTCGATGGCCGACGCCGCCCGCGCCCTGTTCGTGCGCGACTTGCGCCTGCTCTGGCGCCGGCGCGGCGACGCGCTGCAGCCGGCGCTATTTGCGCTGCTGGTGCTGGTGCTGTTCGCGCTGGCGCTGGGCAGCGACGCCGCGCTGCTGGCGCGCGTGGGGGCTGGTGCGATCTGGGTCGCGGTGCTGCTGTCGGGCTTGCTGGCGCTGGACACGCTGTTCCGCGGCGACGCCGAGGACGGCTCGCTGGAGCAGTGGGTGCTGGCCCCGGTGCCGCTGGCCTGGCTGGTCGGGGTGCGCGTTTTGACCCACTGGGCGACCACCGCGCTGCCGCTGTTGCTGGTGACCCCGCTGCTGGCCGCACTGCTGCAGGTGCCGTGCGAGCAGTGGCCGGTATTGATCGCCTCGCTGGCGCTGGGCACTCCGCTGCTGTCGTT
>JALZMP010000163.1 GCA_030858145.1 Pseudomonadota bacterium
CTCGACCTCCGGCACCGCGGCGTCATCGGGTTCGCGTTTGCCCAGCCAGACCAGCAGCACCGAGTAGACGATGCCGGCTGCGACCAGCAGCAGGCCGTCGCCGCGGCCCAGCGCGCCGTCGGCGGCCAGCGCGAACACCAGTAGCGACACGCCGATCAGGACCGGCACGTCCGTCCGCACCAGTTGTCGCGTCACCACCAGCGGCGCGACCAGTGCGGTCGCGCCCAGGATCAGCAGCACATTGGCGATGTTGCTGCCGATCACGTTGCCGAGCGCCAAATCGGGCACGCCCTGCAGCACGGCGCCGAGGCTGGCGGCAAATTCCGGTGCGCTGGTGCCGTAGGCGACCACGGTCAGGCCGATCACCAGCGGCGACAGGCCGGTGGCGCCGGCCAGACGCACCGCGCCGCGCACCAGCGCCTCAGCGCCCGCGACCAGCAGCACGAAGCCTGAGAGCAACAGCAGCAGCGTCATCCCTGTCATGGGCGGCGGCGGTCAGTGCCGGAAATGACGGACGCCGGTGAACACCATCGCCAGCCCGTGGGCGTCGGCGGCGGCGATGACCTCGTCGTCGCGCAGCGAGCCGCCGGGCTGGATCACCGCGCGGATGCCGTCCACGGCCGCGGCATCGATGCCGTCGCGGAACGGGAAGAAGGCATCCGAAGCCATCACCGAGCCCGGCACCGCCAGTTTCGCCTCGGCGGCCTTCAGCGAGGCGATCCGCGCGCTCATCACCCGGCTCATCTGCCCGGCGCCGATGCCGATGGTGCGCCGGTCGCGGGCGTAGACGATGGCGTTGGACTTGACGTACTTGGCCACCCGCCAGGCGAACAGCAGGTCGTCGAGTTCGGCCTCGGTCGGCGTGCGCGCGGTAACGCGCTTGAGCTCGTCGCGGCTGACGACGCGGTCATCGGCCCCCTGCACCAGCAGGCCGCCGCCCACGCGCCTGAGGTCGATCCGGTTGCCGCCGTCGCCATGGGGGATCTTCAGCACGCGCACGTTGCCCTTGCGGGCGCAGGCCGCGAGCGCGCCGTCGTCGAAGTCCGGCGCGATCAGCACTTCGACGAACTGGTGCTGGAGGATCGCCCGCGCCGTGGCCGCGTCGAGCCGGGTGTTGAAGGCGAGGATGCCGCCGAAAGCCGAGGTTGGATCGGTGGCATAGGCGAGTTCGTACGCATCGCCGCAGGCCACGCCCTGGGCCACGCCGCAGGGATTGGCGTGCTTGACGATCACGCAGGCCGGCTTTTCGAACTGGCGCACGCACTCCCACGCCGCGTCGGCGTCGGCGAGGTTGTTGTACGACAGCGCCTTGCCCTGCAGCTGCTCGAAGGTCGCCAGGGTTCCCGCGAGCGGGTCGGGGTCGCGATAGAACGCCCCGGGCTGGTGCGGATTCTCGCCGTAGCGCAGGTCCATCACCTTGACGAAGGTCGAGTTCACCTGCGCCGGGAACTCGGCGCGCACGGGCGCGACAACCGACGCGTCGGTGATCGTGGACAGGTAGTTGCTGATCGCGGCGTCGTATTGCGCGACGCGGTTGAAGGCGGCGACCGACAGCGCAAAGCGCGTATCCGCCGACAGCACGCCGTCGTTGGCATCGAGTTCGGCGACGATGCCGGCGTACTGTCCTGGCGAAATCGCCACGGCCACGCGTGCGAAGTTCTTCGCCGCCGAACGCAGCATCGCCGGGCCGCCGATGTCGATGTTCTCCACCGCATCGGACAGTGCGCAGTCCGCGTCCGCCGTGACCTCCTCGAAGGGGTACAGGTTCAGCACCAGCAGGTCGATAGCGCCGATGCCGTGCTCGGCCATCACCGCGTCGTCGTGGCCGGCGCGGCCCAGCAGGCCGCCATGTACCTTCGGGTGCAGGGTCTTGACCCGGCCGCCCATGATCTCGGGAAAGCCGGTGACCTCGGCCACCTCGCGCACCGGCAGGCCGGCCGCGTGCAGCGCCTGCGCGGTGCCGCCGGTGGACAGCAACTCGACGCCGTGGCCGTGCAGGGCGCGTGCGAGCTCGAGCAGGCCGGTCTTGTCGGACACCGACAGCAGGGCGCGGCGGAGCTTCACCGGCGTGCCGGTCGGGCGGTCAGCTGTCATGCGGGCAGGGTGCGGCCGGGGAGGCGCAGATTATAAGCGTGGCCGTCCGCGCGGGCTCAGTCGATGCCGTAGTCGCGCAGCTTCCTGCGCAGGGTGGCGCGGTGGATGCCGAGCATGCCCGCGGCACGGCTCTGGTTGCCGTCGCAGTGGTTCAACACCTCCACGAACAGCGGAATCTCCAGCTCGCGCAGCGCGATCTCGTAGAGATTGTCGGCGCCGCTGCCGTTGAGGTCGCCGAGGAAGCGGCGCACCGATGTCGCGACATGGTCGCGCAGCGGCGCGCGTGGCGCGGTCCGTGCGGTCGTGTCGATGCGTTCGGTGGCGTTCAAGCGGGTGGGTCCGGAAGGAAATCGGTGCGCGGTGGTCGCAGGCGCCAGGCGATGCAGGCGCGGCGCGCTCCGCAGCGGCGGGTTTGCCAGTCTAGCGCGCGACTCCGTTGCGTGCCAGCCGCGTTCGCGTGTTCAGCGGAAATCGAAGGCGAACGCGACGCTGCGCGGGGTCGGTTCCAGCACGTCCATGCGGATCGTCGCTGACTGGCCGCTGGCCAGTTCGTTTTGCGTTGGCGTGGCGCGCAGGTAATCGCGTGCCGCGAACGCGCGTGCGCCGACCGCGCGGCCCTCGACATCGGACAGGGTCAGCACCACCTCGGGCCAGGGCTGGGGCCAGCGCGCGTCGTTGCGGAAGGTCGCCGACACGCGCAGGACACCCTGCACCGTGGGATGCGGGCGCACGTCGCGGTCGAGCAAGACAAACGCATCGGGCTCGTGCCACGCCGGCAGGTTGCAGCGCAGCATGCCGCACAGCTGCACGATGAACGGCCGCCAGCGCGCATCGGCGGCCAGCGCGGCGCGGTCAGCAAGGATCCACTGCAGCGAGAGCAGCAAGGACAGAACGGCGATCAGCGTCGGCAGCAGCCAGGGCCGGCGGTCGGCCACAGCGACCGGCGCGCGCACGCGGGTGAAGTTCGGGGCGGTCGTGGCGCGCGCACGTGGAGCGATCGGCACGGTCGCAGCTGCGGGCGCGGAGGCGTCGGTGGACTCGGCAGGCGCTGTTTCAGCTGCAGGTTCGGGATCGACTGCCACTTCCCGGTCCGTCCCCGGGGCCTGCGCCGATTCGGGTTCGCCGGCGCCTTCCGCCAGCGGAGCCTGCCTGGATTCCGGTTCTACCTGGCCCGCTGCCCCTCCCTCCATCGCCGCGGCCACGTTTGGCGCATGCGTCGACCCGGCAGCGTCGTGCGCGGGTTCGGCCTCCTGCGGCAGCGCGGCGGGCGTGTCGTATTCGGGCGCGGGCGGTGGAGCGGCGGCCACGGTGTCTGCTTCAGCCGCAGGTGCAGCCGCTGGGGCCCCGTCTTCGGAACGGGCGGGCCCCGCCTCGGGTGCCGAAGGCGCGGCAGGTGCCTCCGCCTCTCGCAACACCGCCGCGCAGCGCGGGCAGCGTGGTGGCGGCTGGTCGGTCGCCGGGTCGGTGGCGACCAGCGCCTGGCAGTGCGGACAATTGATGAACATGCCGCTATTCAATCATGGCCGCGGCACGGCACGGCAGGATCGATGGAGATTGCGACCGCCGTCGCAATGCCGACGCCACTGCGCGCGCTCAGGCGTCCGCTCGGCGCAGGCCGTCGATGCGCACCCAGTCACCGTCCACCTCCACGCACAGCGCGTCGAACCACGTCGCATAGCGCTGCAGCAGCGGCGCCTGCTGGCCGTCGAGGATGCCCGACAGCGCGATCCGCCCGCCCGGCGCGGTGCGCACGGCCAGGGTGTCGGCCAGCGCGTCGAGCGCCGTGGCGAGTATGTTGGCGACCCCCACCGGATACACCGCATTCGGCGCGTCGCCCGGCAGCGCCACGGCAAGGGCGGCGTCCAACCCGTTGCGCGTGGCATTGTCGCGGCTGGCGAGCAGGGCCTGCGGATCGTTGTCGACGCCGACCGCGCAGGCTGCGCCAAGCTTGAGCGCGGCCAGCGCGAGGATGCCGCTGCCGCAGCCGAAATCGAGCACGGTGCGGCCCTGCAGCGCGCCTTCGTCGGCCAACGCATCGAGCCAGCGCAGGCACAGCGCGGTAGTCGGATGCGTGCCGGAGCCGAAGGCGAGGCCGGGGTCGAGGCGCACGACGGCAGCTTCCTGGCCCTGTGCTTGCTCGGGCAGGGCATGGTCCCAGGGCACGATCCAGGTCCGTGCACCGAAGCGCAGCGGCGCGTACTGATCCATCCACGCCCGCTCCCAGTCCTGGTCCTCGACGTTGCGGAACGCGGCCTGCGACCAGTCGAGTCCGGGGTCGAAGGCTGCCAGAGCCGCCAGCAGCGCCAGGGCATCGGTTTGGTGCGCGAACAGCGCGGTGATGGTCAGCGTCGGCCACAGTGGCGTCTCGCCCACGCCGGGCTCGAGGATCGCCTGTTCATTGCCGGTGTCGGCCGCGGCATCGAGCAGGGTGACGGCCAGTGCGCCCACGTCCTCCAGCGCGCGCTCGGCGCGCGGATGCCCGGATTCGCGGCAGCGCAGGGTGAGTTCAAGGAAGGGCATCGTCGCCAGTGTGCCTCAGGATGGTCCGATCAAGTCCATCCATGGACTCGATCGGACGTCGCGAGTCTGGCGCATGTCCGGACTCGCTCCCGCGGATCAAACACTGCGTGTTCGATCCGCGAGCAAACCCTCCTGGTTTGCGGGACCTCTGAACTCGTTCAGGGGTCCCTCACACGATCGACAACGACCGCTCCTTACGCTCCGCCAGCCGCTTCTCGAGGTAATGGATATTCTGCCCGCCCTGCTGGAAACCGCGGTCGGCGAGGATGCGCTGCTGCAGCGGGACGTTGGTGCGGATGCCGTCGACCACCATCTCGCTCAGCGCCACGCGCATGCGGCAGACGGCCTGTTCGCGGTCGGCGCCGTGGACGATCAGCTTGCCGATCATCGAGTCGTAGTCGGCGGGCACGCGATAGCCTTCGTAGATGTGGCTGTCCACGCGGACGCCCGGGCCGCCGGGGACGTGGAAGTGCTGGATCAGGCCGGGCGAGGGCATGAACGTGTCCGAGTCCTCGGCGTTGATCCGGCACTCGATGGCGTGGCCGCGCAGTACCACGTCGTCCTGCGCGAACGACAGCTTGTGGCCGGCGGCGATCATCAGCTGCTCGCGCACCAGGTCGATCCCGGTGACCATCTCGGTGACCGGGTGCTCGACCTGGATGCGGGTGTTCATCTCGATGAAATAGAAGCGGCCGTCCTCGAACAGGAACTCGAAGGTGCCGGCGCCGCGGTAGCCGATGCGCAGGCAGGCGTCGACGCAGACCTTGCCGATCTCCGCGCGCAGTTCCGGGGTGAGGCCCGGCGCGGGCGCTTCCTCGACCACCTTCTGGTGGCGGCGCTGCATCGAGCAGTCGCGCTCGCCCAGGTGCACGGCGTTGCCCTGGCCGTCGGCCAGCACCTGGATCTCGACGTGGCGCGGGTTCTCGAGGAACTTCTCCATGTACAGCATGTCGTTGCCGAACGCGGCGCTGGCCTCCTGCCGGGTGGTGGCCACCGCATTGCCGAGCGCGGCTTCGGTGTGGACCACGCGCATGCCGCGGCCGCCGCCACCGCCGGCGGCCTTGACGATGACCGGGTAGCCGATGCCGCGCGCGATCTTCAGGTTCTCGTCGTTGTCGTCGCCCAGCGGTCCGCCGCTGCCGGGCACGCAGGGCATGCCGGCGGCCTGCATAGCCTTGATCGCCTCGACCTTGTCGCCCATCAGGCGGATGGTCTCGGCCTTCGGGCCGATGAACACGAAGCCGGACTGCTCCACCCGTTCGGCGAAATCCGCGTTCTCGCTGAGAAAGCCGTAGCCCGGGTGGATCGCCTGCGCGTCGGTGACCTCGGCGGCGGCGATGATGCTGGCCATGTCGAGGTAGCTTTGCTTCGACGCCGCCGGGCCGATGCACACCGACTCGTCGGCCATGGCGACGTGCTTGAGGTTGCGGTCGACGGTGGAGTGCACCGCGACCGTGCGGATGCCGAGTGCATGGCAGGCGCGCAGGATGCGCAGCGCGATCTCGCCGCGGTTGGCGATGACGACTTTATCTAGCATGGGATTCGGGATTCGGGATTGGGGATTGGTAAGCCGCTGGATTCTCGGCGATGGTTTGCTGCGAGGTAGTGAGCGAACGGATGAGCGCGTTAAGGCGGGCAAAGGTACGGTCTAGCAGGTCGGCTGTGGCTGGGTCGGCTTCTGCGAAGCCAAGCCGGTGCGCGATTTCCAGTTGAGTGGTCATTTCTGCCAGCGAGCCTCGGGCTATGGAAAGGAAGCCCAGGTACTCCGGCTGCGAGCGCCGCGCGGCGCCTTCGGCAATGTTTGAAGGGACGCTGACCGCTGCTCGTCGTAATTGCATGGCCAGTCCCAGCCGTTCGCTGTCAGGAAACTGCGCCGTGGAGCGATATACCGATTCGACAAGCGTCATCGCATCGCGCCAGACTTCCAAGCGCTCATGTGGCCGTTGTTTTTCCGAATCCCGATTCACGAATCCCCAATCCCGTCGTGATCGGCTCAGCCGATCACGAATAAAGGCTGGTCGAACTCGACCGGCCGCCCGCTCTCGCCCATTACCGCGACCACGGTGCCGGCGACGTCGGCCTCGATCGGGTTGAACATCTTCATCGCCTCGATGACGCCGAGCGTCTCGCCGGCCTTGACCGCCTGGCCGACGCTGACGAAGGCCGGCTTGTCCGGCGCCGGCGAGGCGTAGAAGGTGCCGACCATCGGCGAACGCACCACGTGGCCGGCGGGCAGCGCCGGCCCGGCGTCGGCGCCGTGCCCGGCGTCGCTCTGCGGGCGACTGCCGCCTGTGGCGGCCTCGACCGGCGACTGCATCGGCATCGCCTGCAGCGGCGGCGCGTAGACCGTCTGCACCGCGGGTCCGGCGTGCGTGCTCGTGCTGCGGGGCGTCCGCGCCAGGCGAACCGATTCCTCGCCCTCCTTGATCTCGATCTCGGCGAGGTTGGACTCCTCGAGCAGGTCGATCAGCTTCTTGATTTTTCTCAGGTCCATCGTGGCTCTCGGGCGGTGGCGCGCTCCCTAGGCGGGTGCGCACGGAAAACAAAGGTGGGTCAGGCCTGGCGGCCGTCGAGTCGCTGGATGGCCGCGGCCAGCGCCAGCCCGTAGGACAGCGGGCCGAAGCCGCAGACCACGCCGACGGCGAGGTCGCTGAAGTAGCTGGTGCGGCGGAACGGCTCGCGGGCGTGCGGGTTGGACAGGTGCACTTCGATGAAGGGCGTCGCGACGGCGGCGAGCGCGTCGCGCAGGGCCACCGAGGTGTGGGTCAGCGCGGCGGGATTGACCAGGACGAAGTCGGTGTCGTCCTCGCGGATGGCCTGGACGCGCTCGACCAGGACGTGCTCGGCGTTGGATTGGAAGCACTCCAGCTCGTGCCCGGCTTCCAGGGCCCGCGCCTGCAGGTCGGCATCGATCTCGGCCAGGGTGGTGCGGCCATAGACCTCCGGCTCGCGGCTGCCGAGCAGGTTGAGGTTGGGGCCGTGGAGCACCAGCAGTTTCGCCATGGGCGGTGGGGGCCGGGCGAGGATGGGCGGCCAGTCTGCGGGATGGCGGCGATGCTGTCCAGATCGCCGAAGTTCAGCCAAAATTCTGCGTTTTAATCGGTTGTTTGAGTTTTGGCTCTATTCCGCGCGCCGCGCGTCTTCGGCGGTGGCTGGACTGGGTAACGGCTGGACGGAAGGGAGCGTCGGTGCCTCAGGGGGTGGCCCAGGCGTCGATCTCGCCATGTTCGAAGGGACCGATCCGCTGCTTGAGCAGCCGGCCGTCGGCCGAAACCAGCACCGAATAGGGCAGGACACCTCGCGGGTTGCCGAGCTGCACACCGCTATCGCGGGGGCCAGGGACATCCAGCGCGATCGGGTAGGACACGGGGATGCGCGCGAGGAAGGCGCGCACCGAGGCCTCGTCATCCAGGGCGATGCCGAGGACTTGCGTGCCGGTGTCGCCCTGTTCGCGGGCGTAGCGCTCCAGTTCCGGCATTTCGGCGATGCACGGACCGCACCAGCTGGCCCAGACGTTGACCAGCAGCGGGCGGCCGGCGAAGTCGGCAGGGAGGCCCAGCGGGGCGCGGTCCAGGGCGGGCAGGCGGATCGGCGGGACCGGACCGCCGCGCGTGGCGACCGCCAGCCCGTCCGGCGGCGCCGGCGACACCGCCGACAACGCTCCCTGCACCGCGCGCTGCCCCCACTCGGTGCGCAGCAGCGGTCCGGGGCCGTTGACTGCGATGCTGGCCACCGCGCCCAGGGTGCCGGCGAGCAGGGCGACCAGCAGGATCTTCGTGGTGCCGCGCATCAGCGGGCGTCGGCCGCGCGCCACACCCGCGCGGTGAAGGGCGCCGCCTGCTCGAAGCCGAACAGCCGCAACTCGCGCCGCTCCTGGCCGTCGACATAGAACAGCGTCGCCGGCGGGCCGATGATGCCCAGCCGCCGCATCAGCGCCTGGTCGAAGGTGTCGTTGGCGGTGACGTCGGCCTTGAGCAGCACGAAGCCGTCCAGCGCCTCATGCACGACTGCCTCGGTGAAGGTGTACTTCTCCATTTCCTTGCAGGCGACGCACCAGTCGGCATAGAAGTCGAACAGCAGCGGCTGGCCGGCGGCCTGCGCGGCGGCGACCTCGCGGTCGAGGTCGGCCAGCGACTTGATGGTGCGGAAGGGCAGTTC
>JALZMP010000193.1 GCA_030858145.1 Pseudomonadota bacterium
ACGCCTTCCTGGTCTCGCGCCTGGCCGGCCCGCGCGGCCGCGTGATCGGCCTGGACATGACCCCGCCGCAGCTGGAGGTCGCGCGCCGCGGCCAGGCGGCGCACTTTGATGCCACCGGCCTGGACAACCTCGACTTCCGCGAGGGCGTGATCGAGGACCTCGCCGCGGCCGGCATTGCCGACGCCAGCGTCGACGTGGTGATCTCCAACTGCGTGCTCAACCTGTCGTCGGACAAGTCGCGGGTGCTGGCGGAGATCTTCCGCGTGCTCAAACCCGGCGGCGAGCTGTTGTTCGCCGATGTCTACGCCGACCGCCGCATCCCGCCGGAGCTGCTGCAGGACCCGGTGCTGCGTGGCGAGTGCCTGTCCGGCGCGCTCTATCCCGAAGACTTCCGCCGCATGCTCGAGCGCCTGGGCTGCGCCGACCACCGCGTGCTGGCGCGCAGCCCGGTGCCGCTGCTGGATCCCGAAATAGAGGCGCGCATCGGCATGATCCGCTTCGAGAGCCTGACCGTGCGCGCGTTCAAGCTGGACCTGGAGGACCGCTGCGAGGACTACGGCCAGTCCGCGACCTACCTTGGCGACATCCCGCACCATCCGCACCGCTTCGTGCTCGACGACCACCACGTGCTGGAAACCGGTCGGCCGCTGGCCGTCTGCGGCAACACCGCGGCGATGCTGGCCGGCACGCGCTACGCCCCGCACTTCGAGGTCACGGCGCGGCGCGCGCACTTCGGCCTGTTCGGCTGCAGCGCCAGCCCCATGAACGGCGGCGATCCCGCTGCGACCTGCTGCTGAGGCGCGCGCATGAGCAAGCAGAAAATCATGCTGCTGGTCGTCGTCGTGGCCGCGGCGCTGGCGCTGTATTTCGGCGGCGGCTCGGAGTACCTCAGCCTGCAGAAGCTGCAGTCCCTGCTCGGCACCGCGCGCGCCTATGTCGACGCCAACCCGCTGGGCGCGGCGCTCGGCTTCGGCGCGCTCTACATCGTCGTGACCGCGCTGTCGCTGCCTGGCGCCACCGTGCTAACGCTGTTCGCGGGCGCGGTGTTCGGGCTGTGGCAGGGCCTGCTGATCGCCTCGTTCGCGTCGAGCATCGGCGCCACGCTGGCGATGCTGGCCTCGCGCTACATCTTCCGCGACAGCGTCCGCGGCCGCTTCGGCAAGCGGCTCAAGCGCATCGACGACGGCATCGAGCGCGAGGGCGGTTTCTACCTGTTCGCACTGCGGCTGGTGCCGGTGTTTCCGTTCTTCGTCATCAACCTGGCGATGGGCCTGACCGCGATCCGCGCCTGGACGTTCTATTGGGTCAGCCAGCTCGGCATGCTCGCCGGCACCTTCGTCTACGTGAACGCGGGACGCGAGCTCGGCCAGCTGGAATCGCTGTCCGGCATCCTCAGCCCGGGCCTGCTGGCGGCCTTCGCCGCGCTCGGCCTGTTGCCGCTGGTCGCGCGCAAGCTGCTCGACTGGCTGCGCGCCCGCAAGGTCTACAAGGGCTGGGACAAGCCGGAACACTTCGACCGCAACCTGATCGTGATCGGTGCCGGCGCCGCCGGCCTGGTCACCAGCTACATCGCCGCCACCGTGCGCGCCAAGGTGACCCTGATCGAGAAGGCCGAGATGGGCGGCGACTGCCTCAACCGCGGCTGCGTGCCGTCCAAGGCGCTGATCCGCGCCGCGCGCGCGGCGGCGGAAGTCCGCGATGGCGGCCGCTTCGGCGTTCATGCCGGCAAGTCCGAGATCAACTACGCCGAAGTCATGCAGCACGTGCGTGGCGCGATCACGGAGATTGAGCCGCACGATTCGCCGGAGCGCTATCGCGGCCTCGGGGTGGAGGTGATCCAGGGCGAGGCGAAGCTGGTCTCGCCGTGGGAGGTCAAGGTCGACGGCAGGCGCCTGAGCGCGCGCCACATCGTGCTGGCGACCGGCGCGCGGCCCTTCGTGCCGCCGATCCAGGGACTGGACGACGTCCCCTACCGCACCTCGGACACGATCTGGGACCTCGAAGCGCTGCCGGAACGCCTGCTGGTGCTCGGCGGCGGCCCGATCGGCTGCGAGCTGGCGCAGAGCTACGCGCGGCTGGGCAGTGACGTGGCCATCGTCGAGATGGCTGACCAGCTGCTGGGCCGCGAGGACAAGGACGCCGCCGACGTGGTGCAGGCCGCGCTGGAGGCCGACGGCGTGCGCGTGCTGCTCGGCCACAAGGCGGTGGAGGCAAAGGCGGGCGACACGCACATGCTGCGCGTCGAGCACGACGGCGACTCCAGCGAGCTGCCCTTCGACGTGCTGCTGGTCGCCATCGGCCGCACCGCCAACGTGGAAGGCTACGGCCTCGACACGCTCGACATCCCGCTGCGCAAGGACAAGACCATCGAGACCGACGAGTTCCTGCGCACCAAATATCCGAACATCCTCTGCGTCGGCGACGTCACCGGGCCCTATCAGCTCACCCACGCCGGCGCGCACCAGGCCTGGTACGCCGCCGTGAACGCGCTGTTCGGCGGCTTCAAGTCCTTCCGCGCCGATTACAGCGTAATGCCGGCCTGCACCTACACCGAGCCGGAAGCCGCGCGCGTGGGCCTGAGCGAAGGCGAGGCGGAGGAGGAAGGCACCGAGGTGGAAGTGGTCAAATACGACCTCGCCGAACTCGACCGCGCGGTCGCCGAGGGCGCGACCAAAGGCTTCGTCAAGGTACTGGTGGCGCCGGGCAAGGGCACCATCCTCGGCGCCACCGTGGTCGGCGAGCGCGCCGGCGAGACCATCGCCCTGTTCACGCTGGCGATGAAGCAGGGCATCGGCCTGGACAAGATCCTCGGTACGGTGTTCGCCTATCCCACCTTCGCGGAGGCGGCCAAGTCGGTCGCCGGCGAGCGCCGCAAGCGGCACAAGCCGGAAAAATTGCTGGACTGGGCGGAGCGCTACCACCGCTGGAAGCGCGGAGGCGGAGCATGATCCGTCGCCCCCGCATCGCGCTGTCGCTGGCGCTGGCACTGATGCCGCTGCTGGCTTCGGCGCAGCAGCCGGCAGCCTTCTCCTCCGCCAAGGCGGGCGCGGCCACGCCCGCGGGCTGGGCCGTGCAGCCGATCCCCAAGGTCGAGCGGCAGACCCGATTCGACCTGGTCGACGATGCCGGCACCACCGTGCTGCGCGGCCGCGCCGACAATGCCGCCGCCTCGCTGCGCTACAGCGCCGATATCGATCCCGCGCGCACCCCGCGGCTGCGCTGGCGCTGGAAGACCGACCATGTGCTCGACACCGCCGACATGACCTCCAAGGCCGGCGACGACTACGCCGCGCGGCTGTACGTGTTCTTCGACCGCAAGCCCGGACAGATGTCCTTTGGCGAACGCACGCTGTACCGCATCGGCCGCGCCCGCTATGGCGACCAGCTGCCGGCGGCCGCGCTGAGCTACGTCTGGGACAACCGCCAGCCGGTCGGCACCGTGCGCGACAACGTCTACACTGGCTTCGTGAAGATGGTGGTCGCAAGCTCCGGCAAGGCGCGCGAGGGACAGTGGGTCACGCTGTCGCGCGACGTCGCGGCCGACTACCGCCGCGCCTTCGGCACCGCGCCGCCGCGCATCACCGGCGTGGCGGTTGCGGTGGACACCGACAACACCGGGGAATCGACGGTGACCTACTTCGGCGACATCCGCTTCGAACCGGCGGGAGGAAAGCGATGAGCGCCGTCGTCGCTTCGCCGTCCCTGCCGTTCGCGCGCAAGCTCGAACGCGAGGACCTGAAGCTGGATCGCACGCCGCTGGAAATCCTGCAGGTCAACCTGACCGCGCGCTGCAATCTCGCCTGCACCCACTGCCACGTCGAATCCGGGCCCAAGCGCCGCGAAGCGCTGGATGCACGCGGCGTGGAACGACTGATCGAGCTGATGCACACTGCACCGGGGCTGCACACGCTCGACCTCACCGGCGGCGCGCCGGAGCTGCACCCGCAGTTCCGCGAGCTGGTCAAAGCCGGGCGCGCGCGCGGGCTGAAGGTGATCGACCGCTGCAACCTGACCGTGCTGTTCGAAGCCGGCCAGGAAGACACCGCGGACTTCCTCGCGCAACAGGGCGCGGCGGTGGTCGCGTCGCTGCCGTGCTACACGGCGGAGAACGTCAACAAGCAGCGCGGCAAGGGCGTGTTCGGCCAAAGCATCACCGCGCTGCAGCAGTTGAATGCGTTCGGCTACGGCCAGCAGGATTCGGAGCTGGAACTCGACCTCGTGTACAACCCGATCGGCGCGACCCTGCCGCCCTCGCAGACGGCACTCGAGGACGATTACCGCCAGCGCCTGCACGACGATTTCGATATCCGGTTCAACAACCTATTCACCATCACCAACATGCCGATCAAGCGCTTCCTGCACGAGCTGGAACGCGACGGCGAACTCGATGCCTACATGCAGCTGCTGGTCGACCACTTCAATCCGCAGGCAGCAAAGGGCGTGATGTGCCGCAACCTGGTGTCGGTGGGCTGGGACGGCGGCCTGTACGACTGCGACTTCAACCAGATGCTCGGTATCGAACTCGGACGCGCGCGCACCACGCTGTGGGATATCGAGCGCCTGGACGAGATCGAGACGCGGCCGATCGCCTTCGCGCGCCACTGCTACGGCTGCACCGCCGGCGCCGGCAGCTCCTGCGGCGGCAGCCTGACCTGAGCGTGGCCACGCGTTCGGCAGGCGATGTGGCTGTGGGAGCGACGGAAGTCGCGAGCGATGAGCAGCCGGGCGTCGCGCCTTCCCGGAGGCGGCATGCCGCTTCCATTCTCGCGACTGAGGACAACGCAGCGGATTGCGCGGGCGTCGCCGGCGATCCACTGTCACGACTCACGATCGTGCTGCCGATCGGGCCCGGCGACACCGCCTGGCCGCCCTTGCTGGAGACGCTGCGTCGCGAGGCGGCGGCCTCCGAAATATTGCCGGTGTTCGCCCTTGGCGATCCGCAGGCCGGACGCTGCCCGGACGGCATCACCGCGTTGACCGCGCCCGCGGGCCGGGCGCACCAGCTCAATGCCGGCATCGCCGCCGCACGCGGCGACTGGCTGTGGTTGCTGCACGTGGATTCCCGCTTCCGCGCCGACACCTTGCCGGCGCTGCGCCGCTGGCTGACCGCGGATCCGCGCGCGCTGGGCTGGTTCCGGCTGGCGTTCGAGCACGATGGGCCGTGGCCGATGCGCCTGAATGCCTTCGGCGCCAACCTGCGCGCGCGCTGGCTGGGCCTGCCGTTCGGTGACCAGGGATTCCTGCTGCATCGCGACGATGCGCGGGCGCTCGGCCCCTTCGATCCCACCTTGCCCTTCGGCGAGGACCACGCATGGGTCTGGCTGGCGCGCCGGCTCGGCCTGCCGCTGCGCGCGGTCGGCGGCACGCTGGCGACCAGCGCGCGCAAGTACGCCGAGCACGGCTGGGGCAGGACGACATGGCGGCACCTGCGGCTGACCTGGCAGCAGGCGCGGCACGAGTCGCGAAGATGAGCGCCACGAGCGGATTCAACGACCGCATCGGCCTGGCGATCTTCGTCAAGACCCCCGGCCATTCGCCGCTGAAGACGCGGCTGGCCGCAGGCATCGGCCGCGAGTCCGCCGAACGCTTCCATCGGCTCGCCGCCGAGGCCGTCGCCGCCGTCGCGCGCGCGGCCCAGGCGACACCGCCGGGCCTGGCAACGGCCTGGGCCGTGGCGGAAGATTCGGCGCTGGACGACGCGCTTTGGTCGGGAC
>JALZMP010000001.1 GCA_030858145.1 Pseudomonadota bacterium
GGCCGAGGCCAACCTCGCCAACAGCCGCAGCGCCGCCGCCCGCGCCGGCGAGCTGGTCGGCGAGCGGCTGATCGCGCGCGCCGACTACGACAACGTGCACGCCCGGCGCGCGGTCGACGAGGCCCGCGTGGCCTCGGCACGCACCGCACTGGGCAAGATGAGCCTGCGCGCACCGTTTGCAGGGCAGATCGGGCTGCGCTCGGTCAGCGTCGGCGAATACGTCAACGCCGGCCAGGAGCTGGTGACGCTGGTGCGGCTGGACCCCATCCAGGTCGACTTCAGCCTGCCGGAGACCGCACTCGCCAGCCTGCGCACCGGGCAGGCGATCCGGGTCGAGGTCGACGCCTATCCCGGCGAGCTTTTCGGTGGCGAGGTGGTCGCGATCGACCCGGTGATCGACCCGGTCAGCCGTAGCGTGCGCCTGCGCGCGCAGGTCGCCAATCCGGACTTCAAGCTGCGGCCGGGGCAGTTCGCCCGCGTGTTGTTGCAGCCGCGCGGCGCGCAGCAGGCATTGCTGGTGCCGGAACAGGCGCTGATGCAGACAGGCGACGAGCGCTTCGTCTACACCGTGGTCGACGGCAAGGCCAGGCGCAGCGTGGTGCAGACCGGCACCCGCGTGCCTGGCAAGGTCGAGGTCCGCAGCGGCCTGTCTCCCGGCGACGTGGTGATCACCGCCGGGCAGGGCAAGCCGATGATGTCTGACGGCATGGCGGTGCAGGTGCTGGCGGGCGGTGACGGCGAAGCCACGGGCGCCTCCGCCGCGCAGCCCGCGCCGGCCGCGGCCGGGATTGCGAGCAAGCCGGCCCACATGCCGGAAACAGCGCAAGCGCCCACCCAGAGGCAGTAAGCCGCCAAGCCTGCGCCGCTCCGCGCGTCCCTCATCCGCCCCTCCGGGGCACCTTCTCCCTGAGGGAGAAGGGCTACGCAGAGACACCCATGGTCCTGTCCGACATCTCCATCCGTCGTCCGGTCTTCGCCACCGTCATCAACCTGGTGGTACTGCTGGTCGGCCTGATCGCCTACGACCGGCTCGCGGTGCGGCTGATCCCCAATGTCGACACCCCGGTGGTGACGGTCAACACCAGCTATCCCGGCGCCAATGCGCAGGTGATCGAGTCGCAGGTCACCCAGCCGATCGAGGATGCGCTGTCGGGCGTGGAAGGCATCGACTTCATGAGCTCGGTCAGCCGCGAACAGTCGAGCCAGGTAACCGTGCGATTCCGTCTCGACCGCGACGCCGACGCCGCGGCCTCGGACGTGCGCGACCGCGTGGCCCAGGCGCGCGGCCTGCTGCCGCAGGAGGCCAACGATCCGATCGTGCAGAAGCAGGAGGCCGACCAGCAGCCGATCATCTACCTGGCCTTCTCCTCCGACCGCCACAGCAACGTCGAACTGGCCGATACCGCCGAGCGCCTGGTCAAGGACCGGATCCAGACCATTCCAGGCGTCGCCCAGGCGCAGGTGTTCGCCAGCACCTACGCGATGCGGGTGTGGCTGCAGCCGCAGCGGCTGGCCGGGTTCGGGCTCACGCCCGCCGACGTGGAGGCCGCGCTGCGCGCGCAGAACGTCGAGATCCCGGCCGGCCGCGTGGAGAGTTCGGAGCGCGAGTTCACGGTGCTGTCGGAGACCGACCTGCGCACGCCAGAGGAGTTCGGCGAGGTCGTGCTCGGCGAGTCCGGCGGCTACCTCGTGCGGCTCAAGGACGTGGCGCGGGTGGAGCTTGGCGCGCAGGAACAGCGCTTCCGCGCCCGCTACAACGGCGTCAACGCGGTGCCGCTGGCCGTGGTCAAGCAGGCGGTCGCCAATCCGCTGGACATCTCCGCCGATCTCGAAGCGATGCTGCCGCTGATCCAGCGCACCCTGCCCGACGGCATGCGGGTCGAGGTGGCGTTCGATTCCACCATCTTCATCGAGAAGTCGATCGCCGAGGTCTATGTCACCGTCGCCGAGGCGGTGGTGCTGGTGGTGCTGGTGATCTTCCTGTTCCTGCGCAGCTGGCGCGCGATCCTGATCCCGCTGGTGACGATCCCGCTGTCGCTGGTCGGCGCATTCGCGCTGATGTACGCCTTCGGCTTCACCATCAACACCCTGACCCTGCTGGCGATGGTGCTGGCGATCGGGCTGGTGGTCGACGACGCCATCGTGATGCTGGAGAACATCTACCGGCATGTGGAGGAGGGCATGCCGCCGATGGAGGCGGCGTTCAAGGGCAGCAGGGAAATCGGGTTCGCCATCATTGCGATGACCCTGACCCTGGCCGCGGTCTACGTGCCGCTGGCGTTCTCCAGCGGGCGCACCGGGCGGCTGTTCCTCGAATTCGCGCTGACCCTGGCGGGCGCGGTGCTGGTCTCGGGCTTCGTCGCGTTGACACTTTCGCCGATGATGGCCTCGCGGCTCCTGCGCCAGGAAAAGACCCACGGCCGCTTCTACCAGATGGGCGAGCGCGCGCTGGGCTGGGTGGACCGCAATTACCGCGCCACGCTCGGCCGCGCCCTGCACTGGCGGATGGCGGTGGTCGGTTTCGGCGTGGCGGTGTTCGTCGCCGCCGGCGCGCTGTGGTGGACCCTTCCGCGCGAACTCGCGCCGCAGGAGGACCAGGGCTTCATCATCGGCTTCGGCGTGGCGCCGGAGGGCGCGACGGTCGAATACACCGACCGCTACGCGCGGATGATGGAGGGCATGTTCGCGCAGATCCCGCAGGTGCAGCGCTACTTCCAGATCGTCGGATTTCCCTCGGTCACCAACACGATCGGGTTTGTCATGCTCGACGATTGGGAGGAACGCGACGTCACCACCGCCCAGGTGCAGGGCGGGCTGTTTCCGCAGTTCATGGGGATCCCGGGGATCATGGCGTTCCCGACCCTGCCGCCGCCGCTGGGCCAGGACGGCTTCGGCCAGCCGGTGAGCTTCGTGGTGCAGACCACCGGCACCTGGGAAGAGCTCGGCCAGACCATGCAGGCGATGCTGGCGAAGATGGCCGAGAACCCGCGCCTGACCAATCCCGACAGCAGCCTCAAGCTCGACAAGCCGCAGCTGAAGATCGATGTCGATCGCGACAGGGTGGCGACCGTCGGCAGTTCGGTGTCCGCGGTGGGACGCACGCTGGAGACCCTGCTGGGCGGACGCCAGGTGACCCGCTTCAAGAAGGGCTCGGAGCAGTACGACGTGATCGTGCAGGTCGAGGACGCCGACCGGCGCACGCCCGGCGACCTGTCCAACATCTTCGTCCGCGGCGGCGACGGCCAGATGGTGCAGCTGTCGAACCTGGTGACGGTGGAGGAGACGATCGCCGCCAAGGAGCTCAACCACTTCAACAAGCTGCGTTCGGCGACCATCAGCGCGGGACTCGCGCCCGGCTACTCGATGGGCGAAGCGTTGGACTGGATGGAGGCGGCGTTGGCCGAGGTCGCGCCCGAGGCGCTGTACGACCTCAGCGGGCAGAGCCGCGAGTTCCGCGAGTCGGCCAGCGACTTCGGGCTGATCTTCGGCCTGGCGCTGGTCTTCATCTTCCTGGTGCTGGCGGCGCAGTTCGAGAGCTGGGTCGACCCGCTGGTGATCCTGCTGGCGGTGCCGCTGGCGGCGTTCGGCGCGTTCCTGGCGCTAAGGCTCAGCGGCCACGGCAGTTGGAACATCTACAGCCAGATCGGCATCGTCACCCTCGTCGGACTGATCGCCAAGCACGGCATCCTGATCGTCGAGTTCGCCAACCAGCTGCAGGAGGCCGGACGCAGCAAGTTCGATGCCGTGGTCGAATCCGCCTCGCTGCGCCTGCGCCCGATCCTGATGACTACCGGCGCGATGGTGTTCGGCGCGCTGCCGCTGGCCATCGCCAGCGGCGCCGGTGCCGAGGCCCGCAACCAGATCGGCCTGGTGATCGTTGGCGGCATGTCCATCGGCACCCTGTTCACCCTGTTCGTGGTGCCGGTGCTCTACCTGCTGATCGGCCGCGACCACCGGCAGCGGCCTGCCATGGCGCCGCTCGCAACGGCATAGCGGCCGCCCAAAAAGAAACCCGGCCGTTGGCACGGCCGGGTTTCGACGCGGGGAGAGAGCCGCGTGGCCGGCGAAGCGGCCTGAGAGCGCTTGCTTACTTGCGCGACTTGCCGGCGGCCTTGACGACCTGCTCGACATTGTCCTGCGCCTTGGCGGCGGCCGACTCGACCTGGCCCTTGGTGATCTGGGCAATGGCCTCGTTGGTCTTCAGCGTGCGGCCCAGGACTTCCTGGCCGGTGCTGACGCTGCGCTCGACGTTCTCGCGGGCGATCTGCACGCCCTTGGGCCACACGGCCTTCAGGTCGTCCATGTCGCGGACTTCGGCCATCTCGCCGAGGAAGGCGAAGGTGGCGCTGGTGCTCTCTTCGAAGGCGGCCATCTGCAGGCCGAAGATCTTCTGCGCGTTGTCCAGCGCGAGACGGTTGATCTCGCCGGCGATGTCGGCGAACTGGCGGGTCGACTGGGCGAACTGCTGGTTGATGTTCTGGTTCATGGCGGTTTCCTGCGGTGTTCCGGCAGGGATTGCCGGGTTTGTGCGGTGCAGCATAACGCAGCTGATGCTGCATTGCAACATCACCGAGGCAGACCCTTGGAATCGTTCAGCTTTTACTTGAATTCAACTAGTTACGGCCAGTGGCAAGGCCCAGCGCGTACTCAGGGCCAATATAACGACAGCCGGAGGTGCAGGTTTCGTGGACCACCACCTCGCTCAGCAATGGCAGGGCCGGCTTCAGCCGATCCCAGATCCAGATCGCCAGTCGCTCGCTGGTCGGATTCTCCAGGCCCCGGACGTCGTTGAGGCAATGGTGGTCGAGTTGGGCGTACAAGGGCTCGAAGGCGGCCTTGATCTCGGCGAAATCCATTACCCAGCCCGTGTCCTGGCCGGGCTCGCCGCTGACGTGGATCTCGACCCGGAAAGAATGCCCGTGCATGCGTGCGCACTTGTGCCCGGGCGCGACGTTGGGCAGCCGGTGCGCCGCTTCGAGAGTGAAGGTCTTGAAGATATCCATCGACGTGTCCGGGCCGGGCCGCGGCGGCATGGCGGGCCCTGCGCCGGATGGTGGCTATGGGTGGACTCGAACCACCGACCCCAGCATTATGAGTGCTGTGCTCTAACCGGCTGAGCTACATAGCCAAGCAGACCGCGCAGGCGCGCGGGAGCCGGGCATTGTCCATTCCACGGTCGCCGGCGTCAATTGCGGGCCTGCGCGCTTGTCGCTGCGCGCCGGGCGTGGCAGAGTCGGATGCAGTGACGCAAGTCAAATAATCTCAGGAGTCCGCATCGTGGTCGATCCGGACGGTTACCGGCCGAATGTCGGCATCGTGCTGATGCACCCCGACGGGCGCGTGTTCTGGGCGCGGCGCGTGCGCCGGGACGGCTGGCAGTTCCCGCAGGGCGGCATGAACACCGACGAGACGCCGCTCGAGGCGATGTACCGCGAGCTGCAGGAGGAAACCGGTCTCCGCCCCGACCACGTCGCCGTGCTCGGGGTCACCCCCGGCTGGCTGCGTTACCGGCTGCCGCCGCGCGCGGTGCGCCGCCATGACCGCCTGGTGTGCATCGGCCAGAAGCAGGTCTGGTTCCTGCTGCAGTTCGCCGGCAGCGACGCCGACCTGCGCCTGGACCTGACCGAGAAGCCCGAGTTCGACCATTGGCGCTGGGTCGACTTCTGGTATCCGCTGGAGCACGTCGTCACCTTCAAGCGCGGGGTCTATGCCAGTGCGCTGCGCCACTTGGCGCCGTTCGCGCGACAGATCGCCGGTGCCCAGGCGATCCCGCAGTCGGCGGTCGAGCAGCGACGCCACCACCATCGCCCACAGCGGCCCCGGCCGCGCACGCAAGGGGTGATGCAGGTGACCGCCAAGGTGCCGGAGACACCCGGCAGCTGAAGTTCAGCGACTGGATTGACAATCATTCTCATCCGTGGCGCAATAAGGGCCCACCCGCCGTCGACCCGCCCGCCCATGTACGTCTGCCTCTGCAATGGCGTCACCGAACGCGACATCCGCCAGGCGGCGGAGGCGGGTTGCCGCGGCATGACCGAGCTGACCATGCGCACCGGCTGCGGCTCCACCTGTGGCAGCTGCGTGCCGCTGGCCTGCGCGCTTCTCGCGCCGGTGCAGGACGCGTCCGATCCGCAGGCCTCGCCATCCGGCGGCGGTTCCTTCGCCCCGCCCGCCATCGCGCACGCCGCCTGACAGGTCCCGCATGGACAACGGCGCGATCCCGCGCCGCGCCGCCGCCCCACGGGCTTCTGCACGCTTTCGCACCGGCACGGAAATGCACTCGATTCGCGTTCCGTCATCGTCGCGCGCGCGGCGCTAGAGTGGGCGCGTCGAAGCTAGCGGAGCACCGCCATGAAAGGCGACCCCCAGGTCATCCAGTTCCTCAACGAGGCGCTCTACAACGAGCTCACCGCGATCAACCAGTATTTCCTGCACGCCAAGATGTTGAAGAACTGGGGCCTGCTCGAACTCGCCAAGCACGAGTACGAGGAGTCGATCGATGAGATGAAGCATGCCGATGCGCTGGCCGAGCGCATCCTGTTCCTCGACGGCCTGCCGAACTTCCAGGCGCTGGGCAAGCTGCGCATCGGTGAGAACCCGCGCGAGATCCTCGAGTGCGACCTGGCGCTGGAGCTGGAGGCCGTGCCGCAGCTCAAGACCGCCATCGCCCATTGCGAAGAAATGAGCGATTTCGTAAGCCGCAAGCTGTTCGCCGACATCCTCGAATCCGAAGAGGAGCACGTCGACTGGCTGGAGACCCAGCTGTCGCTGATCACGCGCCTGGGCGAGCAGAACTACCTGCAGATCAAGGTCGACGGCGACAGCGACTGAGCCACGGCGGCACCCTGAGGTCCGCTTGCGGAATGTCGGCAAGATCAGGATCGATGTGGCCAATCTGGCCGGCTGCTTGTACCGGCATTCGCGGGACAGGTCCGGGGGTTGGAGGGGTCAGGTGACGCCTGCCTTGGCGTAGTCCTGCAATGCCTGCTTTGCGCGGGCGTATTCGTTGCACACCAATGCCACCGCCACCGCGGGATGTTTCAGCGTCCTTTGGCGCGCGCCCTGCTCGACGCGCCTGGAGGCTGCCGACAGCGACATGGCGCCGAGGTTGGCACTGGACGACTTGAGCGAATGCGCAGCGTCGCGCAAGGCGTCGTAATCAGGGCCGATGGCCGCGCTCTCCAGCGCCGCCAGGATGCGCGGGGTGTCCTCGAGGAAAACGTCGATCAGGTGGTCGACGTCACTGCCGAGCAGGGAGCGCAGCTCGACCAGGACTTCCTGGTCGATCACTGGGGGCGGGGCGGGAGCCTGTTCGGCCGCAACGCTGGGCGCAGCCGCCTGCGGCGGCTCGGCAGGAGGCGCCCAAGGCCCGGCGACAGTCGGGTGCACAGGTTGCGGAGGAGTTGGGGCGGTCGCGTCTGCAACGGGCTCCGGCAGCGCGATGCGGTTGCCGCCGTCTTCGGATGGTGGCGCACGGGTGTCGGCCTCGGTGTGGGCCTGAGGCGCCCCATCCAGGGCACGAGGCGCCGCCACGCCGGAGGCCACGGATTCCGGTTTCCACCACCGGTGCAGGCAACGCTCAAGCTCGCTGCGCGTGACCGGCTTCGGTAGGTAGTCGTCCATGCCGGCATCCAGGCACTTCTGGCGGTCGCCTGCCATCGCGTTGGCGGTCATCGCGATGATCGGCAGGTGATGGCCGTCGCCGGCGGCGCTCTCGCACTCGCGCCAGCGACGGGTCGCGGTGTACCCGTCCATGACCGGCATTTGGCAGTCCATGAGCACCACGTCGTAGCGTGAGCTCGACATCCGCATCAGCGCAGTCTCACCGTTGCCAGCCGTGTCGCAGGTGATGCCGAGCACGCTGAGCAGCCGCTGCCCGACCATCAGGTTGACGGGGTTGTCCTCGACCAGCAGCACGCGTGCGGCGCGTGTCGTCGAACCGTCTGGCAGCGTGGGTGCGGTCGAGGCGACGGTGTGCATGGGGCCCTGGTCTCCGGGGTTGGCCGCGTCGGCATCAGCGCGATCCGACATCAGTGCCACGCGCAAATCGGCATCGGGGCCCTGCCGACTGAGCAGGGTCGCGTTCTGCTGCAGTTCCTCCGCAACCGGATCGTCACCGTACAGGCAGACGAGCCGGGTGTTGCCGTAGACATCATGGCGGCCAAGATTGCGGTGCAGGGCAACCGACGTGCTGCGCATGCCGGCAAGATCGGCGAGCACGATCGAATAGGTCCAGGGCTCGCCCTGGTTGGCCGCGGTGCGCAGCCGGTCCAGCGCCTCCTGGGTGGTTTCCACGGAAGTCACGCGCAAGCCCCAGTTGGGCAGCAGCAGCGCCAGCCGCAGGCGCAGGCGGGGATCGGTGCTGAGCAGCAGGACCCGGCGCCCCGACGCCGCCACGTCAGGCTGCCGGATGTCGCCGTGGACCTTCAGCAGCGGGACCTCGAACCAGAAGGTGGCGCCGTGGCCGTGCTCGGAATCCACGGAAATGCGGCCGCCCATCAGGTCCACGATGCGCTTGGAGATCGCCAGTCCCAGGCCGGTGCCGCCATACAGCCGGGTGGTGGAGGCGTCGGCCTGGTTGAAGGCCTGGAACAGACGTGACTGCGACGCAGGCGCGATGCCGATGCCGGTGTCGCGCACCTCGAAGCGAAGCTGGTGCTGGGCGGTCGTCTCGCCGATGCGGCGCACGCTGACCACGACCGAGCCGCGCTCGGTGAACTTGACGGCGTTGCTCACCAGGTTGCCGATGACCTGCCGCAATCGCACCGGATCGCCGCGCACCGACAGGCGTACCGATGCGTCGATCTGCAGGTTCAGGCGCAGCCCCTTGCTTTGCGCCGGCCGCTCCATCAGCTGCATCACTCCTTCAAGCAGCTCGCGCAGGTTGAAGGTGGTGGCCTCGAGAACCAGCTTGTTGGCCTCCAGCTTCGAGTAGTCGAGGATGTCGTCGACGATCCGGAGCATCTGCTGCGACGAGGTGTAGGCGGTGCGCACCATCTCGGCATGGTCGGGCGCGAGCCTTGCGTGCATCAGCAAGTCGAGCATCGGCACGATGCCATTGAGCGGGGTGCGGATTTCGTGGCTCATGGTGGCGAGGAACTCGCCCTTGGCCATCACCGCGGATTCCGCCGCCTGCTTGGCCTGCCGCAGCTGCGTCTCGAGCTGGGTGTGGCGATCGAGTTCGCGCTGCAACTCGCTCTTTTCTTCCTCGCTCTGGCGGGCGCGCCTGTCGGTTTCGTCGATCAGCTGTTCCCGTCGACGCATCAGCACGATGACGCCGGCGATGGCGAACCCGGCCAGCAGCGTGAGCACCAGGGCGACGGTTTCCCATGGGCCATTGAGCTCCAGGTGCGCCATCAGCAGGGTCAGCGCGGCACCTGCCGCCGCCCCCAGCGCCAGCCAGCGCAGCATCAGGAGCGAAGGGCGCGACGCATCCATCATTTCAGAGCACCGAATGCTGGAAGTCGAAATCGAGCCCGCCGGCGACCTGCTGCACCAGGTTGCCCTGGATGAAGTCGATGCCGCTCATCCACAACGTCGCCGCTGCCTGCGGATCCTCGACGTGAGGCCCGATGACCTGCAGGCCGCGGCGATGTGCATGCTCGATGGCGACCCGCATCTCGTCGTGTATGGCCGGATCTTCCAGGCGGCTGCAGTAATCGGCATGCAGGCGCACGAATCCCAATGGCAATCGTGCCAGCAGCGCAGCCGCGTCATCGGTCATGCGGTACTGGCCCAGGCAAAGCTGGATACCTGCAGGCACCATCGCGGCGCAGAACTCCTCCAGCGACGGTGCCTGGAACAACCCGTCCTCCAGGGAGACATCAACCACCAGGGCGCCTGCGGCGACCTCGGCCAGGGCGACGCTTTCGACCAGCCAGTCGGCATAGCCCTCCGCCGCAAGCGTATGCGCGGATTGCGACACGAACAGGCGCACGGGATTGCCTTCACGCTCGCGACGCCGGAGGACGTCGATCGCGAGCTGGGCGATGCGCTGGTCGATCTGGTGCAGCAGCCCGGTGCCTGCGACCGCGGGCAGGATGTCGGCGGCGGCATGCAGCACGCCTGCGCCATCGCGCACCCGAAGCAGGGCCTGGAATTGCGCCTGGTCGCCGCCGGCAACGGCAACCACCGGCTGGAAGGCGAGCTCCAGCCGTTCGTGAGCGATGGCCTCGCGCGTGATGTCAATCAATGCGCGGTCATGCGCGGCATCGCGTGTCGCCGGCGGAGCATAGTTTGCCACGCCGCTGGACTCGACCCGTGCCTGCCGTAGCGCCTGCTCGGCCGCCGCCAGGGCGCTGCTGGCGTCCTCGAAACCCTGTGCGAGCGTTGCGTAGCCGACCACCGCACGCAGTCGCAGCGTCTCGCCGGCGCAGGCAAAGACATGGCGGCCGAACCCGTCGCGCAGATGACGGGCCCATTGTCCCGGCTCGACGCCATTTGTCTCCGTGGCATGCAGGACGAAGGTATTGTCGTTGAGCCGCGAGACCGCGTTGTTCCCGGCGAGCATGCCGATGTGCCGCCCGGCTTCGGTCATGAGCGCCTCGACCCCCGCATAGCCCAGTCGATCGCGCAGGGCCGGCAGGCTCTCGACCTCGAGGAAATACAGGGCGCCTTCGGCGGACCCGGGAATCACCGCATTGAGCCGATGCAGCATGTGCGGACGGGTGTGCAGGCCGGTGGCTGGATGGCGACCTTCGCCGCTGCGTTGCCGCTCCAGCATGCGCGCGCGTTTCACGCGGCTCTGGACCGCGGCGATGAGGTGACGCGGCGGCACCGGCTTGGACAGGAAATCGTCGGCGCCCCCCTCCAGCGCCTGCACGTGGCGCTCAGGGTCGGGGTCTCCGGTCAGGAACACCACGGGAACATGCGCAAACGTCGCATGCTCGCGGATCATCGCTGTCAGCTCGGTGCCATTGAGGCCGGGCATGTGCAGGTCCATCAGCACCAGCTCGGGCTTGAAGCGTTCCATGGCTGCCATGACCTCGGTGGTCGCCAGCACCACGGCGGCCTCCATGCCGGCACCCATGAGCACGCTTTCGGCAAACAGCGCCTGGCTGATGTCATCCTCGACGACCAGCACCCGGTAGGGCGTTTCAGCCGGAGTGTCGGCGACCGCTGCTGGCGTGGGCAGTGGCTGCGGGACAGTTCGTGGGCCGGCCTCCCTGGGCTGGGGGGCGGGTTCGTCCAACGGGGCCAGCGCCGGGCCTGCGTCCTCGCACCAGCGCCGCCAGTATTGCAACGGCGGGGATTCTGCGCGGTCGCCTGAGACCAGCG
>JALZMP010000011.1 GCA_030858145.1 Pseudomonadota bacterium
ACGTACAGCCGTGCCGCTCGCCCCGCGCCGCGCGCCCGCCGGGCACCGGCCCTGCGCCAGGCCATGCGCGTCCACGGGTGGCGCGACAGCAAGGTACCCTGCTGCAGGGCCCACTCCATCTCGATGCGGGTGGGCGCGGCCTCGTCGGCATGGGCGACACCGGCGCTGCGATACAGGGTGATGAAGCGGCCGAACCAGTCGCCGAGCGCATCGGCATCGTGCATGCGCAGCCGGTTCAGCGCCTCGACGACACGCTGCATGGCCTGTTCGTCGATCTCGTTCGGATCTTTCGGCGGCGACAGGTCGGCGTCGCGATAGCGTAGCGATTCATCGGCTTCGGCGGCCAGGGAGTCGATGTAGTTGCCCATCAGCTCGGCCGCCGAAGGCGCGCGCATGCCGATGGAATAGGTAAGGCAAGGGTCCTCAGCGACGCCATGGTGGGGGACGCCGGGTGGCAGGTAGAGCATGTCGCCGGGGCCGAGCACCCAATCGTGGCTGGGCGCGAACGCGCGCAGCAGCTTCAGCTCGACATCGTCGCGGAACGCCAGCGGCGGCGCCTCGGAGGCGTCGATCTGCCAGCGCCGGTGCCCCTGCGCCTGTAGCAGGAACACGTCGTAGTGGTCGACGTGCGCGCCCACCGAGCCGCCAGTGGCCGCGAAGCTAACCATGACATCGTCGATGCGCCAGCGCGGCAGGAAAACGAAGGCCTCCAGCAGCGCGGCGACATCGGCATCCCACTTGTCCACGTCCTGCACCAGCAGGGTCCAGTCGTGGTCGGGCATGGCCGAGAACATCTCTTCCGGGAAAGGCCCGTGGCGCAGCAGCCAGCGGTCGCGACTGCCGGGCGATGTGCCGCGCTCGAGCGCGACGATGCGCGACAACGCGGCCTGCTCGCAGGCGAGGCCGGCGAGGTCCTCGGGCTGGATCGGCGGCTTGAAGTCCGGCGAGGCGAAATCCGCAAACGCGTTGCGGATCAGCAGCGGTTTTTTCTGCCAGTAATCGCGCAGGAATTCGGCCGGCGGCATGCCCAATGGGGGCAGGACGGCGGCGTCGATCTCGATCGGCAAGGACTTGGCCTTTTCTGTTTTTTTTCTGATGTTCATGTCGCTATCTCATCATAGCCGCGGCCGAGAAACTGCAACGGGCACCCATGGCCAAAACGATCTGCCAGTTGCACGATCCGGCCCAGACGGCGTTGCGGACTTCGCCTTCCTGCACCGCACCTGCCGATATCGCGCGGGCCAATGCACGATCGAAGTCGTCTACCACGATGTCGCATTGGGCCGGCGACCAGTGGCGGTCATAGGCGCGCGGAGACGTTGCAGCGCCGACGCTGCCCGGCGGTTTCCTTGGCAGGTAAATCGGCACACTCGCGCCCAGCAGATCGACCCCCTCATCGCCGAAGCGTCTGACGGCGTTCAGCCCGAACGCAGCGGTGTAAAACACCACGCCAGAAGGGAGGTCCGGAACATCGAGGTTGACCAGCAGGATCATTGACATTCCCACAGCGTAGAACGACCTTCCGCGTCATTCCTGCCCTCGTGTCCCCCAGCGGTGCCTGGTGCGTGGTCAGGTGGCGGCGGAGCTCACGCCTATGGTGAAGCTGGCGGTCATGCCGACCAGCAAGGAGACGCTGACGACAAGCCAGACTGTCCACCAGCGCGGGCGTTCGAGCCAGCAAGCGAATGCGAGGAACAAAGGCACACAGGATACGACGTAGCGACCCATGCTGATCAGCGTGCCGGTCGACCACGGCAGCAGCAGGCAAATGAAACTGAAGAATGCCAGACCGCGCAATTTCTGCCGCCACAGCCACACCGACCCGGCAAGGCCGAGCAGCAAGGCCGGGTTGTTGATCCAGCGGGTATTCCAGGCCACGGCGATCAACAGCGGATCCATCAGCCAATTGTGTAAAGGCTCGATCCGGCTGCTGCCGACGTTACGGCCCCAGGCAGCCTGGATGTCGGAGAACGCCAGTGGATTGCCGGTCTTGAGCCACAGCAGCGCCATGAACGCGAACAGGCCCGTACAACCGAGCGCTGCCAACACCCAATAGCGCGGCTGCGGCACGCGACGGCCGTCGCGCGTCTGCCACCACATGAGCGCGGCGAGAAACACACCGGTCGGACGCGTCGCAGACGCCAGCGCAGTGAAGGCGGTCGACTGCCCCCAGCGCCGCTGCTCCATCGCCAGCAGGCTGGAGGCCGACAGCAGCAGGAACAGCGATTCGCTCCACGGCAGCGAGAAGAAATACGCGGTCGGGAACAGCGCCAGGCACAACACCGCGCGCGTTGCGGTGGCTTCGTCCCGCAGCATCTGCACCCAGCGGTGCGTCTGGAACAACGCTAGCAGAAAGAACAGGTTCGCCAGCAGCACGCCCGACCACGCAAGATCCATGCCGGTGGCGTGGAGCGTGCGCCAGGTCAGCGGATGCAACGGGAAGAATGCCCAGTTCGCCTGGCTGCGAGTATCGAAAGGGCGTTGCTCGTAACCGTAGGTAACGACATTTGCGTACCATCCCGCGTCGTACTCCATCACCATTCCGTGCAAGGCAGCCACCGATTGCGGAGTGAACAGCCGGATGTCATTCGCCTCGCCGCCCCGACCGGACCACTGCTGCGCAATTGCCATAGATGTTGCTGCCGTGAGCAGGATCAACACACGCGACAGCGCGAATGCGAACAGCGCGGCTGACAATGCGGCGCGCCAGTTGGACGTTCTGATTTCCGGAGGCGGTGACATCGGGGCGTCGACGCAGGGGCGGGGCGTCACCGACACTTCAGACTTCACGCGCGAGGGTCTCCGCCAGCCCGACATAGCTGCCCGGCGTCATCTCCAGCAATCTCTGTCTGGCGTCCTCCGGAATTTCCAGCGAACCGATGAACGCGCGCATCGAGGCTTCGCTGATGCCATGGCCGCGGGTCAGCGCCTTGAGCTGTTCGTAGGGCTCGGGCAGGCCGTGGCGGCGCATCACGGTCTGCACGGCTTCGGCCAGCACTTCCCTGGCCGCGTCAAGGTCGGCCGCCAGCCGCGCCTCGTTGGCGCTGAGCTTGCCGAGTCCGCGCAACAGTGCTTCCATCCCGACCAGCGCGTGGCCAAAGGCCGTGCCCAGCGCGCGCAGCACGGTGGAGTCGGTGAGGTCGCGCTGCCAGCGGCTGAGCGGTAGCTTAGCGCTGAAATGCTCCAGCAGCGCATTGGCGATGCCGAAGTTGCCTTCCGCGTTCTCGAAGTCGATCGGATTGACCTTGTGCGGCATGGTCGAGCTGCCGACTTCGCCATCCTTCAGCGCCTGGGTGAAATAGCCCAGCGAGATGTAGCCCCACAGGTCGCGGCAGAGGTCGATGCAGATGGTGCCGATGCGCTTTTGCGCGTCGCACAATTCGGCAATGCCGTCATGCGGCTCGATCTGGGTGGTCCAGGGATTGAAGTCCAGGTCCAGCGATTGCACGAACCGCTGCGCAAATGCAGGCCAGTCGACCTCGGGATATGCGACGACATGGGCGTTGTAGTTGCCGACTGCGCCGTTGATCTTGCCGGTCAGCGACACGCCGGCCAGCTGCTCGCCCTGGCGGCGCAGGCGCGCGACGACGTTGGCCAGCTCCTTGCCCAGGGTGGTGGGCGAAGCGGTCTGGCCGTGGGTGCGCGAGAGCATCGGCAGCGCAGCGTGGTCGTGGGCCATCGCGCGCAGGGCCTGGATCACGGCGTCGAGCTTGGGCAGCAGCACCTCCTGGCGCGCCCGGTTGAGCATCAGCGCGTAGGCCAGGTTGTTGATGTCCTCGCTGGTGCAGGCGAAGTGGACGAACTCCACTGCCGGCGCCAGCGCGGCATCTTGTTTCAGGCGTTCCTTGAGGAAGTACTCCACCGCCTTGACGTCGTGGTTGGTGGTCGCCTCGATCTCCTTGATGCGCGTGGCACCCGCGATCGAGAAGTCGTCAGCCAGCGCGCGCAGCCGGGCGGCAGCATCGGCGTCGAAGCCCGGCAGTTCACCGATCAGGGGTTCGGCGGCCAGCGCCAGCAGCCATTCCACCTCGACCCGGACCCGGGCGCGGATCAGCCCATATTCGGAGAAAACCGGCCGCAGCGCATCGACCTTGCCGGCATAGCGGCCGTCGAGCGGGGACAGGGCGAGGAGCTGGGCGTCGGACATGGTGGCGGCGGGGATGGCGGCGTGCGGGACATTCTACGTTGTGACACGTAGCGCTGCCCCAAGGCGTAACACCTCGCTGGATGCTGGCAATGCCCCGATTCGCGGGTGAGGTCCATCGGCTCCGGAGCCTCACCCATGACGCATGGATCAATTCCGTCACGGAAGCTCTCAAGAAGTTCAGAGGTTCCTCAAACCAGGAAGGTCGCCCTCCCTGGTGAGAAGTCCACGAGGCGACGCCGGGGGCGAGTATGCTCAGGGCGCACGGGAACGGAGGATGAGATGGCCAGGGGTTATCGGACCGAACACGACAGCATGGGCGCCCTGCAGGTGCCCGCCGATGCGCTGTGGGGAGCCCAGACCCAGCGCGCAGTGGAGAATTTCCCGATTTCGGGGCGCCCGATGCCGCGCGGGTTCGTCCGCGCGCTGGGTCTGGTCAAGGCCGCCGCGGCTGGAGTGAACGGCGAGCTCGGGCTGCTGCCGAAGGCGCAGGCCAGGGCGATCCGGGCCGCTGCGATGGAGGTGGCCGCGGGCAAGCACGATGGGCAATTTCCCATTGACGTCTATCAGACCGGCTCCGGCACCTCGTCCAACATGAATGCCAACGAGGTGATCGCTGCACTCGCCTCGCGCGCCGGTGGCAAGACGGTGCACCCGAACGACCATGTCAACCTCGGCCAGAGTTCCAATGACGTGATCCCGAGCGCCATCCGCGTCTCCGCGCAGCTGGCCGTGGTCGAGGACCTGCTGCCGGCGCTTAAGCACCTGCGCAAGACGATCGTTGGCCGCGCCCGTGCCGTCGGCAAGGTGGTCAAGACCGGCCGCACCCACTTGATGGACGCGATGCCGTTGACCATCGGCCAGGAGTTCGGCGCTTGGTCGTCGCAGCTGGCGTCCGCCCAGGGTCGGATCGAGGATGCGCTCAAGCGCCTGAGGCGGCTGCCGATCGGCGGCACCGCCATCGGCACCGGCATCAATGCCGATCCACGCTTTGGCCAGGCGATGGCCAAGGCGCTGTCGACGCTGGCGAAGACGAAATTCGAGTCAGCCGACGACAAATTCGAGGGCATCGCCGCGCAGGATGACGCTGTCGAACTATCGGGCCAGCTCAACGCGCTGGCGGTGGCGCTGATGAAGATCGCCAACGACCTGCGCTGGATGAACTCCGGCCCATTGGCGGGCCTGGGCGAGATCGAACTGCCGGCGCTTCAGCCCGGCTCGTCGATCATGCCGGGCAAGGTCAACCCGGTGATCCCGGAGGCGACCTGCATGGCCTGCGCCCAGGTGATGGGCCAGCACACCGCGATCACCATTGCCGGTGCCAGCGGCAATTTCCAGCTCAACGTGATGCTGCCGCTGATCGCCGTCAACCTGCTCGACAGCATCGGCCTGCTGGCCAACAGCATGCGTCTGCTGGCCGACAACGCGATCGCCGGGATCAAGTTGCGCAAGGCCAACATCGCCGGCCCGTTGGCGCGAAACCCGGTGCTGGTGACCGCGCTCAACCCGGTGATCGGCTACGAGAAGGCGGCCGCCATCGCCAAGCGCGCCTACAAGGAAGGCAGGCCGGTGTTCGACGTGGCGCTGGAGGACAGTGGGCTGTCGAAGCAGGCGCTGGAGACCCTGCTGGACCCCGCGACGTTGACGCGCGGCGGGATCCAGGGCAAGCGCAACGGGCAGCGGTGAGCGCTGGCGGCGCGAGACGCCATCCTTTCAGTTGCGCCCCGGCCATTCACCGGGCAGCGCGTCCCCGTGTACCGCTGTGCCATGGTTGCGGACAGCAGGGCGGGCCACTTCATGGGGAAGGCTCCGGGGATGTTGAGGCCGCGTGCTTCGCGCCGGCTTCGTCCGCCTCCCTTGCGGGATCATCGCGACTGCGCTCGGGGAGCGTCCTCGGAACCGCGGCCTGGATGGTGCCGCGGATCCCCGAGCGGATGTCGTTGCGGATGTCTTCACGGATCCGCGCGCGGCTCTGGTCGCCGGAGTTGCGGTCGCCGCACTCGTGGACACCCTCCTGGGTCAGCGTGGCATAGGGGGCGAAAGCGGGCAGCGACGCGGCCAGGCGCTGCTGGGTGTCGTACAGCGGCTGCATGTGCGCGCACAGCAGAAGCGCGTCGCCCTCGAGCTTCCGGGCCTCGGCCTCGATCCGCTGTTCGAAGTCCTTGCCATCGCGGGTAAAGAGGCTGCGCAGAGCATGGCCCACCGCTTGGCCAGCGAGATCGGCGCCCTTGACTCCCATTGCCATGCCGGCCTCGGCGATCGCCAGCACGTGGGCGCGGTACTGCAACAGGTCGTGGTGCTGCGCGGCAGTCACCTCGACCCGGTCACCGGCGATCAGCAGGTCCCCCTGCGGGGTGATCTCGGCGCGCGGCAGGTCGCCGTCAACCTTGGGCAAGCGCGCTTTTATCGGTCCGGCGTTGATGTCGAATCCTTCCCCGATGCGGATGTTCTGCGTCGCCAGATCCTTGCGGGCCTCGGCGATGGCGCGGTCCACGGTGCGGCCGAGTGCGGTGCGTGGCCCGTCGTCGGGTGTGGACGCGGGATCGGCCGGAGCGGGTGCTGGTGCGCACGCGGAGAACAGCGTCATGGCGGCGAGGGCAAGGACGACTGAGGCGGAGGCATGCGCGGGGCGGCTCATGGGTGGCTCCTGCAAATTGGTGCTTGGAGTGTGGTGTGATGGGTAGGGTCAGACGAATCGGGTTGCCTGGGCATTGCGCGGTTTCATTGCGACTGTCGCTGACATCCATGGCGGGACCACCTTGCTTCGGATGGTCCGGTCCGGACATCCCTGACCCGGTAGGCCGCGCGGCGCTGCCGTAACTTAGATCCGCTTGGTATCTGCCTTCCATGGCGGGAAACTGTTGTCGGGTCGCCCGGCCCGGACATCCATGTCCGGGCGTTCGGCAGCCCGCGCGGCAGTGCCGCGCAAGCGGCCTGCCTCACCCCTCGTCCCGCCAGCGGCGGAGGCGGATGGCGGCGAGGATCATCGCTGCGCCGGCTACTACGCCCAGCCACAGCTGCGGGGAGAGCAAGGTGGAATACGTGGATTGCAGGCTCAGCAGGGCGCGCACCCCGCCAGGGCCGCTGAGGTCCATCTGCTCGATGCGGGCGACGTCGAGCCAGGTCACCGGCGCAACACTGAACAGCATCCGCGCGACCACGTTCTTCCAGAACCAGATCGCTTCCAGATCGAACAACCCCATCAGCTTGAACCACGACACGATCACCCCGGCGAAGACCGGGATCATGATCGCCCACAGGAAGGGCTTGCTGCGCGCCCAGGCCGAGCACAACAGCAGCCAACCCACGGTGGGCAGCATCCACAGCGCGTAGATCGGGATCGCGGCGGCGAGTTGCCCGGCCAGCGTCAGCGGACTGCCGGGTCCCCAGACCAGTTGCACCGGGTTGCCACCGTGCAGGAGCACGAAACCACTGATCACCAGCAGGAAACCGAACATGGTGAGGATCGCGGCGGCGGTGGCGATGGCGGGAGCGACCAGGGTAGCGCTGGCGACCTTGGACAGCACGGTCTCGCGGTCGGACAGCGGCAGCGATTTCCAGAACAGGACGCTGCGGTCCTTGCGCTCGTCGTACAGGGCGCCCAGGCAGTAGAAGAACAGCACGAAGGCGAGCACGATGAACGGCCAGCTCGAGGCCATCAGCAGGCTCATGTCGATGGCGTCGCCCATCTGGCGGATCTCATCGGGGCCCATCCGCGAGGTGAGCTTCCCCAGGTCGCGCGTCAGGGTGAACTGTTCGCCGTCGATGTTGAAGGCCTGGTTGCCCGCGCGGCGCCCCGCGACCTCGGCGACGATCAGTGCCATCATTGTCAGCAGCAACGAAATGCCGCCGGCGACCAGTGGCGCCCAGAAGAAGCCGCCCTTGTGCTCCCAGAACTCGCGCTTGAGCAGCAGCGCGAAGCGGTGGGTCCGGTGCGCTGGAGCCTTGCCGACGGGCAGGGTGTTGGCGGAGGCGTTCATGCGTAGGTTCCTTTCATGGTGGCCACGAACAGGTCGGCCAGGCCGGGGGTGCGGGTCTCGCCGAGCGGGGCGAGCGTGGCGCGGGGCACGCCGTCGAACACCATCACGGTCTTGCCGAAGGGCAGGGCACGCTCGTCGATGGGCTGCAGCGAGCGGGCGTGGTCGGCGTGTTCGGCGTTGGCCAGCAATTCGACGAAGCGATCGCCAAGCTCGTCCATCGGTGCATCGAGCACGATCCTGCCGTCGCGGATGAACATCACGTCGGTCAGGATGTGCTCGACCTCTTCCACCTGGTGGGTGGTGATCAGGATGGTCTTCTGCTCGTCGAAGTAGTCCTCCAGCAGTCGCTGGTAGAACTGCTTGCGGTAAAGGATATCGAGGCCAAGGGTCGGCTCGTCGAGCACCAGCAAGCGGGCGTCGATCGCCATCACCAGGGCCAGGTGCAGCTGCACGATCATGCCCTTGGACATCTCGCGCACCCGCATGCCGGGCTTGAGCTGGGTGTTGGCGAGGAAGCGCTCGCAGCGGGCGCGGTCGAAGCGCGGATGCACGCCGTCGACGAAGTCGATCGCCTCGCGGACCCGCATCCAGCGCGGCAGCACGGCGACATCGGCAATGAAACAGACGTCGTTCATCAGTGCGTCGCGCTCGGTGCGCGGATCGCGGCCGAGTACGCGCAGTTCACCTTCAAACGGGATCAGCCCGAGCATGGCCTTGAGCGCGGTGGTCTTGCCGGCGCCATTGGGGCCGATCAGGCCGATGATCCGCCCCGGGGCGATTTCGAACGAGGTGCCGTCGAGCGCGAGCTTGTTCTTGTAGGCCTTGCGCAGGCCGCTGGCGCGGACCACGTTGTCGGCCGTGGTGGTGTGGTGCAGTTCGGTGTTCATGCCTTGTCCCCAGTGCGCGCGACCGGCTTGAGCAGGTCGTCGATCGACAGTCCCAGGCGCTGGATGCGTTCGAGCACCAGCGGCCACTCCTCGGTGAGGAAGCGCTTGCGTTCGTTGCCGAGCAGCTTCTTCGACGCCTCTTCGGTCACGTACATGCCCAGTCCCCGGCGTTTTTCGACCAGAGCCTCGTCGGCCAGCTCCTGGTAGGCGCGCGAGACGGTGATCGGGTTGAGCTGGTACTCGGCGGCGACCTGGCGCACAGAGGGCAGGGCGTCACCAGGCTTGAGCTCGCCGTCGAGCATCATCGCGATGACCCGTTCCTTCAGTTGCCGGTAGATGGGAGCGCCGTCGCTCCACTGGATGGCGGTCATGGTCAGGCTCCGGTGCCGCGCAGGCCATGCGCGAACGAGAAATAGGGCGTGGCGAGCGCATTGCGTGCGCGGCTGCGCCGTTGGCTGCGCACGGGCGCTGCGGCTTCTGCATCGGCCTTGGCCTGCGCAGCGACTTCGAGCTGGGCGAGCGCGGCGGCGAGAGCAGCCTCGGCGGCGATGTCGGCAAGCAAGGTCGCGGTGTGGGTGATCGCTTCGACGCCGGTCTCGTCGGCGTTGCGCAGTTCGACCTTGGCGTGCAACACGCGTGCATCAGTGAGTTGGGCCCGGGCGAGATCGACGGCGGGAGTGGCGCCGTTCTCCGGGGTCGGCAGGACTGGCGTGGCGGCCATCAGGCCCAGGACCATGGCCAGACCGGTGGTGGAGAGCGCCAGCAGGCTGTTGTGGAACTTGCGGTTCATGGCGGCCGTCCTGCGTTGGATACGTGGTGTTGTATTCTACTATAACACCAGAACACATCATGTCAAGCGATTTGCTTGCCCGGACCACCCAACCAAAGTCATATTGAAGAAATATTTAAGTTAATCAATTACATGCATTTCTTTTCGGCTGGCTTGACTGGCCGGAATTGGTTTCAGCAGGGTGATCGGGAGGATGCTCATACCGCCGCGCCGCCCTTGAGAGCGCGGCACAGACGACCACGACAGGTGCGTTCGGGTTGCCGTGAGGGCGATTGGACGGTCCCTGCAGCTCGCTATAGGCTAGTTTGCCGATGTGGTCGACACGCCGGCGAAGGGAGGGTCGAGTGCGTCGCTCAGGCGGGCCGCGAGGCCGGCCCGCTGAATGAGGCAGGCAGGACGGATTGCCCGCATCGGCCGCGACCGCGACAATAGGCACCATTGACGCGGCGCGCGAATGGCGCCGCGCCCCTTTCCGGAGTGTTTCCGATGCAGCAGCTGATGCGCGGTTTCGCCGCGCTGTCGATCCTTGCGGCCCTGTGTCTGGCGCCGGTGTCTGTGGCCCAGGACCGGCCCACGCTTGCCAGCGAGCGCGAGCAGGTCAGCTACATGGTCGGCATGGACGTGGGCGGCTCGATCAAGCCGGCCGGTCCCGACATCAATCTAGAGGCCTTCGAGCGCGCGCTGCGCCATGCCCTGGACGGCGGCAAGCCGCTGCTGACTGAGGCCGAGGCGCAGGCGGTCGCGCCCGCACTCATGCAGCGCATCGCCCAGCGCGACGGCCGCCCGGTGCCAGGCGTGGCGCCCGGGGCAGCGACGCCGCCCGTGGCCAGGGACAAGGTCGGCCTGCTGGTCGGTGCCGACGTCGGCCGCTCGCTGGCGCCGATCCGAGACGAGCTCGAGCTGCCGCTGTTGCTGCAGGGCTTGCGTGACGTGTTGCAGGCACGCAGGCCCTTGCTGGCCGAAGCGGAGGCCAATGCGCTGCGCATGGCCTTCTCGACGCGGATGCAGGTGAAACTGCAGGCACGGGCTGCCGAATCCGGCCGCAGCAATGCCGCCGAGGGAGCCGCCTTCCTGGCTGGCAACAAGGCCGCCAAGGGCGTCTTCAGCACGCCATCCGGGCTGCAGTACCGCGTGCTGCGGCAGGGGGCCGGCCCGCGCCCGCGCCCGAATTCACGAGTTCGCGTGCACTACCAGGGCACCCTGCTCGATGGCACCGTGTTCGACAGTTCCTACGACCGTGGCCAGCCGGCCGAGTTCGGCTTGGGCGAGGTGATTCCGGGCTGGACCGAGGGCGTGGCGATGATGCCGGTCGGCGCCAAATACCGGTTCTGGATCCCTGGCGAGCTGGGCTACGGCGAGAGCGGCAGCCCGGGCGGTATCGGGCCCAACGCGACCCTGGTGTTCGACGTCGAACTGTTGCAGGTGCTCTGAGCCGCGCCACGTTCACCCGCCCCCGGCGTGCAGCCATGGCGCATTCCAAGCATGATCCCGATTTCCCCGACCCCAATGCTCTCCCGAGGAGTTCCCGCATGACGACCGCCTTCCGCGCCACCACGACCAGCCTGCTGGCCGCTTCCCTGATGCTCGCGCTCTCCGCCTGCAAGCCTGTCGACAAGGACGCGGCGGCTGCCGCCGGGGCCGATGCCTCGCCCGCCGCCGCCGTGGCGATCCCCGGCCTGAAGACCGAAAAGCAGCAGGTTAGTTACATGATCGGTATGCAGCTGGGTCAGTCGCTGAAGCCGGTCAAGGACCAGGTTGACCTCGACACGGTGATGCGAGCGGTGCGCACCTCGCTCGATGACGGCGACCTGCTGATGACCGAAGAGCAGGCGATGCAGGTGGCGAAGACCTTCGGCGAGCGAATGCAGGCCAGGCAGCAGGCCGAGGCCGAGGCACTGGCGAAAACCAACCTGACCGAGGGCGAAAAGTTCCTCGCCGGGAACACCGGCAAGCCCGGCGTCCAGACCACCGCGTCCGGCCTGCAGTACCAGGTGCTGACAGAAGGCACCGGCGCCAGACCCGCTGCCGAGCAGACCGTGCGCGTGCACTACAAGGGCGACCTACTCGATGGCACCACCTTCGACAGCTCCTACGAGCGAGGCGAGCCGGCGGTGTTCGCGCTCAACCAGGTCGCGCCGGGCTGGGCCGAGGGCGTGCAGCTGATGCCGGTGGGCAGCAAGTACAAGCTCTGGATCCCCAGCAAGCTCGGCTATGGCGAGCAGGGCACCCCGGGCGGTCCGATCGGCCCGAACGCAACCCTGGTATTTGAGGTCGAGCTGCTGGACATCGTCGACACGACCCAGTAAGCAGCGGTAGTGGACAGCCACATGGACGAGGGGAGCGGCAGCGGATGCAAGTAGCGATTTTCGGAACAGGCTATGTCGGCCTGGTCAGCGGGGCCTGCCTCGCGGAAGTCGGGCACCACGTCACCTGCATCGACGTCGATGCCGTCAAGATTGCCGGGCTCGAGCAGGGCGTGCTGCCGATCTACGAGCCCGGCCTCGAGTCGCTGGTGGTCGACAACCATGAGGCAGGCAGGTTGGCGTTCACCACCGATGCGCAGGCGGCCGTCGCCGATGCGGAGGTCATCTTCATCGCCGTGGGCACGCCTCCGGACGAGGATGGCAGCGCCGATCTCAAGTATGTGCTTGAAGTCGCCGCGACCATCGGCGCGCATCTGTCCCGGCCTGCGATCGTGGTGGACAAGTCCACGGTCCCGGTGGGCACCGCCGACAAGGTGGAAGCGAAAATCGCCGGGGCCCTGGCCGAACGCGGCATCGAGGTCGACTTCCAGGTCGTCTCCAATCCGGAGTTCCTCAAGGAGGGCGCGGCGGTCGACGACTTCATGCGACCGGACAGGATTGTGATCGGCGCCCGCTCCGAGCTCGCGATCGAGTCACTGCGCAGGTTGTACGCGCCGTTCAACCGCAACCACGATCGCATCGTGGTCATGGACGTTCGCTCTGCCGAACTGACCAAGTACGCCGCCAATGCGCTGTTGGCCGCCAAAATCAGCTTCATGAACGAGATCGCCAACATCGCCGAGCGCGTCGGCGCGGATGTCGAGATGATCCGGCAGGGTATCGGCTCGGATCCGCGGATCGGATGGCACTTCATCTATCCCGGCGCGGGCTACGGCGGTTCCTGTTTTCCGAAGGACGTGCAGGCCCTGGCGCGCACCGCGGCCCAACTCGGCTACAACGCCGAACTGCTGGGCGCCGTCGAGTCGGTGAACGCACGTCAGAAGGATCATCTGCATGGCTTGATGCTGCGTCATTACGGCGACACAGCCGGATTGCGCGGCAAGACCATCGCGGTCTGGGGGCTGGCGTTCAAGCCCAACACCGACGACATGCGCGAGGCGTCCAGCCGCCGTCTCCTGCAGCAGCTTTGGGAGTCGGGGGCCACGGTGCGGGCCTTTGATCCCGAGGCGACCGCAGAGGCCAGGCGGATTTACGGCGAGCGCGAAGACCTGATGCTGTGCGCGAGTGCGGAGGAAGCGCTCGCAGGCGCGGACGCGCTGGCCATCGTCACCGAATGGAAGCAGTTCCGCAGCCCCGACTTTCCGCGGCTGGCCGCTGCCCTGGGCGATCGCGTCGTGTTCGACGGCCGCAACCTGTACGAGCCTGCCGACGTCGAGGCTGCGGGCCTGGCCTACTACGGGATCGGCCGTGGCCGTTCGATCCTGCGGGCTAGAGGTGAGTCCGATGCCGGCCGATGACCTGGAGCGCCGCGTGGTGGAACTCGAGACCCGGCTTGCCTTCCAGGAGCAGGCGCTGGCCGAGTTGAGCGATGCGCTGGCGTCGGCCCGGCTGCAGGCTGATCACAACCATGACCGCCTGCGCTTAGCGCTGGAGGACCTCAAGCACGCTCGCGGCGAGGCCTTCGCGGATCCCGCGCACGAACCGCCACCGCCCCACTACTGATGGACGGACATGAGCGACACCCTGCGCGACCAATTACTCGGCCTGGGGTTCAAGCCGGCCAGCAAGGCAGACAAGCCCAGGCCGCACAGCACGCCGCGCGAAGCCCGGCGTCCGGCGCCTGCCGCTAAACCGACACGCAGTGACCAAGGCCGTCGGTCCGGGCCGGAGCACGATGCACGGGCACAGGCGGACATCGACCTCGCCAGGGCCTACGCGATCCGCGCCCAGCGCGAGAAGCAGGAGCGCATCGAGTCCGAGCAGCGCAAGCAGGAGGACGCGCGCCTGCGCCGCGAGGCTAGGACGCGGCTGGCAGCCCTGCTCGAAGGCAAGACGCTCAACGATCCCGACGCGGCCATCGCCCGCCACTTCGATTACGGCGGCAAGATTAAGCGCATCCACGTCAACGGCGACCAGCTCGCGGCGCTCAACGCCGGTGAGCTCGGCGTGCTGCAGTTGAACGGACGCTACCTGCTGGTCACCGCGGGGCTGCTGGCCGAGGCCGAGGCGATCTTCGCGCCCGCGGTCGCGCTGAAGGTGGATCCGGAGGCAGCCGCAGGCGCCGATCCCTATGCCGATCCGCAGTACCAGGTCCCCGACGACCTGATCTGGTAGCAGTGTCCCGGGGCAAGCGCGCACATCAGGGGCTGTGCGCCGATATTCGGACTCGAACGTCTTGCAGCGCACTGCGCGCAACGGTAGTCCGCAGGATGCGTGCCTACTCGGGATCGTAGTCGAGGTTGGAGGCCAACCAGCGCTCGGCCTGGGCCAAGTCGACGCCCTTGCGCCTGGCGTAGTCCGCCGCCTGTTCCCTGGATAGCCGGCCGACCACGAAATACTGGCTGCCGGGATGGCTGAAGTAATAGCCGGACACGGCCGCGGTCGGCAGCATGGCGAAGTTTTCCGTCAGGGTCATGCCGGTGCTGCCGGGCGCATCGAGTAGCGCGAACAGGGTCTGTTTCTCGCTGTGGTCGGGGCAGGCGGGATACCCGGGCGCGGGACGGATGCCACGGTACTTCTCGGCGATCAGTGCCTCGTTGCCGAGCGCCTCGTCGGCGGCATAGCCCCAGAACTCGCGCCGCACGCGCTGGTGCAGGCGCTCGGCCAGCGCCTCGGCGAGGCGGTCTGCCAGGGCCTTGAGCAGGATCGCGTTGTAGTCGTCGTGGTCGGCCTCGAAGCGCGCCACATGCGGCTCGATGCCGTGTCCGGCGGTGACGGCGAAAGCGCCGATCCAGTCCTGTTTGCCTGAATCCCTTGGCGCAATGAAGTCGGCGAGACAGAAGTCGGGGCGTTCGACCGGCTTGTCGACCTGCTGGCGCAGGAAGTGCAGCAGGAGATTCCGAGTCCGGAGTCCCGGCGCCCTGACCAGAATCTCCACGTCATCGCCCACGGAGTTCGCCGGCCACAGTCCGAATACCGCCCTTGCGGTCAACCACTTTTCCTCGATGATCCTGTCCAGCATCGCCCGGGCATCGCGGTATAGCTCGCTCGCCTGCCTGCCGACCACTGCGTCGGTGAGGATCGCAGGGTACCTGCCGGCCAGTTCCCATGCGTTGAAGAACGGCGTCCAATCGATGAGCTCGACCAACTCCGTCAGCGGATAATCGTCGAGTACCGTGATGCCGGGCTCGTTCGGCGCCGGCGGCGTGTAGGCGTCCCAGCCTCCGTCGAAGCGTTGTGCGCGCGCCTTGGCCAGCGGGACAAGGCGTTTGGCGTCGCCGCGGTTGCGATGGCGCGCGCGGATCTCGGCGTAGTCGGTGTCGTTGGCGGCGACGAAATTCTCGCGCAGGTCGACGCTGATCAGTGACTGCGCAACGCCTACCGCGCGCGAGGCGTCCTTCACCCAGACCGTCGGCGACTGGTAGTGCGGGTCGATCTTCAGCGCGGTATGCGCACGTGAGGTGGTGGCACCGCCGATCAGCAGCGGCATCGTGAACCCCTGGCGCTGCATCTCGCGCGCGACGTGGCTCATTTCCTCCAGCGACGGCGTGATCAGTCCGGACAGGCCGATGATGTCCGCCGAGACCTCACGCGCTTTGTCCAGGATCACCTGTGTCGGCACCATCACCCCGAGATCGATGACCTCGAAGTTGTTGCAGGCCAGCACCACGCCGACGATGTTCTTGCCGATGTCGTGGACATCGCCCTTGACCGTGGCCATGATGATCTTGCCATTGTTCTTGCCGACATCGCCGGTGCGCAGCTTCTCGGCCTCGATATACGGCAGCAGGTGGGCCACGGCCTTCTTCATTACCCGCGCCGACTTGACCACCTGCGGCAGGAACATCTTGCCGGCGCCGAACAGGTCGCCGACCACGTTCATTCCATCCATCAGCGGCCCTTCGATCACATCCAGTGGCCGCGTGGCGGCGGCGCGCGCCTCCTCGGTGTCCTCGACCACGTATTTGTCGATGCCGTGGACCAGGGCGTGGCTGAGCCGAGCGCGCACGTCCTTGTCGCGCCAGGACAGGTCCTCGACGTTCGCCGCGCCCTTGCCGCCGCGATAGCGTTCGGCGATCTCGAGAAGGCGTTCGGTGCCGTCGCGACGCCGGTTGAGCACCACGTCCTCGACCCGTTCGCGGAGTTCGGGATCCAGATCATCGACGATCGGCAACGCCCCGGCGTTGACGATACCCATGTCCATGCCCGCGGCGATGGCGTGGTAGAGGAACACGGCGTGGATCGCCTGGCGTACCCGCTCGTTGCCGCGGAAGGAGAACGAGACGTTGGAGACGCCGCCGGAGACATGGCAGTGGGGCAGGGTGTCGCGGATGATCTGCGTGGCCTGGATAAAGTCGACCGCGTAGTTGTCGTGCTCCTCGATCCCGGTGGCGATGGCGAAGATGTTGGGGTCGAAGATGATGTCCTCGGGAGGGAACCCGACCTGGTCGACCAGGATCCGGTAGGCGCGGGTGCAGATCTCCACCTTGCGCACGCAGGAGTCGGCCTGACCCTCCTCGTCGAAGGCCATGACCACCGCCGCAGCGCCGTAGCGCAGCACCTTGCGCGCCTGTTCGACGAAGGCGGGCTCGCCCTCCTTGAGCGAGATCGAATTGACGATGCTCTTGCCCTGCAGGCACTTCAGGCCGGCCTCGATCACGCTCCATTTGGACGAGTCGACCATCACCGGAATGCGCGCGATGTCTGGCTCGGACATGATCAGGTTGAGGAAGCGCACCATCGCCTGCTCGGAGTCGAGCATGCCCTCGTCCATGTTGACGTCGAGGATCTGCGCGCCGCTGGCCACCTGCTGGCGCGCGACCTCGACCGCCTCATCGAAGCGGTTCTCCTTGACCAGCTTGCGGAACTGCGCGCTGCCGGTGACGTTGGTGCGCTCGCCGATGTTGACGAACAGCAGGTCCGGGGTGATGACCAGGGGCTCGAGGCCGGACAGGCAGGTATGGCGGGTTGCTTCATTCATACGCGATCGATTGGTGGTGTAGTTGTGGGAGCGGCCATGGCCGCGATGCATTGCCGGCGTTTATCGCGGCCATGGCCGCTCCCACAGGGCAGTTCTGGTCACGCCGCTTTCCGGCTGAGGCGCGGCAACTTCCGCGGCGCAATATCGCGCATCGCCTCGGCGATGGCTGCGATGTGCGCCGGCGTGGTGCCGCAGCAGCCACCGACCAGGTTGAGCAGGCCGGACTCGGCGAACTCGCGCAGCGTGGCCGCCATCTCCTCAGGCGTCTCGTCGTATTCGCCGAAGGCGTTGGGCAGGCCGGCGTTGGGGTGGGCGCTGATGCAGGCCTCGGCGATGTCCGACAGCGCTTCGACATGCGGCCGCAGGTCCTTGGCGCCAAGCGCGCAGTTGAGGCCGATCGCCAGCGGCCTGCCGTGTGCGACCGAAGCATGGAAGGCCTCGGCGGTCTGGCCGGACAGCGTCCGGCCCGAGGCATCGGTGATCGTGCCCGAGATCATCACCGGCAGCCGTGCGCCGCGTACATCGAACACTTCCTCGACCGCGTACAGCGCCGCCTTGGCGTTGAGGGTGTCGAAGATGGTCTCGACCATCAATACGTCGGCACCGCCCTCGATCAGGCCGTCGGCGGCTTCGCGGTAGGTGTCGCGCAGCGCGTCGAAGCTGGTGTTGCGGAAGCCGGGGTCGTTGACGTCGGGGCTGATCGATGCGGTGCGGCTGGTGGGACCGAGCACGCCGATCACGAACCGCGGGCGCTGCGGTGTCTGCATTTCAGCGGCATCGCAGGCGGCGCGCGCGATCCGGGCGCCCTCGCGGTTGAGTTCATGCACCAGGTGCTCAAGGTGGTAGTCGGCCTGGCTGATCGCGGTGGCATTGAAGGTGTTGGTCTCGACCAGGTCGGCCCCAGCCTCCAGGTAGGCCGCATGCACCGCTGCGATGATCTCGGGGCGGCTCAGGGTCAGCAGGTCGTTGTTGCCCTTGAGGTCGTGGCGGCCCGGCGCGGTCGGATAGGCATGACTGTCGTCGTGGCCCTCGCGGAAGCGCTCCCCGCGGTAGTCGGCTTCCTCGAGCCGGTATTGCTGGATCATCGTGCCCATGGCGCCGTCGATGACCAGGATCCGCTCGGCCAGGGCGGCCTGGAGCCGGGCAACGCGGGCGGGTTGCAGCCAAGGGAGGACGTTCATGGCTGGCTGGCGATCAGCGAGATGACTTCGAAATGCGGCGGCCGCTTCTCCCGGGTCACGGTGTCGGCGGCCTGCACCGAGAGCCCGGCCTTGTCGACGAAGCGGCGCAACTCCTTGGCGGTGAAGCCGAGGTTGGCGTGGCCATAGGCCTCGACCGCGGCACGGTGTTCGTGGCGGGCGAGGCTGGACAGCAGCAGTCGGCCGCCAGGCCTGAGCACCCGCGCGGCTTCCAGCACCGCCTGCGCCGGTCTCGCGGAATAGGTGAGGGCGTGCATCAGGACCACGAGGTCGAAGCTGGCGGCGGCGAAGGGCAGGGTGTGCATGTCGGCCGCATGGACCTCGACGTTGCGGTAGCGACGCAGGCGCTGGCTCGCCGCCTCGACCACGCGTGGACTGGCATCGACGCAGACATAGCGCTGCGCGTGCGGCGCCAGCAACTCGGCAAGCACGCCGTCGCCGGAGGCGACGTCGAGCACGTCACCGGTTTCGAACAGCGGCAGCACCGAACGGGCCAACGCTTCCCAAGTGCGCCCGGGCGAGTAGTGCCGCTCCATGTCGCCGGCCACCGAGTCGGCCCAGTTCTGGTCGGCCGCGCGTGTTGCCAGCACGCCGGCGACGCGTTCGGCGTCCTGGCGCAGCAGCGGGTCGTCGGCGCCATTGCGCAGCGCCTGCCACAGGCTGCGCTGGGCGGGATCGAGGCCGGCCTCGTCGTAGCGGTAATAGGCCGACGCGCCGGCACGGCGGTCGCGCACCAGGCCCGCTTCCTTGAGCCGGGCGAGATGGGTGGACACCCGGGGCTGGGCCAGGCGGGTGATCGCGGCAAGCTCCGCCACCGTCAGCTCCTCGCCCTCGAGCAGGGCCAGCAGGCGCACGCGGGTGGCGTCGGCCAGTACCTTCAACCTGGCGGACCAGGCATCGAGATCCATCAATCTTCCTATCTATCGCGATAGAGCGATGATTGTCCGACGGGTACTGCCGGAGGTCAAGGGCGGGAGCAGGAAGAGGGCTGGGGACTCGGAGTGCCGCTACAATTCCAGCCCTGACTCGAAGCCGGAGCGCACCGTGGATTTTGGATTCACCGAAGAGCAGTTGATGCTCCAGGATGTGGCGCGGCGGATCGCCCAGGAGAAGATCGCGCCCAGCGCCGAGGGCTTCGACCGCAGCGGCGAGTTCCCGCTCGACAACATCCGCCTGCTGGGCGAGAACGGGCTGATGGGGATCGAGGTGCCGGCCGAGTACGGCGGCGCCGGCATGGACCCGATCGCCTACGTGCTGGCGATGATCGAGATCGCCGCCGCCGACGCCGCGCACGCCACCATCATGTCGGTCAACAACTCGCTGTTCTGCAACGGCATCCTCACCTACGGCAGCGAGGAGCAGAAACAGAAGTATGTGCGCGCCATCGCCGAAGGCCGCGAGATCGGCGCCTTCGCGCTGACCGAGCCGCAGTCGGGCTCCGATGCCACCGCCATGCGCTGCCGCGCGGTCAAGCAGGACGACGGCAGCTTCGTGGTCAACGGCAAGAAGAGCTGGATCACCTCAGGACCGGTGGCCAAGTACGTGGTGCTGTTCGCGATGACCGACCCGGACAAGCATGCCCGCGGCATCACCGCGTTCCTGGTGGATGCCACGCGGGACGGTTACCACCGTGGCAAGACCGAACCGAAGCTGGGCATCCGCGCCTCGGCCACCTGCGAGATCGAGTTCAGCGATTACGTGGTCAAGGCTGATGAGGTGCTGGGCGATGAGGGCCACGGCTTCAAGATCGCGATGGGCGTGCTCGATGCCGGCCGCATCGGCATCGCCTCGCAGGCGGTGGGCCTGGCCCGTGCCGCCTATGAGGCCTCGATCGAATATGCGCGCGAGCGCAAGGCCTTTGGCCAACCGATCGGGAGCTTCCAGATGATCCAGTCCAAGCTTGCCGACATGAAATGCAAGCTCGACGCTTCCCTGCTGTTGACCTTGCGCGCAGCCTGGCTCAAGGGGCAGGGCAAGCGCTTCACCACCGAGGCCGCGGTGGCCAAGCTCACCGCCTCGGAGGCGGCGATGTGGATCGCCCACCAGGCGGTGCAGATCCACGCCGGCATGGGCTACTCCAAGGAAATGCCCATCGAACGCTACTTCCGCGATGCCAAGATCACCGAGATCTACGAAGGCACCAGCGAGATCCAGCGGCTGGTGATCGCACGCCACGAGACGGGCCTGCGCTGATCCGCGCATCGCGTTCGATGCAGATCATCGATCCTGACACCAGATCAACCCGTATCCCTGCGGACACCGTCTTCCCATGAGCACCACACAACCAGCCCCCCGCCGCAAGGCGGCCGCACGCAAGCGCGTAACCGACCGCAGCGCACTGCTCGACCCGATCTTCGACGCAGTCCGCAAGCGCGCGGGCAGCACCGGCGCCGATGACGCCTGCGCCTTCGCCAGCGGCTTCTACCGCCGCCTGACCGAAGACGAGCTGCCGCTGCACAGTCCCGAAGGCTGGGCGGCGCTGGCCAACGACTTCCTCGAATTCACCCGCAAGCGCAAGCCCGGCAACGCTCGGCTGCGCCTGTTCAACCCGGCACACAAGACCCACGGCTGGGAATCGCCGCATACCGTGCTTCAGATCGTCAACGACGACATGCCGTTCCTGGTCGATTCGGTGACCATGGCGCTGGCGGAACTGGGGATCGGCGTACACGTCCTCGGCCACCCGGTGTTGCGGATCGCGCGCGACAAGGCCGGCAGGCTCACCGCCGTTGGCGGCGACCACGGCGAGCCGGAATCGCTGATGCACCTGGAGATCGACCGCCGGAGCACCGAAGACAGCAGCGGGATCGAGGACAAGCTGCGCGCGGTGCTTGATGACGTCCGTGCCATCGTCGCCGACTGGCAGCCGATGCGTGAGCGGATGCGGGCGATCGCCGACGACTTCGCGTCGCGACGGTTGCCGCTGAGCACAGAGCAGAGCCGCGAGGCACAGGATTTCCTGCGCTGGGCCGCCGACGACCATTTCACCTTCTTCGGCTATCGCGAATACACTGTCAAGACGCGAGCCGGCGAAGAGGTGCTGTGCGCCGTGGACGGCAGCGGACTGGGCCTGCTGCGCGGCGAGGATTCCGGCAAGCCGCGGCCGCTGAAGTCGCTGGCCGCGCATTACATTCCGCATTCAGGCGCGGTCGATGCACTGATCCTGACCAAGACCAACTCGCGCTCCAGCGTGCACCGTCCCGGTTACATGGACTACATCGGGGTGCTGACCTTCGACGAGGCCAGCAATCCGGTCGCCGAGGAGCGCTTTCTCGGCCTGTATACCTCCAGCGCCTACAACCGCCGCCCATGGGACATTCCCCTGGTGCGCGAGCGGTTCGATTACGTGATGCGTGAATCCGGGCTGGAACCCACCAGCCACAGCGGCAAGGCGCTCAAGCACATCCTGGAGACGCTGCCGCGCGACGAGTTGTTCCAGGCCACCGCAGATGAGCTGCATCGCGTTGCCACCGGCATCCTCGGCCTGCAGGAACGGGTGCGCAGCCGCTTGTTCCTGCGTTGCGACCGCTACGGCCGCTTCTACTCGGTGCTGGCCTACATTCCGCGCGACCGCTTCAATACCGACGTGCGCCTGCGCATCGAGGCGATGCTCAGGCGCGCGCTGCACGCCGAGCACGTCGACACCAACGTGGCCGTGGGCGAGTCGCCGCTGGCGCAGCTGCATCTGATCGTACGGCCGCGACCCGGCGCGAAGTTCGACGTCGACCAGGGCCTGCTAGAGGCCGAGCTGGCATCGATCGTGCGCAACTGGCAGGACGACCTGCGCGAACTGCTGATCGAGCGCCATGGCGAGACCGAAGGGCTGGCACTGGCGCAGCGCTACGGGCGGGCGCTGTCAGCCACCTACATCGAGCAGGTCACGCCGCAGATCGCCGCCAGCGACGTCGAGGAACTGGCCGCGCTCGACAGCAGCGATGACCTGCGCCTGCGGCTGTACATCGCGCCACGGCGGCTGCCGGGCCAGGGCCCGCTGCGGCTGAAGCTTTACCGCCAGCAGCACGATATCGCGCTCTCCGACGCGTTGCCGATGATGGAGAACATGGGCTTGCGGGTGATTTCCGAGCACCCTTACCGCATCGAGTACGCCACTGATGGCGGCATGCTGGTTGCCGTCTACATCCAGGACTTCGAGGTCGAGGCAATCGGCGGCGACATCGACGTCGACCGCGACGGCGGCCAGTTCGCCGAGGCCTTTGTGCGCCTATGGCGAGGCCAGGCCGAGGACGACGGCTTCAACCGGCTGATCCTCGCCGCCGGCCTCACCTGGCGCCAGGTCGCGATGCTGCGCGGTTATTCGAAGTACCTGCAGCAGGTCGGGGTGCCGTTCTCGCAGGCCTATGTCGAACGGACGTTCACGCGCTATCCGTTGCTGGTGCGGTTGCTGGTGGAGCTTTTCGAGGCGCGCTTCGACCCGTGCACCGGCACCGAGAACAAGTCCGAAATCCGCCGCGGGGCGGAGACGCTCAGTGCGCAGTTGGCAGGACTCGCAGGCGGGGATGGGCCCACCCAGGCCATGCTCGAGCCAGTGGTGGAGGCCCGCAGGCACGGCCGCAATGCGCAGTACGATGCCACCCGGAAGGCGCTCAAGGCGCTGCTCGACCACGTCGCGAGCCTCGATGAGGACCGCATCCTGCGCAGCTTCGCCGGTGCCATCGATGCCACCCTGCGCACCGGCTACTACCAGCTGGGCAAGGACGGCGGGTTCAAGGACTACATCGGTTTCAAGTTCGACTCGGCCAGGGTGCCCGACCTGCCGAAACCACGCCCCTATCGCGAGATCTTCGTCTACGGCCCGCGCATGGAAGGCGTGCACCTGCGCTTTGGCGCCGTCGCGCGTGGCGGGCTGCGCTGGTCGGACCGGCGCGAGGACTTCCGCACCGAAGTGCTGGGCCTGGCGAAGGCACAGATGGTCAAGAACACCGTGATCGTCCCGGTCGGCGCCAAGGGCGGCTTCTTCGTCAAGAAGCCGCCGGTCAATGGCGACCGCGACGCGGTGCTGGCCGAAGGCGTGGCCTGCTACACCCAGTTCATCCATGCCCTGCTCGATATCACCGACAACCTGGTCGACGGTCAGGTGGTGCCGCCCGAGAACGTGGTCCGCCATGACGGCGACGATCCCTATCTGGTCGTCGCGGCCGACAAGGGCACTGCGACCTTCTCCGACATCGCCAACGCCATCGCCGCCGAACACGGCTTCTGGATGGGCGATGCCTTCGCGTCCGGTGGTTCGGTCGGCTACGACCACAAGGGGATGGGGATTACTGCGAAAGGCGCATGGGAGTCGGTCAAGAGGCATTTCCGCGCCATGGGCCGCGACAGCCAGCGCGAGGATTTCACCTGCGTCGGCATCGGCGACATGTCCGGTGACGTCTTCGGCAATGGCATGCTGCTGTCCAGGCACATCCGCCTCATCGCCGCGTTCGACCACCGCCATATCTTCCTGGATCCGGACCCGGATGCGGCGCGCTCCTGGAAGGAGCGGGCGAGGATGTTCAAGCTGCCGCGTTCGAGCTGGGCCGACTACGACGCCTCGCTGATCTCGAAGGGGGGCGGCGTCCACTCGCGCACCGTTAAGTCGATCAAGATCACACCGCAGGTGCGAGCAGCGCTCGATCTACCGGAAGGCACCTGTGACCTGTCACCCAACGAGCTGCTCTCGGCGATCCTGCTGGCGCCGGTGGACCTGCTCTGGAACGGCGGCATCGGCACCTACGTCAAGGGCCAGAGGGAAAGCCAAGCCGACGTTGGCGACCGCGCCAACAATGCGATCCGCGTCGACGGCGGCGAACTGCGTTGCCGGGTGGTGGGCGAGGGGGGCAACCTCGGCCTGACCCAGTGCGGCAGGATCGAGGCTGCGCATGCCGGGGTGCTGCTCAACACCGATTTCATCGACAACTCCGCGGGCGTCGACACCTCGGACCACGAAGTCAACATCAAGATCCTGCTCAACGCGCAGGTGCAGGCCGGAAAGCTGGCGCTGCCTGCACGCAACAAGCTGCTGGCGTCGATGACCGACGAGGTCGAGTCGCTGGTCCTGTTCGACAATTACCGCCAGAACCAGGCGATCAGTCTGATGGAGCGCATGTCGGTGCCCCGGCTCGGCTCCAAGCAGCACTTCATCCGCACCCTGGAATCGCAGGGCCTGCTCGACCGGCAGCTTGAATTCCTGCCCTCCGATGCCGAACTCGCCGACCGCAAGTCGCGCGGACTGGGCCTGACCCGGCCCGAGCTGTCGGTGCTGCTGTCCTACGCCAAGCTGGTGACCTTCCAGGAGTTGGTCGATTCGGACATCCCGGAGGATCCCTACCTGTCCAGGGAGCTGCAGCGGTATTTCCCGCAGCCGCTACAAAAGAAGTATTCCACGGCGATGGAACAGCACCGCCTCAAGCGCGAGATCATCGCCACTGCGGTGACCAATTCCACCATCAACCGGATGGGCGCGACCTTCCTGCTGCGGATGCGCGAGGACACCGGGCGCAGCACCGCCGAAGTCGCCAAGGCCTTCACCATCACCCGCGAGACCCTGGATGCACGCGAACTGTGGGCGCAGATCGACGCGCTCGACGGCCTGGTCGCGGAAACGGTGCAGATCGATGCGCTGCAGGTGATCTGGTCACTGCAGCGCGGCTTCACGCGCTGGCTGCTGTCGCGTCCGGGCCGGATCCCGGGCATCACCGCCGCGGTGGAGCGCTACCACGACGGCTTCGTGGCGATTCGCGCCGGTGAGGACATCCTCACCGACCGGCAGCGCCCACCCTACGAGCAGAGCCTGCGCGACTGGGGTGCGAAAGGCGTGCCGGCGGAACTCGCCGGCCAGCTGGCGGCGCTGCCCTACTTGGAACCCTGCTGCGACATCATTGAGCTGGCGCGGCTGCGCAAGCGTGACCCGGTCGAGGTGGCGCGAGTGCATTTCCGGCTCGACGACGCGCTCAACCTGCCCTGGCTGCTGGCGCAGATCGACGCCTTGCCGGTCGACGGGCGCTGGCACGCGGTGGCACGCGGGGTCCTGCGTGACGAGCTCGCCATGCAGCAGCGTGCCCTGGTGGCGCAGGTGCTGGCCATGCCCGGCAGCGATCCCGACGACCAGGTCCAGCAATGGCTCCAGCGCGACGATGCGACGCTGCGCTACACGTTGGACATGCTGCAGGAACTTGCCGCCAAGAAGACGCTGGATTATCCGACCGCCTCGGTCGCCGTCCGCCGCCTGGAGCGACTGGCGGCCGCGGAGGACTGAGTCCGGCAGCGCGCCGACGCGCGGCCGCGGCTCCGGGGTATCCTCGGGCCATGGACAGCCCGCGCCGCATCGCCTTCCTCGCCAGCCAGGCCGACGACGCCCAGGACGCGCTCGCCGCGATGATCGCGCGCTACGGCCAGCAGGCGCCGGAGGGCGCCGACGTGCTGTGCGCGCTGGGCGGCGACGGCTTCATGCTGCAGACGCTGCATCGCCACGGCGCGCTCGGGAAGCCGGTGTTCGGCATGAAGCACGGCGGCGTCGGCTTCCTGATGAACCAGCACCGCGAGGACGATCTGCTCACGCGGATCGAAGCCGCCGAACCCGCCGTGCTGCGGCCGCTGGAGATGGTGGCGCAGACCGAATCCGGCAGCAGCACCGGCTCGCTGGCCTACAACGAGGTCTCGCTGCTGCGGCAGACCCGTCAGGCCGCGCATCTGGCGATCGAGCTCAACGGCCAGACCCGGCTGGAGGAACTGGTCTGCGACGGCGTGATGCTGGCGACGCCCGCCGGCAGCACTGCCTACAACTATTCCGCCCACGGCCCGATCCTGCCGCTGGGTTCGAGCGTCATCGCGCTGACCCCGATCGCCGCCTTCCGACCGCGGCGCTGGCGCGGCGCACTGCTCAAGGCCGACACCGAGGTGCGCTTCCGCGTGCTTGATCCCTATAAGCGCCCGGTCAGCGCCACCGCCGATTCGCACGAGGTCCGCGACGTGGTCGAGGTCACCATCCGCGAGTCGCGCGACCGCACCGTGACCCTGCTGTTCGACCCCGAGCACAACCTCGAGGAGCGGATCCTGAGCGAGCAGTTCGTGGTTTGACGAGGCTTCGCGCAGAACCAGTCCGCCCGTCGCGGCGGACGCGACGGCGGCGCGGTATCTTGGCCCGATGGAAACCCCTTCGCCGCCGCTGATCGTCGCCATCTCCTCGCGGGCGCTGTTCGACCTTGAGGACAGCCACCGGCTGTTCGAGGCCAGCGGGACCGAGGCCTATGCCGAGCACCAGCGACATCGTGAGGACGACGTTCTGGAGCCGGGGATCGCGTTCCCGCTGGTTCGCAAGCTACTGGCGCTGAACGAGGGCGCGCCGGCGGATGCTCCGCGCGTCGAGGTGATCCTGATCTCGCGCAATTCCTCTGACACCGGGCTGCGGATCTTCAACTCGATCCAGCACCACGGCCTGGCGATCAGCCGAGCGTCGTTCACCTCCGGCGCGGCGACCTGGCCCTACATCCGTCCGTTCGGGGCGCAGCTGTTCCTGTCGGCCAACCCGGACTCGGTGCGGTTGGCGCTGGAGAACGGCGTCGCCGCGGCCACCATCCTCCCGGCCAAGGCGCCCGCGCACCGTTTCGACCAGCTGCGCATCGCTTTCGACGGCGACGCAGTGATCTTCGGCGACGAGGGTGAGCGGGTGTCGCGCGAGTCCGGCATCGAGGCCTTCCACCGACACGAGACCGAGCGCGCGCGACAGCCGCTGTCCGGCGGGCCGTTCCGCGGCTTCCTCGACGCCCTGCACCGATTGCAGGCGGCGTATCCGCCGGGCGACGCCTCGCCGATCCGCACCGCCCTGGTCACTGCGCGCTCGGCGCCCGCGCACGAGCGCGTGATCCGCACCCTGCGCGAATGGGACGTGCGGCTGGACGAGGCGCTGTTCCTGGGCGGCCGCGCCAAGGGACCGTTTCTGGACGTGTTCGGCGCCGACATCTTCTTCGACGATTCGCAGCACAACATCGATTCGGCGCGGGAGCATGTCGCGACCGGGCATGTGCCGCACGGGATCTCGAATTCGTAGGAGCAGCTTATCCCCGCGAGCTCTTTGGATCTAGGGAGACGGCGAAAGGCTCGCGACTATAAGCCCCTCCTACAAAGGCGAGATCCAAGGCGCCTTTATTCTGCGATCGTATTTTCCTGGCGTGCCATTGCCCGCCGGGCCGGCACCGTCTTACAACGGCAGGCGGATGTCGGAGAGCTTCCAGTGCAGGCCATCGCGGGTCAGCACGAACACCACCGGGCGCCCGGAGTCGTCGCGCACGGTGGCGGTGAAGCGGGACGGCGACTCGTAGCGCTGCACGGCGTCGCGCAGCGGCTCGGGCTGCAGGCTGGTGTCGCTGCGCGAGGGTGGGGCGATACCACTGCCGCGGTTCCAGAGCTTGCGGCCCTCCATCAGCGCGCCCAGTCCGGCCGGCGTGACCATGGCGTCGACGATGCCGCCGACCAGGCCGGTGGCGAGGCGGAGCCCCAAGGCACCGACCAGACTGGACTGGACGTTGGCGCCGGCTTCGCGCACCACCCGGTCGGTCAACTGCGCTTTCAGGCTGGCGCGGAGCGCCGGAAAATCGACCTGCCTGGCCAGCGCGCGGCCATCCTCGGTCTTCACCGCCTCGCGGATGGCGTTGATCGTGAGATAAGGGCCCGCGGCGACATAGGCCAGCAGCGCGGCAAGTATGGTGGCCGCAAGCCAGATCCATTTCTTCACTGCCTGCTCCGATCCGGGGGATGGCGCCATTCTAGGCGTGGCCGTGGCGACCGCGGGGGCCGAGCCGGCGGGCATGCGGGGACCTCGTCGACCACGCTCCGGCAACCTAGAACTCGAGATCCAGCGCCGCACACAGGTAATCCACCAACGGCGCCAGCGCCTGCAGGTCCTGCACCAGGGTCGCGCGCAGGCGTGGGCCCAGCATCACGCCCTCATCGATGGCACGCGAGGCAACGAAGTTCCGGTGCCGCAGATCGTCGAGGAAGGCGAAGTCGGGCGGGAATCCGCGCGGTGGCCGCACCAGCCTCTCGCGGTCGTCCAGCGCGTAACGTCGACGAAACGCCGGCGCGTGCGCGGCTGCTTGCCAGCCTCCCGGGTTGTCGACGATGAACTGGCGCACGCGGCGCTGGGTGGCGGTATCGGGATGCCACAGGCCGGCCCCCACAAAGCAGCGCCGCGGCTGCAGGTGCAGGTAGAACGAAGGCGCCGGCAGCTCGCGGCTGCGCGCGTGGAACAGGCGGGCGCCCTGCCAGGCCTTGTACGGTGACTTGTCGTTGGCGAAGCGGGTATCGCGCTGGATCCGGAACAGCGACCCGCCAACGGTTTTAGGGTCGGCGCGATAGTGTTCGCTGACCGCATGCAGGTCATGTTGGAGATCACCCAGCAGGCGCTGGAAGGGCGCGCGTACGTGCTGCTCGTAGTCGGCCTTGTGGGCATGGAACCAGGCGCGGTCGTTGTGGCGGGCGAGACCGCGCAGGAACCTGAGGCTCCTGTCATCAAAGTAGGCAGGCATGACTGCGATTCTAGGGCGTTTCCGGGCCGGCAAGCCGCACCGCAGGCGCGCCTGCTGCCGCGCACGCCAGGCTGCCGGACACGCGGCTTCCGTCACCGGCCTAGCCCTGTCAACAACATCGCCTATGAACTTGCAGCGGCAGGTTCTACGCGGGCGGCAGGCTGGTGTCGATGTCGCGGCCCCAGGCCTCGAGCCGGTCGAGCAGGGCCAGCTTTGCCCCCTCGTCGCCGTGGCTGGCGCGCAAGGCGGCAATCTGCGCGGCGTACTGCGGCAGGGTCAGTTCTGACAGACCGCTGTCCACGCGCAGCCGGCGCTGACGATACGCATCCCAGGTTCTCTGCTCGTCGGCGGTCAGGGTCTGCGGCCAGTTGCGGGCACGGTAGCGCAACAGCAGCTCCGGCAGGCGCGGATCCTGGAATCCGAACGCCCGCGTGCCCAGCGCCTGCGGCGGGGTGGCGGGCACTTCGGCGCAGCGACGCTTGTCGCCATCGCCGATGAAGCCGTCGTAGAGCGCGGCGTCGGCATCGGCTGGCTCGCGTTCCCGGTCCGTGGCAAACACCCGGCGCACCTTCTCGGCCAGCAGCGGACCTACGGCGCGCAGTTGCTCGGCGCGCGCGAGGATCGTCTCCGGGTCCAGGCCCAGCCGTGCGAAATCGGTTTCTCGCAGGTGCGCCCACGGCACGACTGCCGGGCAGCGGTTGAGGTGGACTTCCTTCAGCGGGATCCGCGATTCACCTTCCGGGAGATCGGACGCGCGCACATAAAGGCGGTCGGCGATGGCCTCGGGATCGAGGTCGAGCAGACCCTGCGGGTCGCTGTCGAGGTCGAACACGATCACCCGGCTGTCGATGCGCGGATGCCGCGCCAGCGGCAGCACGGGCGCGGCGCACAGCCGCGACGCCGGATAGCGTTGCGAGACATGCAGGACCGGCGACATCGCCACCACGTCGAGCAGCGACCCGGCATGGCCCTTGTCGCGCAGGCGCAGGGCGTAGTCCCAGAGCCTGGGTTGCGCATGCTTGAGTCGGCGCGCCATGCCGATCAGCGCGCGCACGTCCGACAGCGCCTCGTGGGCATCGCCGCTGCGCGTGCCATTGGCGGCGGCGAGGTGCTCCAGCTTGAACGAGGTGGCGCCGTCCTCGCGTTGCGGCCAGACGACTCCCTCGGGACGAAGGGCATGCGCCAGCCGCAGCACGTCGAGCAGGTCCCAGCGCGTGTTGCCGCCGCGCCACTCGCGCTCGTAGGGATCGAAGAAGTTGCGGTACAGGCCGTGGCGGACGAACTCGTCGTCGAAGCGCAGCGAGTTGTAACCGACGCTGCAGGTCTGCGGCCGCGCCATCTCCTCCTGCATCCGGGCAAAGGCCTCGGCCTCGTTGACGCCATCGCGCATCGCGTCCTGCGGCGTGATGCCGGTGATCAGGGTCGCGACCGGGGAGGGCAGCAGGTCGTCGGCCGGTCGCACGAAGAAGTCGACCGGCGGCTCGATCTCGTTGAGTTCGTCATCGGTGCGGATCGCGGCGAACTGCGCGATCCGGGTACGACGCGGATCGGCGCCGAAGGTCTCCAGGTCGAAAAAAAGGAAACTGGGGACGCTGTCCGCCATCAGGCTGCCTCGTGGAGTGGTGGCAGGCTGGCAAGTACGGCGGCATCCGTCGCGGCCAGGTCGACGTCCTCGATTGCCTCCAGCCCCTGGGTGGCGTCCTCCAGGATCACCCGCTGGATCTCGCTGCGCTCGAGCGCCAGCGCGTAGGGGATGCGCATGAAGCTGACCATGCTGTAGTGCGGCACGAAGCGCCCGGGATGGCGCTGCTGCAGCACATGTTCCAGCGCCTTCTGCAGCAGGAAGTCGGGATCGTCCACCCGGTCACGCATCTCCAGGTAGTTGTCCAGCGCCATGCGCTGGATCGCCGCGGCATTGGGCTTGCGCTCGGCCTCGAACGCGGCGAAGGCGGCTCCCAGGTCGTCACCATCCTGCAGCCGCCGGGCCAGGTCCACGCAGTCCTCGAAGGCGCAGTTCATGCCCTGGCCGTGGAAGGGCACCATCGCATGGGCGGCGTCACCGATCAGCACCGCGCGGCTGTCGAGGTGCCAGTGCTCGAGGGTGAGGGTGCCGAGCAGGCCGGGCGGGTTGCGCGCCCAGTCGCGTTCCAGCTCGGGGATCAGCGGCAGGGCGTCGGCGAAGTCCCGCTGGAACAGCGCGCGCGCGTCCGCCGGCGTGCGCACGCTTGCGAAGCTGGGATCGCCCTCGTTGGGCAGGAACAGGGTGACGGTGAAGGTCTTCTCGTCATTGGGCAGTGCAATGCACATGTAATGGCCGCGCGGCCAGATGTGCAGGGCGTTTGGCTCGATGCGGAAGCCACCGTCGGGCGCCGGCGGGATCTCCAGTTCCTTGTAGGCCTGGTCGAGGAGCTCGGACCTCTCGCCTACATCGAGGCAGGCGCCCATCGCGCGGCGCAGCACGGAGCCGGCGCCGTCGGCGCCGACTAGCGCCGAGAACGGTACCTCCGACGTCGTCGAATTGCGGTCGTCGCGGTAGCGGGCGATGCGCGCCTCGAAGTCGGCCTCAACCAGTCCGCGGTCGAAGTGCAGGCACGCTCCCGCGCGCTCGGCCAGTTCGATCAGGGTCAGGTTGAGGTCGCCGCGGTGGACCGACCAGATCACCTCCGAGTCGTCGCGGCCGTAACGCTGCAGCTCGATGCGGCCGTCGGCGAAATGCACCATGCGCCCGCGCATCATCACCGCCTGAGCCATCACCGGGCCGTCGGCACCGGCCTGGCGCAGCGCGTGCAGACCGCGCTCGGCCAACGCCAGGTTGATCGAGCGCCCGCCTTCATAACCGCGGACCCGCGGATCACCGCGCTTCTCGTACACGTCCACCCGCCAGCCGCGCTGCGCAAGCAGGGTCGCGAGCAGGGCGCCAGCCAGGCCGGCGCCGACGATGGTGATGGACTTGTCGGACCGACTGGTCAATGCGATGCCTGAATGACAGTCATGCAGATCCGCTCCAGTCTGCCACCACCCTGGCAAAGCGCAGCACGTCGGCATGGGTGTTGTAGAGCGGGGCGGGGGAGATGCGGATCACGTCGGGCTCACGCCAGTCGCCGAGCACGCCGTGCGCGGACAGGTGTTCGAACAGGGCGCGGCCCGCGCTGGAACCCTGCATGCCGCGGCCGCCGCGCACGCGGATCGAGAGCTGACAGCCGCGCTGCTCCGGCTCGCGCGGGGTCAGCACCTCGAGGACTTCGGACAGGCCGGCGTCGATCAGCGCCTGAAGATAGCCGGTCAGGCGCTGCGACTTGGCGCGCAGGGCCGCCATGCCGATCTTGTCGAACAGTTCCAGCGACGCGCGCAGCGGCGCCAGTGCCAGGATCGGCGGGTTGCTCAGCTGCCAGCCGTCGGCACCAGGGGTGGGACGGAAGGCCGGACCCATCTGGAATCGCGTCGCCAGCTCGTGACCCCACCAGCCGGCGAAGCGCGGGCGATCGGTTTGTGCGTGGCGCTCATGCACGAAACAGCCGCCGACCGCACCCGGCCCACTGTTGCAGTACTTGTAGTGGCACCAGACCGCGAAGTCGGCGCCGCTGTCGTGCAGGGCGAGGTTGAGGTTGCCGACCGCATGCGCCAGGTCGAATCCGCAGACAGCGCCCGTGGCGTGCGTCGCACGGACAATGCGTGCCAGATCAAAGGCCTGGCCGCTGCGGTATTGCACGCCGGGCCACAGCACCAGCGCCAGCCGCGGCCCAAGTTCGGCGATCCTCGCCTCGATCGCGGCTTGCGAAAACACGCCGCCGGGCAGGTCCGGTTCGAGTTCGACCAGCGTGGTCGCCGGGTCGAAGCCGTGGAAGCGGACCTGCGCTTCCATCGCGTAGCGGTCGGAAGGAAAGGCACCGGCCTCCATCAGGATCACCGGGCGGTCGGCCGTGGGCCGGTAGAAGCTGACCATCATCAGGTGCAGGTTGGCGGTCAGCGAATTCATCGCCACCACTTCGAGTGGCGTCGCCCCGACCAGGCGCGACAGCGGCTCGCGCAGCAGGGCATGGTAGTCCAGCCACTGCGAATGACCGCGAAAGTGCCCCTCCACGGCTTCCATCGACCACTTGTCCAGGACCTGCTCGACCAGCGCGCGCGTGCCCCGTGGCTGTAGGCCCAGCGAATTGCCGACGAAGTAGGCCTGCTCGGCATCGCCGTGGCGCGGGATGTGGAATTCGCCGCGCAGGCTCGGCAGTGGGTCTGCCGCATCGAGGGCGCGCGCGTGTTGCTCGGAGAAAACCTCGTTCAAGTCACTGTCCTTTCCGTCATGCCCGCACAGGCGGGGAGCGCTTCACGCATCGCGCCAACTCGCGGGTTCCCACCTGCTTTGGAATCACCGCAAGCCAGGTCAAGCGAACCGCGATGCCGGCAGCCCCAGCCATTCCAGCGCGGTGCCATGGTAGAGGCGCGCCTGCGCATCGTGATCGAGCTCGAGTTCGGCGATGCCGGCGCCGGGTGCCTGCTCGCCGAGCGGGAACGGGTAGTCGGTACCCAGCATCACCCGCTCCACGCCGCAGGTGTCGAGCAGGTAGCGCAGCGCGCGCGCATCCGCCACCCAGGAGTCGAAGTACAGCCGCTGCAGGTAGTCGCGCGGGTTGTGCGGATTGTCTGTGGCCACCAGGTCCGGGCGCATGTTGAAACCGTGCTCGATGCGGCCGATGGTGTAGGGGAAGCTGCCGCCGCCGTGCGCCATGCACACCTTGAGCTTTGGCAACCGCTCCAGTACGCCGCCGAACACCAGGCTGCACGCCGCGCGCGACTGCTCGGCGGGCATTCCGACCAGCCATGGCAGCCAGTACTTGGGCATGGTGTCGCTGCCCATCATGTCCCAGGGATGGACGAGGATTGCCGCGCCAAGGTCGGCGGCGGCCTCGAAGAACGGGAACAGTTCCGGCGCGTCCAGGTTCCAGTGCGTCCCGTCCGGGCCATGGATGTGCGAACCGATCTGCACCCCCTGCAGGCCGAGCTGGTCGGTACAGCGCTCCAGTTCCCGGATCGCCAGCGACGGCGACTGCAGCGGCACGGTGCCGATCCCGGCATAGTGTCGCGCATGCGCCCGGCAGGTGTCAGCCATGTGGTCGTTGAGGGCCTGATGCAGCTCCAGCGTGTGGTGCGGCCTGGCCCAGTAGCTGAACATCACCGGCACCGTGCTGAGCACCTGCACCTGCACCCCGAAACGCGCGTAATCGTCGATCCGCTCCTGCGCGTCCCAGGTCTTCGACCAGATCTCGCGGAAGAACTTCCCGTCCTTGTAGATGCGGTGGTGGCCGTCGTCGGTGTGGTGGATCACCGGGAACCGCGCGTCACCGTATTTCGCGGCGAGATCCGGCCAGTCGCGGGGCAGGACGTGGGCATGGATGTCGATCTTCAGCATGGGAGCATTCTACTGGCCCTGTCCGGGTCGGCTCAGGTGATGTCGGCCAGTGAATCCGGTGCACTGTTGTAGCGCGACGGCCGTGGATTGAGATGGCCGCAGGCCTTGCAGGTGCGCAGTTCCTCCGAGCGGTAGAAGCGTTCGAACACGTGGAAGAAATCCTGCTCGATGTCGTTGAGGTGGAAATACTCCTCGTAGACCTTTTCATTGCAGCGTTCGCAGAACCACATCAGGCCGTCGTTCTCGTGCGGCAGGCGCTTGCGTTCGATCACCAGACCGATGGAGCCTGCGGCGCGCTGCGGCGAGTGCGGCACGCGTGGTGGCAGCAGGAAGGTCTCGCCGGCTCGGATCGGGATGTCGCGAGGCCTGCCGTCTTCCTGGATGCGCAGGGTCATCTCGCCCTCGAGCTGGTAGAACCACTCCGGGCCTTCCTCGAAGTGGTAGTCGCTGCGCGCGTTCGGGCCGCCAACCACCATCACGATGAAGTCGCCGTCGAACAGGCACTTGTTGCCGACCGGCGGCTTGAGCAGGTGGCGGTGCTCCTCGATCCATTGTGGAAGGTTGAAGGGGTTGGGCAACATGATCGGGTTCTCCTCCTCTCCCGCTTGCGGGAGAGGGCCGGGGTGCGGGTGTGTGGGGCGGGTCATCCGGCCCTCACCCTAACCCTCTGCCGCAGGCGGGAGAGGGGATGGCGGCGTTTCCACCGCAGGCGGGAGCGCGGCGATGCACTTGAGCTCGATCGCGATCGGGGTTGGCAGGGCGGTGATGCCGACGGTGGTGCGGCAGGGCGCGGTGGCGGTGTCGGGGAAGTATTCGGCCCAGATCGCGTTGCAGGCGCCGAAGTCGCGTGCGATGTCGGTGAGGTAGACCGTGACGTCGACCAGGTCCTGCCAGCGCGCGCCGCTGGCCTCGAGCACGGTGCGGACGTTGGCGAACACCGCGCGCGCCTGCAGATCGATGTCGTAGGACAGCAGGCGGCCTTCGGCGTCGTGGACATTGCCCGGCACCGCGTTTGTCGTCGGGTCACGCGGGCCGATGCCAGACAGCAGCAGCAGCGCGCCGACCCGGCGCGCATGCGGATAGCTGCCGACCGGCCTGGGCGCAGCATCGGCGAGCACCCACGCGGTCATTCGGCGCCCTGGCCACGTGTGGCCACCGCGTCGATGGCGGCGTGGTAGGCCGCCTCCAGTCCATCCGGGCCTTCGACGCCGAAGCCGAGTTCCTTCACCAGGCCGTCGTCCAGGCCATAGATCCAGGCATGTACGCTCAGTGCCTGGCCCTTGGCCCAGGCGTCGCGGACCGGGGTGGTGCGGCAGACATTGAGCATCTGCTCGATGACGTTGAGTTCGCAGGCCGCGCGCAACCGGGCGTGGTCGTCGCCGATGTCGTTGATGATCGCAGCGTGGCGGGCCAGCACGTCGACGATGTGGTTGAGCCAGTTGTCGACCAGTCCCACGCGTGCGCCACTGAGCGCTGCGTTGACGCCGCCGCAGCCGTAGTGGCCGCAGACGATGATGTGCTCGACCTTGAGCACCTCGACCGAGAACTGGATCGTCGACAGGCAGTTGAGGTCGGAATGCACCACCACGTTGGCGACGTTGCGGTGCACGAACACCTCGCCGGGCTGCATGTCGACCACCTGGTTGGCCGGCACCCGGCTGTCGGCGCAGCCGATCCAGAGGAATTTCGGCGACTGTTGTCCGGACAGGCGGTTGAAATAATCGGGATCGCGCTCCACCGCGGTCCGGGCCCAGCGCTGGTTGCGTTTCAGGAGTTCATCGAGCTTGGCCATGGGTCAGGTGGGGGTCCGTGTGGGTGAAGGATTACAGCGCGATGCCGACATTCTTCGGCTCGGTGAAGAAGCGCATGGCCTCCATGCCACCCTCGCGGCCGAGGCCGGACTGGCCGCTGCCGCCGAAGGGCGTGCGCAGGTCACGCAGCATCCAGGCATTGATCCAGATGATACCGGCGCGGATGTCGGCGGCGAGTCGATGCGCGCGGGCGAGGTCGCGGGTCCAGATCGAGGCGGCCAGGCCATAGTCGCCGGCATTGGCGAGTTGCATCGCCTCGCCGTCGTCGTCGAAGGGCTGCAGGGTGGCAACCGGGCCGAAGATCTCCTCGCGGTTGCTCGCGCAATCGGGGCCGAGACCCTCGATCGCCGTCGGCGGCACGAACCAGCCCGGCCGCTCCAGTGCTGTGCCGCCGCAGAGCACGTGGCCACCTTCATCGCGGGCGCGCGCGATAGCCGCCACTACCTTGTCGAAATGCGCCTGCGACACCAGTGGGCCGATCCGCGTGTCGGGATCGATCGGGTCACCGATGCGCAGCGCGAGCGTGCGCTCGACGAAGGCGTCGCGGAATTGCGTGTAGATGCGCCGCTCGACCAGGATCCGCGAGCCGCACAGGCAGATCTGACCGCTATTCTGGAACGCCGAGCGCACCAGAGTGTCCAGGTGCGCCTGCCAGTCGCTGTCGGCGAACACCAGGGTGGCGTTCTTGCCGCCCAGTTCGAGCGAGACCTTCTTCAGCAGCGGACCGGCGATGCCGGCGATGCGGCGGCCGACCGCCGTGCTGCCGGTGAACGAGACCGCCAGGATCCTTGGATGCGCGACCAGTGGTTCGCCGACCTCAGCGCCGGTGCCGTGGACGAGGTTGAGCACGCCGGGAGGCAGGCCGACCTCGGCGGCGAGTCCGCCCAGCAGCGTCGCGGTGGCCGGTGTCACTTCGGATGGCTTGGCGACCACGGTATTGCCGGCCGCGAGCGCCGGCGCCAGCTTCCAGGTCAGCAGGTACAGCGGCAGGTTCCAGGGCGAGATCGTGGCCACCGCGCCCAGCGGCTGCCGCAGGGTGTAGTTCAGCCCGGCCTCGCCATGGTGCGATTCGCTGGCGAACTGGGTGGCGGCATGAGCGAAGAAACGCAGGTTGGCGACCGCACGCGGGAGCTCGATGTCACGCGCCAGCGTGTAGGGCTTGCCGGCGTCGCGCGACTCGGCGCGGGCGAAGTCGTCGCCGCGCGCTTCCAGCGCGGTGGCCAGTGTCTCCAGCCAGCGCGCGCGTTCGGAGTTCCGCAGTGCCGACCACGCCGGGAAAGCGGCATGGGCCGCCGCGACCGCGGCCTCGACGTCGGCGGCATCACCATCGGCGACCTCGGCGTAGGGCTTGCCCAGCGCGGGATCGTGCACCTCGCGCCAGCGGCCGCCGGCGGCATCGCGCAGTTGGCCGTCGATGAAGTGCTGGTAACGGAGCATCCCCCAAGTCTAACGCGGCCCAGCGCGGCGGCGCGGAGTGGGGGTTGGGGTGAGGTCGTATCGGACTTAGCCCCTCTCCCGCTTCGGGAGAGGGGTTGGGGTGAGGGTGTATCGGTCTTGAGGTGAGGGCGGCGCTCAGATCGACTGCATCCGTCCACCGTCGACTGCCAGGCTGACGCCGTTGACGTAACCGGCCGCGGGCGAGCACAGGAAAGCGATCACGGCGGCGGTTTCTTCCGGCTTGGCGAAGCGTCCGGCGGGTACGGTCGCGCGCATGTCGGCGGCGACCTCGTCCTCGCTGCGGCCTTCCCGGGCTGCGCGATCGCGCAGGATCTGCGCGATCCGCCCGGTCTCGGTATACCCGGGCAGGACGTTGTTGACGGTGATGCCATCGCCGGCGAGTTCGCGCGACAGCGTCTTCGCCCATGCCGCCACCGCGCCGCGGACGGTGTTGGACACGCCCAGCCCCGCGATCGGCTCGCGTACCGAGGTCGAGACCACGTTGAGGATCCGGCCCCAGCGCGCCGCGCGCATGCCCGGCAGCACCGCCTGCAGCAGGGTCTGACCGGCAACGAGGTGCTTGTTGAACGCATCGAGGAAGGCAGCGGCCTCCGCGGCATGCGCCAGGCCGCCCGGCGGGCCGCCGGTGTTGTTGACCAGGATGTGCACCGGCGTGGCGGCCACCAGTGCGGCGCACTGCTGCTGCAGCGCGCTGTGG
>JALZMP010000072.1 GCA_030858145.1 Pseudomonadota bacterium
GCGGGAGAGGGGTTGGGGTGAGGGCCGGCTTTTCCCTACAGACTTCATTGTCACAGCACGACATGCTGCACCAAGGCCGCACGGGGAAGCGCAAGGATGCGCGAACATCAGAAGACCACTTTCGCGCGCCAGTTGCGCCGCGGGATGACCGATGCCGAGCATGCGCTTTGGCACCATCTGCGCAACCGTGCCCTGATGGGCTGGAAGTTCCGTCGCCAGCATCCGGTGGGGCCTTACATCGTCGATTTCGCCTGCCTGGAATGCGGGCTGGCGGTGGAGCTGGATGGCGGGCAGCATGCGCCGGCGGGGTGGGATGGCGCGCGCACGCGATACATCGAAAGGAAAGGCTTCATGGTCCTGCGTTTCTGGAACAATGAGGTCTTCAAACAGCAGGAAGCGGTGCTTGCCGTGATTTTCGATGCCTTGCACTCACGGGCCCTCACCCCAACCCCCGCTCCGCGCCCCGGCCCACGCCAGCGGCGTGGGCGTTCGATCGCACGCGCGCCGGTGGCGCGCAAACCGTGCGCTCTTACCCCGCAAGCGGGAGAGGGGCTATGACGCGCCCCCTTGCCGCAAGTGGAAGAGCGGCTATGACGCGCCCCGTGCCGCAAGCGGGAGAGGGGCTATGACGCGCCCCCTTGCCGCAAGCGGGAGAGGGGCTATAACGGGCCTCCCTTTCCCGCTTGCGGGAGTGGGGCTGACGATGGACAACTGACACGATGGCCGCCCAATCCCTGCGCATCGCCCTTGCCCAGTTCGACTTCCCCGTCGGCGCGGTGGCGCGCAATGCCGATCGGATCGCGGTGATGATCGCCGAGGCGCGCGACGGGCATGGCGCCGACGTCGTGCTGTTCCCGGAGCTGGCGCTGTCCGGCTATCCGCCGGAGGACCTGCTGTTGCGGCCGTCGTTCCTGGCCGACTGCGAGGCCGCGCTGCAGCGCGTCGCCGACGCGGCGCGCGGCATTGTCGCCGTGGTCGGCTGGCCGCAGGCCGCGGGCAGCGTGGTCTACAACGCCGCCAGCGTGCTGCGCGACGGCAAGGTCGCGGCGACCTACCGCAAGCGCGAGCTGCCCAACTACAACGTCTTCGACGAGCGCCGCTATTTCACCGTCGACCCTGACGGCGGCTCCTGCGTGTTCGAGATCAATGGCGTCAACGTCGGCCTGGTGATCTGCGAGGACCTCTGGTTCGCCGAGCCGCTGGCGGACACCGTGGCCCAGGGCGCCGACCTGGTCCTGGTCCCCAACGCCTCGCCGTTCGAGCGCGACAAGCATGTCCAGCGCGATGCGCTGCTGCAGCAGCGCGCCAGCGAAAGCGGCGCCGCGCTGGCCTACCTCAACCTGGTCGGCGGGCAGGACGCGCTGGTGTTCGACGGCGGCTCGGTGCTGGCCGACTTCGATGGCCGCGTGCACGAGGCCGCGCGCGCGTTCGAGGCGCACTGGCTGGTGGCCGATTACGATCCCGCCACGCGCCGCCTGGTGCCGGTGTCGTGGGCGCACGAGGAAGAGGCCGGGCGCGAGGCGCTGGCCTGGCGCGCGGTGACCCTTGGCACCCGCGACTACTGTTACAAGAACGGCTTCGCCAAGGCCTGGATCGGCCTGTCCGGCGGCATCGACTCTGCGGTGGTGCTGGCGATCGCGGTCGATGCGCTGGGCGCCGACAACGTGACCGCGGTGCGCATGCCCTCGCGCTACACCGCCGACCTGTCCAACGACCTTGCCGCCGAACAGTGCCAGGCGCTGGGCGTGCGCTTGCTGACGCTGCCGATCGAGCAGCCGTTCCAGGGTTTCCTCGATGCGTTGGCGGAGACCTTCGACGGAATGCAGGCTGACACCACCGAGGAGAACCTGCAGTCGCGGACGCGCGGCGCGCTGCTGATGGCGCTGTCCAACAAGTTCGGTGGCCTGCTGCTGACCACCGGCAACAAGAGCGAGTACGCGGTCGGCTACGCCACCATCTACGGCGACATGGCCGGCGGCTACGCGCCGATCAAGGACCTGTACAAGACCGAGGTGTTCGCGCTGGCGCGCTGGCGCAACGGGATCGCGGGTTCGCCAGTCATCCCGGCGGCGGTGATCGCACGGCCGCCGTCGGCGGAACTGCGCGCCAACCAGACCGACCAGGATTCGCTGCCGCCCTACGACGTGCTCGACGCGATCCTGCTGCGCCACGTCGACCAGGAGCAGTCGCGCGACGAAATCGTCGCCGCAGGATTCGACCACGACACCGTCGACCGCGTGCTCAGGCTGGTGCGGATCAGCGAGTGGAAGCGCCACCAGGCCGCGCCCGGGCCCAAGGTCTCGCACCGCGCCTTCGGCCGCGAGCGCCGCTACCCGATCAGCAACGGTTATACCGGCTGAAGGCGGGACTTTTGCAGTTGCGGGCGGCATCCGCGAATGGCCGCTCGTGGATTCCGCACAAAGACGCACTCGCCGAGCCTGCAAGCCGCTGCGACCCCGCGCCTAAACGACAACGCCGCCTTGCGGCGGCGTCCGGGTCGCAGGCGGTTATGGCCTGCTCAGTCGTTGTCGAGCGCCGACTTCTCGCCCGCGAACGGATTGAGCTTGCGCACCGTCCTCGGGTAGTCGGGCCAGTCGCCGCGCAGGTAGGGGTGGCCCGGTTCGTTGGTCTGCAGGACCCGGCGCGCATCCGCGGCCAGCGTGTCCTGGCCGAGCTCGGTGTAGGCCGCGGCCAGGACCGCCACCGCGTCGTTCTGGTATTCGCTCTGCGGGTAGGTCTCGAGCAGGTGCTTGGCGCGGTTGGCGGACGCCACCCAGGCCTGGCGGCGCAGGTAGTACAGCGCGGTCTCGATCTCGTGGCGCGCGACCAGGTTGCGCAGCGCCAGCATGCGCTGGCGCGCGTCGGCGGCGTAGCGGCTGCCGGGATAGCGCTCGGTGACGATGCTGAAGTCGTTGTAGGCCTGCAGCGGCGTGGCCAGGTCGCGGCGGCTGGCGTCCAGGCGCCAGACGCGCTGCAGGAACACCGTGTCGCGGCTGGAATTGGCCAGTCCGCGCAGGTAATACATGTAGGGCGTGTTGCGGTGGGTGGGGTAGGTGCGGATGAAGCGGTCGATGCTGGAAACGGCTTCCTCGTTGTTGCCCATCTTGTACTGCGCATACGCCGTTTCCATCAGCGCCTGCTCGGTGTACGGACCGAACGGATATTGCGCCACTAGCCGGCGATAGGTGGTCACCGCGCCGTCCCAGTTGCCGTTGCGCATCGAGCGCTGGCCCTTGTTGTACAGGGTCTCGACCGGCACGCCCTCGTTGGCGTCGTCGTCCTTGAAAATGCCCTTGATGCGTGCGCAGCCGGAGGTTGTCATCACCGCCACCAGCAGCAGCAGCACGGCGCGACGGATCAGGGGGAGGCGTAGGGTCATGGGCGGCAACTGGGTGGCGGAGGCACGAAGCGCGGATAATACCAGCCCGTGCCAGCCGCCCGCGGCCCACGCCTGAACCGAAGCCTTCCGCATGCCCGACCACGCCCCCGCACCCGACCAGGACCCCGAACAGGCGCGCACTGCGCGCGTGCCCGAGGCCCTGGCCGGCCGTCGTTTCGACGCCGCACTGGCGGAGCTGTTCCCGGAGTTCTCGCGCTCGCGGCTGACCACCTGGATCAAGTCCGGCGACGCGCGGCTCGACGGCCAGCCCGCGCGCCCACGCGATCCGGTCCGCGGCGGCGAGACGGTGACCTTGCAAGTGGTGCTGGAGGTGCAGACGCACGCCGGGCCCGAGGACATCGCGCTGCGGATCCTGTACGAGGACGCGGAGGTGATCGTGCTGGACAAGCCCGCCGGCCTGGTGGTGCACCCGGGCGCCGGCAACGCCAGCGGCACCCTCGTCAACGCGCTGCTGCACCACGATCCCGCGCTGTCGTCGCTGGCGCGCGCCGGCATCGTGCACCGGCTCGACAAGGACACCTCGGGGGTGATGGTGGTGGCGCGCACGCTGCCGGCGCATACCTCGCTGGTGGCGCAGCTGTCGGCGCGCGAGGTGCATCGCCAGTATCTCGCGGTGGTGGTCGGCGCGCTGGTGTCCGGTGGCACCGCCGACGCCGCCATCGACCGCCATCCGCGCGAGCGCGTGCGCATGGCGGTGCGCGAGGACGGCCGCGACGCGGTCACCCATTACCGGCTGCGCGAGCGCTTCCGCGCGCACACCGCGCTGGAATGCCGGCTGGAGACCGGGCGCACCCACCAGATCCGGGTGCACATGGCGCACCTGAAGCATCCGATCCTCGGCGATCCGCTCTACGGTGGTCCGCTGAAGCTGCCCAAGGGTGCGTCCGATGCGTTGGTGACGACGTTGCGCGGCTTCCGCCGCCAGGCGCTGCACGCCGAAACCCTCGAATTCCGCCACCCGGCCAGTGGCGAGCCGGTGCGCTGCAGCGCACCGGTGCCCGCAGACGTGCTGGCCCTGCTGGAAGCATTGCGCGTGGACGCCGCGGCCCACGCCGATGCCGCGCGCCGGTGAACGGCGGCCACGGTGACGCACCCTCACCCCAACCCCCGCTCTGCGCCCCGGCCGGTGCCAGCGGCACGGGCGTTCGGGTGCAAGCGCGCGAGTCGCGCGCAAGCCTTGCACCCTCACCCCGCCAGCGGGAGAGGGGCTTGCTGCCGGCCGACTGGCCGGCGCCGGCGAACGTGCATGCCTTCACCACGTTG
>JALZMP010000094.1 GCA_030858145.1 Pseudomonadota bacterium
GTCCGGGCGCGTCGTCGACCACTGGCGTCTGCGGGGTGACCGGCACCACCGGCGCGCGCGGCCCGAAACCAAAGGTCTGGTCGCCGCGCGCGGAGACGATCATCCGCACCATGCTGGTCGGCAGCATCAGTTCAAGGTCGAGCGGCTGGCCGTCCGGGGTCTTGCCGTCCATGGTCAATCCAATCAGCGAACCGCCGGTGTTGATCTCGCGGCAGAGCACGTGCGAGCCGGCGGCGCCATCCTGCAGGTAGGGTTCGATCGCCTTGCCCAGCGCCTCCAGGGCGGTGGGGAAGAAGAAGATCGCGTAGCCATCGAAGGGGCTGTTCATCAGGTGCGGGCGCGCCGGGTCGGGAAGTCGGGGTCATCATTGCAGCCGCAGCGTCAAGGCGGCGGCAGCGTCGCGGGCGATGGCGCGTGCGGCCTCAACCTCGCCGGCACGTGCCAGGGTCACCCCGACCCGGCGCTGGCCCTCGACCCGCGGCTTGCCGAACAGCCGCAGCGTCGCTTCCGGATGCGCGAGCGCGGCCTCGACGTTGTCGAACACCGGTACGCCGTGGCCCTGCGCCAGCAGCGCGCACGAGGCCGCCGGGCCGAGCAACGGCACCGTGCCGTCGGCATCGGCGTGCACCGGCAGGCCGAGAATGGCGCGGGCGTGCAGGGCAAATTCACTCAGGGTCTGCGAGGCCAGGGTCACCAGTCCGGTGTCGTGCGGGCGCGGCGAGACCTCGGAAAACCAGACCTCGTCGCCGCGCACGAACAGCTCGACCCCGAACACGCCCCAGCCGCCGAGGTCGTCGGTGATCGCTCGCGCGATCTCGCGCGAGCGCTGCAGCGCCGGCGCCGACATCGCCTGCGGCTGCCAGCTCTCGCGGTAGTCGCCGTCGCGTTGCAGGTGCCCAATCGGCGCGCAGAACGCGGTGCCGGAGGCCGAGCGCACGGTGAGCAGGGTGATCTCATAGTCGAAGTCGATGAAGCCCTCCACGATCACCCGCCCGGCGCCGGCGCGGCCGCCGGTCTGCGCGTAGTCCCACGCCTGGTCGATGTCGCGGTCGCCGCGCACCAGGCTCTGGCCCTTGCCCGAGGACGACATCACCGGCTTGACCACGCACGGCAGGCCGAGCGCGGCGACCGCGTCGCGGTAGGCCTCGATGCTGTCGACGAAGCGGTAGGGTGAGGTCGGCAGGCCCAGGGTCTCCGCCGCCAGCCGGCGGATGCCCTCCCGGTCCATGGTCAGGCGGGTGGCGCGCGCGGTCGGGATGATGCGGGTATCGGTACCGCGCTCGGCGAACTCGCGCTCCAGCTGCACCAGGGTTTCGGTATGGATGGCCTCGATCTCCGGCACCACCAGCTGCGGCCGCTCGCGCGCGACGAGACCCCGGATCGCGGCGCCGTCGAGCATGTCGAGGACATGGCTGCGGTGCGCGACCTGCATCGCCGGGGCGTCGGCGTAGCGGTCGGCGGCGATCACCTCCACGCCCAGCCGCTGCAGCTCGATGGCGACTTCCTTGCCCAGCTCCCCGGCGCCCAATAGCAAGACCCGCGTGGCCTGCGGGCTAAGCGGGGTGCCGATGGCGACCATGCGCGGCTCCTGGAGGGACGGACGCCCAGTCTAGCCGCGGCCTGGATCTGGAGTAGTGGGGCCGGACCACGGCCGGCCGCGCGTTGAAAAACAAAAAATCCTTGACAATATGATATCAATTAGATATCAATCTATCCAGACCTCGGAACCCGGGGCGCACCATCGAGGGCCTGGCCATGCAAGAGAATCCCACCCGCTCGCTTCCCGGCATCCCGATGCTGGTGCTGTTCACCGCCCTCGCCGCGCTCACCGCCTGGGCCTTCATCTCGGGCATTCGTGCCGGCGATGGCCTCTGGATCATTGGCGCCGCCGTGGTCGGGGCGCTGTCGGTGTTCGGCCTGGTCGGCTTGTACATGATCGAGCCCAACCAGTCGGCGGTGCTGAGCCTGTTCGGCAAGTACATCGGCACCGTGCACGACAACGGCCTGCGCTGGAACAACCCGTTCTTCGGCAAGCGCAAGGTGTCCTTGCGGGTGCGCAACTTCGAGAGCGGCAAGCTCAAGGTCAACGAGCTCGACGGCAGCCCGATCGAGATCGCCGCGGTGATCGTGTGGAAGGTCGTCGATTCCGCCGAGGCGGTGTTCAACGTCGACGACTACGAGAGCTTCGTCCACATCCAGTCCGAGGCCGCGATCCGCGCCATGGCCACCAGCTACCCCTACGACCAGCACGAGGACGACACCATCTCGCTGCGCAGCCACCCGGTGGAGATCAGCGACAAGCTCAAGCACCACCTCGACGAGCGCCTGAGCAAGGCCGGGGTCGACGTGATCGACGCCCGCATCAGCCACCTCGCCTACTCACCCGAGATCGCCCAGGCCATGCTGCAGCGCCAGCAGGCCAACGCCGTGGTCGCCGCGCGCACACGCATCGTGTTCGGCGCGGTGAGTATGGTCGAGATGGCGCTGGCCGAGCTGCAGAAGAACGGCGTGGTGCAGCTCGACGAGGAGCGCAAGGCCAACATGGTCAGCAACCTGCTGGTGGTGCTGTGTTCCGACCGCGCCACCCAGCCGGTGGTCAACACCGGCTCGCTGTATTGACCCGGCCACTGCCTTCGTTGCGCAGGGTCGTCCGCGCCATGCCGCGACCACGCAGGTCGGTGGGCCAGGGTCCCACCGGCGCCCCGCGCGCCGGGGACCGATAAAGGCATCCGATGGCCGAGAAGAAAGCCTATCCGCTGCGCATCAACGCCGAGGTCCTCGGCGCCGCGCAGCGCTGGGCCGACGACGAGCTGCGCAGCCTCAACGCGCAGATCGAGTATCTGCTGCGCGATGCGCTTCGGCGTGCGGGGCGGCTGCCGAAACCGGAAACGCCAAACGAGGAGGACTCGTCGCCATGAGTAAACGCTGGACCTACCAAGTGCTCGAACTCAAGCCAGGCGGTGCCGCGGGCGTCTTCAGCTTCGGCTTCAACGCCGCCCAGCTGCAGGAGGCGCTGGTCCGCCAGGGCCAGCAGGGTTGGGAACTGGTCAATGTCACCGCCCTGGGCACGGGGACTATGGTGGCCGTCTTCAAACGGGAGTTATGAGATGAAACGACTGCAATTGATGTTGTCCGCGTGCATGCTGTCACTGTGCGCCATGGTGGCGGCCTTCTCCCCCGCGCTTGCTGCGGAGGAAGCCGCCACGCCCACGGAACAGGCCACCCGCCTGCTCGACCACCTCGACGCCGGCGACTACGCCGCCGCGGAAGCCATGTTCAGTGCCGAGATGGCCAGTGCGGTGCCCGCCGACAAGTTGCAGGCGGTGTGGCAATCGCTGCCCACGCAGGCCGGCGCCGCCCAGGGCCGCGGCACGCCGGTGGTGCAGTCGCAGGCGGGCACGACCCTGGTCGAGGTGCCATTGCACCATGTCAACGCCGCACTCATCGCCAGGGTCGCGATCAACGAAGGTGGCGAGGTGGTCGGCTTCCTGATCCAGCCCGCGCCTCCTGCCGCCGCTGCCGCGCCACCGGACAATGCTTCCTATATGGAAAACGATTTCCTCGTCGGCGAAGGCGCGCGCGCCCTGCCCGGCACCCTGGCGCTGCCGAAGGCCGACGCGCCCACGGCCGGACGTCCCGCCGTGGTGCTGGTGCACGGCTCCGGCCCGCACGACCGCGACCAGACCATCGGCCCCAACCGCCCCTTCCTCGACCTCGCCCGCGGCCTCGCGACCCGGGACATCGCCGTGCTGCGCTATGACAAACGGACCAGGGCGCGGCCGCAGGACTACGCCGACGGCCCCCTCAGCATCGACAGCGAGACCACCGACGACGCGGTCGCCGCCGTCGCCGCGCTGCGCAGCACGCCGGGCATCGATCCCGACCGCGTCTTCGTGCTCGGGCACAGCCAGGGCGCGATGATGGCGCCACGCATCGCCGCGCGCGCCAACGCCGCCGGTGCCCCGCTCGCCGGACTGATCCTGCTGGCCGCGCCGGCGCGTCCGTTGCTCGACATCCTGATCGAGCAGAACCGGCGCATGGCGGTGCTCGACGACGGCCGCACCAGCCCCCGCGAAGCCGCCGCCATCGACCAGCTGCGCGCGCAGGTGCGCGCCGTCCGCGCCGGCGGCAGTGCCGGGGCCGAAGATCTTCCCGCCGCGCAACTGCCCATGGGCCTGCCCGCTGCTTACTGGCGCAGCATCGATGCGGTTGATCCGGTCGCCGAGGCCCAGGCGGTCGCGCTGCCGATGCTGCTGCTGCAGGGCGCGCGCGACATCCAGGTGGTCGATGCCGACTGGCAGGCCTGGCGCGGCGGCTTCCACGACGACCCCAAGGTCACCTTCAAGCTCTATGACGCACTCAGCCACCTCGGCATCGCCGGCGAAGGCCCCGGCAGCCTCGCCGACTACACCACCCCGGGCCAGGTCGACGGGACCCTGATCGACGACATCGCCGCCTGGATCAGGCAACACTGATTCCCACCCCTGCCCTCTGTCGCCAGGAGCCCGCCATGCTGCACATCGTCCGCCTGCTCGAACGCCGCCATCCCGCCGCCGCGCGCGTGCTGGTGCCAGCCCTGGTGGTGCTGCTCAGCGCCGCGCTTGCACTGGGCGTGGCCCTGCTCGCGCTGCGCTGAGGGCAGGCCATGCAGCGACCGGCCGCCCCCGGCGCCGACGATTCCCGCCTTCAGCTCGAGCCCGCGCCAGGGTCGGCTCGCATCTGGCTGTTCTGCCTGTGCGTCGTGCTCCCTCTCGTCATCACCAGCTTCGCGCTGGCCTTCGCCATGGCGCCGGACAGCCTGCAACGCCTGGGTGCCGGCAACCCGGCCGTGACCTGGTTCGCCGTGCTGGGCGGCCTGGCAATGCTGACGCTCGGCCTGTGGGCGATGTTCGACCGTCTGCTGCGCCGTCACCAACTGGTGCTGGGCGCGAAGGCGCTCGAGGTCAAGACCGGTTTCAACCGCTGCCAGGTGGCCTACGCCGATCTCAGGCTCGACGATGCGCGCGTGGTCGACCTCGGCGAACGCACCGAATTCAAACCCATGCTCAAGCTCAACGGTACCGGCCTGCCCGGCTTCGGCAGCGGCTGGTACCTGCTGCGCGACCGCAGCCGCGCCTTTGTCGCCATCACTGGGGGCCCCCGCGTCCTGTGGATTCCCACGCGCGGCAAACACGCCCTGTTGCTGCAGCCGCGGCAGCCGCAGGCGCTGCTCGACGCCCTGCGCGCGCTGGCGCGTGGCGACGGCCGCGGCGGCTGATCGGGCACCGATCGCACCGGACCGTCCCCTCAACCCTTGCCCGCCCGCTCGGAAGCAGGCGGTGGCCACCCCGGGTCGCGCGCACCCTACGCACGCCATTTCGATAAGCTGCCGCCATGCGCACGCCGCCCCGGCACCTGCTCAACACCCCCGAGATCGAAATCTGGCCCGGCAGCCTGCTGCGTGCCCGCGGCAACCGCGACGCCCGCGCGCTGGCCCGCGCCCGCCACGTGCTCCGACGCAAGCGCGATGGCCGTTACCTCGCCGCCGAACTGCCCGAAGGCCTGCTGCCGCTGCTGCCCCGGTTCGCGCATGAGCCCGGCCTCGACGCCGCGCTCGACGCGCTCGCCCGCTTCACCGATCCTGCCCGCCCCGGCGTCGAACACGTCGGCACCCTGCCCCTGCATCGCCTGCACGAGCGCCTGGACGCACTTGGCATCGACGCCGACGCCTACGCCGCGCGCACCAGCCTGGCCATGGTCCCGGAACCGGACTGGCTCGCCTTCGCCGGCCACGACCGCTACCGCCGTCCGCTGTGGCTGCACGTCGACACCGCGCGCGCCTGGCAACACCTGCGTGCGGCCGCGCTGCGCGACGGCGTGGTGCTCGACGCGATTTCCGGCTACCGCAGCCACGACTACCAGCTCGGCATCTTCGCCCGCAAGCGCACGCGCGGCGACACGGTGGACGACATCCTGCGCGTCAACGCCGCCCCCGGCTATTCCGAACACCATTCGGGCCGTGCACTCGACATCGGTACACCCGGCGAACCCCCGGCCGAGGAAAGCTTCGAGACCACACCCGCCTTCGCCTGGCTCGGCAAGCACGCCGCCTCCTTCGGCTTCGCCATGACCTACCCCCGCGACAATCCCCACGGCATCGTCTACGAGCCCTGGCACTGGTGCCACCTGCCCTGACCCTGAGCACGCCGCGCGCGCTTCAGCCTCCCCGACACGACCCGCGTCCTCGCCCTTAGCCCTTCTCCCGCTCGCGGGAGAGGGGTTGGGGTGAGGGTGCGCCTGGAGCACGCGGGCCACTCACCGATCCAGCGGACTCAGCACCCCGCCCGCGCCCCTGCTAAGCACATGGGTATAGATCTGCGTCGTGGCGACATCCTTGTGGCCGAGCAGTTCCTGCACCGTGCGGATGTCGTGCCCCATCTCCAGCAGATGGGTGGCGAAGGAATGGCGCAGGGTGTGGCAGCTCGCCGGCTTGACGATCCGCGCCTTCGCCCGCGCCACCTTCACCGCTCGCTGCAGCACGCTCTCGTCGACGTGGTGCCGGCGCAGGACCTCCGCGCGCGGATCGTTCGCCAGCTTCGGTGATGGAAACAAGTACTGCCACCCGGTCTCGCGCGCCGCATTCGGGTATTTGCGCGCCAGCGCGTGCGGCAGCCATACCGCGCCCTGCCCCTCGGCCAGATCACTCTCGTGCAGCAAGCGCGCCCGCTCCACCGCCGCCTGCAGCGGCTTGCGCAACCGTGCCGGCAGCGGCACCCGCCGATCCTTGCCGCCCTTGCCATTCCTGACCGTGATCTCGGCGCGCGCGAAATCCACGTCCTTGATCCGCAGGCGCATGCATTCCATCAAGCGCATGCCGGTGCCGTACAGCAGCGAGGCCATCAGCCAGGTTTGCCCCTGCAACAGCGCCAGCAGCCGCGTTACCTCCTCCCGCGACAATACCGTCGGCACCCGCGCCGGGCGCTTGGCGCGGATCACGTTCTCCATCCACGGCAACTCGACCTTGAGCACCTCCCGGTATAGGAACAGCAGTGCCGACAGCGCCTGGTTCTGCGTCCCCGCCGCCACCTGGCCCTCTGTGGCCAGCACGGTCAAAAATCCCTCGACCTCCCGCTCCCCCATCTCGCGTGGATGGCGCTTGTGGTTGGCCAGGATGAAGCGCCGGATCCAGCCCACGTAGGCCTGCTCCGTGCGCAGGCTGTAATGCCGCACCCGCACCTGCCGCCGCACCTCGTCCAGCAACCGCGGCGCCGGTCCGTCTGACGCCCTGCTCGCACCCGTTACGCCCCCTGATTTCCCGGTGTAACGCATACGCGCCCTCCCTGGCCGGATAACACGCCGATTCTGTCCCCGAAAAGACTCGCTCCCTATCCGCCAACCCCATGATCTCCCGTAGGATTTCCCTGATTGCCCCGCCCCTGCAGACCGCCCCATACTCCGTACAACACCCCTTCCCAAGGGTCGAATAGGCGTTAGGCGCGCATATGACCATCAAGCAAGTTGCAACATTCTTTGGAGCATTCGCGGCACTTGGCCTTGCGGGCTGCGACCCAAATTCAAAGCCGACATACGGTGAAGAAACAGGCCTGCCTAAGAATTGCAGAGCAATTGTGCAGGCAAACATTGATTCGTATCGCGCCAAGGAGTACACCGCGGATGAGATCATGAATTCGCTTGAGAGGAACTGCGGTGCAAATGGCCACTCTTGGGACCAATAGCGCTATGGGCTTGCAGCGGCTTACGTTTCTTGGCACAAACAGATCGTGGCTCGCCATCGTCGCGTGCGCGCCTAACAATTCATTCAAGCCGAACTTGCTTCGCAAGTCGGCTTAATTCAGGCGTTAGGTCTCGCACGGAGCTTCTATGGCAACTGGTCTATCAACACAGCTAACCCGGCAAATCGGTGAGCACCTCGTCGCGGCAAAGCTCGGGCGCATGGGCTACATAGCTGCTCCATTTGCTGGGAATGTCCCGCTGTTTGATCTGGTAGCTGCCGATGCAAGCGGATTTACCATCCCGATCCAAGTTAAAGCGATCAATGGTCCGTCCTGGCAATACAAGGCCGATGCGTTTCTTGAGATTGAGCTGATTGACGGGTTTCAACACGTCCGGGGAAAGAAGGCACTGCTGAATCCTGCGCTCGTGTGCATATACATTCTGCTAGCCCCGGAAGAGCACAAAGACGAGTACTTCATCTTCTCTCTCCAAGACCTGCAGGAACATACGTTTGCTATCTACAAGAGTCGCAAGCGCCCAAAAAACCCAACTACAACTCATTGTGCTGTGTGGCCCAAGGACTTGGCACATTTTCGTGACAATTGGGATCTCCTGGAGCAATCGTTCGCGGCAGCGAGACCTAACAATTCATTCAAGCCGAAGCCGCTTCGCGGCTCGGCTTAATTCAGGCGTTAGGCGCCGGTGATACGTCTGCTCAATTTTCTATATAGACCAAGGACCGACCGCTTTTGGCAGTACGTCATGGGCGCTACAGTTATTGCCGGACTTGGCTCCATTGCACTGCTCGGCATTGTCTCCATCTTCACGGACGCGCTCGCCGACGATGCGGCTGGCCCCGAAGTCTCCGTCGGCTGGGTGCACTTCATTGGCATCGTCGTGTTCTCACCCGTCGCGGAGACCGCACTACTTCTAGTCATGCTCCGCCTCTTGCGTCGCGCGGGCCTCTCACCTGCCGCGGCTGCGTTAGTTGCTGCTCTGACTTGGGGTTGCCTCCATGCACTACTTTTCCCCATGTGGTTCTTCGGTACCGTCTGGAGCTTCTTCGTGTTCTCCTGCGCCGCACTCGCGTGGCAGGGCAAATCGGTAGCGCACGCATTCTGGGCAGCCGCCCTTCCGCACGCTACTATTAATGGCGCGATCTTCGGCGTGGTTGCTATTGGGGCCGGCGCCTAACAATTCATTCAAGCCGAACTTGCTTCGCAAGTCGGCTTAATTCAGGCGTTAGGTGGCAATGACAGATCACCACAAACTGTTGGAGCAGCTAGAGCTGGCTTTACTAGATCCTTCAGGCCGATCCGACACAACGCTTCTGGATCGGTTAATCGCTGACGACTTTACAGAGGTCGGAGCAAGCGGCAGGACCTTCGGAAAGAACGAGGTGCTTGCTCGCCTTCCTTCAGAGAGTGGCGTGTCGTTTCATGCTGAGCACCTGGCGGTCAATCTGCTCTCACCCACTGTAGGGATCGTCACTTACGCAGCAACGCGCAGCGCTAGTGGCACAGCCGTACATTCCAGGCGCTGCTCAATCT
>JALZMP010000134.1 GCA_030858145.1 Pseudomonadota bacterium
CGTAGGAGCGCCCCATGGGCGCGATGCTTTGACGTTCAAGCCAATCGCGCCCATGGGGCGCTCCTACGGATTACGAACGAAAGCGGGTTACGTCCTCAGCGCCGCAGCAGCTGCAGGACCTCTTCCAGCTCCATCCGCACTTGCTTCACGATCTGCGAACTCAGCGCCGATTCCTGCTTGGCGCCATCGCCCTCCAGGCGCAGGCGGGCGCCGCCGATGGTGTAGCCCTGCTCGTAGAGCAGGCCGCGGATCTGGCGCACCATCAGCACGTCGTGGCGCTGGTAATAGCGGCGGTTGCCGCGGCGCTTGACCGGATTGAGGCTGGGAAACTCTGTCTCCCAGTAGCGCAGCACGTGCGGCTTTACGTCGCACAGTTCGCTGACCTCGCCGATGGTGAAGTAGCGTTTCGCCGGGATCGGCGGCAGTTCGCGGTTGCTGCCGGGGTCAAGCATGCCCGTGGCCCGTCCCTGCGCCGCCTGCATAGGCCTCGACCCGCTCCCTGAGCTTCTGCCCGGGGCGGAAGGTGACCACGGTGCGCGCGGAGATCGGGATCTCCTCGCCGGTCTTGGGGTTGCGCCCGGGCCGCTGGTTCTTGCGCCGCAGGTCGAAGTTGCCGAATCCCGACAGCTTGACCTGACGGCCCTGTTGCAGCGCGCCGCGCAAGGTGTCGAAGAAGGCGTCGACGAACTCCTTCGCCTCGCGCTTGTTCAGCCCCACTTCCTCGTACAGGCGCTCGGCCATCTCCGCCTTGGTCAATGCCATGTCTTCCCCCTGTGCCGCATCCGCCACACGCCCATCAGTCGCGCATCCTCGCGCCGTGTTCCCCTTGCAGCGCGGCGATGACCCGGGCCACCACCGCATCCACGTCGCGGTCGGTCAGAGTGCGTGAATCGTCCTGCAGAATCAAGCCCATGGCCAGACTCTTGCATCCGCTTTCGACCCCCTTGCCGAGGTAGCGGTCGAACAGCCGGAGGTCGCGCAGGGCCGGGCCTGCCGCCCGCTGCACAGTCTCGGACAGCGCCGCCCACGGCACCGCTTCCGAGACGACGAACGCGAGGTCCCGGCGGACGGACGGGAACCTGGACAGCGCCAGCAGGCGCGGCACCGCGCGGCGTTGCAACGGCACCAGGTCGACTTCCAGCGCGACCACGCGCTGGTCGATGCCAAGGCTGCGCAGCAGGCGCGGGTGCAATTCGCCGATCCAGCCGATTCGGACATCGTCGCGATACACATCCGCCGAACGCCCCGGGTGCCCCCAGGCCGCGGTCGACGGTCGATACGCCAGCGCGATGCCCGCGAGCGAGGCCAGGCTGTCGAGATCGCCCTTGAGGTCGTGGAAGTCGACGGGTCGTGCCACGTCATTCCAATGCTCGTCGCGCGCATCGCCGACAGCGACCGCCGCGATGCGCGCGGTCTCCAGCGGCGCGGAATCCGTCGCAGCTGCTGTGGCTGCCGTTGCAGTGGTTGCAATGGTTGTTCGGGGGTCCTGGCCTGCAAACACCTTGCCCAGTTCGAACAGCCGCACCCGCGTCTGCTGCCGCGCCACATTGCGTGCCAGGGCATCGACAAGGGCCGGCAGCAACAGCGTGCGCATCGTCCCCAGCTCGCCGCTGAGCGGGTTGGCCAGCGGCACCGCCGCCTCGTCTGCCTGCCAGGTGCGCAGCAGGGCCGCATCGACGAAGGCGTAGTTGATCGCCTCCTGATAGCTGCGCGCGGCCAGGTGCCGGCGCAGGTCGGACTCGGGCAGCTCGCTTTCGGCGGGGGTCTCCAGCCGCGTCCCGCCTGCAGGCAGGCGGGCGGGAATGGCATCGTAGCCGTGGATGCGCGCGACCTCCTCGATCAGGTCCTCCTCCAGCCCCAGATCGAAGCGGCGCGCGGGCGCTGTCACCCGCCAGCCTGCTGCGTCGCTGGCGACCGCGAGCCCCAGCGCACGCAGGATGCGTTCGACCTCGGCGTCAGCGATCGCCAGCCCGAGCACCCGCGCCAGCCGCGCGCGACGCAGCACGATGGCACCCTGCTGCGGCAGGTGTTCCGGCAATACCGCCTCGACCACGGGCCCCGGCGAGCCGCCCGCGATCTCCACCAGCAGCCGGGTGGCGGTTTCGATCGCGATCCGCGGCAGTTCCGGATCCACACCGCGCTCGAAGCGATGCCCGGCCTCGGTATGCAGCCCGAGGCTGCGGCCGCGTCCGAGGATCGCCGCCGGCGCGAAGTGCGCGGCCTCCAGGAACACGTTGCGGGTCGCCGCGGTCACCCGGGTGTCGTGGCCGCCCATCAGACCGGCCAGCGCCACGGCGCGATCGGCATCGGTGACCACCAGGAATGTCTCGTCGACGCCAACCTCGCGCCCGTCCAGTAGCGTCAACCGCTCGCCGTTGCGGGCGCGGCGCACGCCGATCGGGCCCTGCAGCAGGTCGCGGTCGAAGGCATGCATCGGCTGCCCGAGCGCGAGCATCACGTACTGGGTCACGTCGACCAGCAGCGACACCGGGCGGATGCCACTGCGGCGCAGACGCTCGGCCATCCACAGCGGCGTCGGCCTGCCGGCATCGATCTCGCGCAGCACGCGGCCGACATAGCGCGGCGCATCGGCACCGGCCTGCAGTGCGATCTCCATGCGCGCGTCGTCGAGCGCCGGCATCGGCGTCGTCACCGGATCGTGCACGGTGCTGCCGCAGGCGGCGGCGACATCGAAGGCGATGCCGCGCACGCTGAAGCAGTCGGCACGATTGGGCGTGAGCTTGAGTTCGATGCTGGCATCGGGCAGGCCGAGACAGGCGGCCAGCGGCGTGCCCACGGGCGCGTCGTCGGGCAGTTCGAGCAGGCCCGAGGCGTCGTCGTCGAGGCCGAGTTCCTTCGCCGAGCACAGCATCCCGCTGGACTCGACGCCGCGCAGGGTCGCCGCCTCGATCCGCAGCGCCCCCACCTGCGCCCCGACCAGGGCCAGCGGCGCACGCAGCCCCGGGCGCGCATTGGGGGCGCCGCAGACAACCTGCAGCGGCGCCTCCCGTCCGGCATCCACCATGCAGACCTGCAGCCTGTCGGCCTGTGGGTGCGGGCTGCACGAGACGATGCGCGCGACCACGACGCCGTCGAGCCCCTCGCCCAGCGGCGTCAGCGCCTCGACCTCCAGCCCGATCGCGGTCAGCGTCGCGGCCAGCTGTTCGCGGGTCGCGTCGGTGTGCACGTGTTGCCGGAGCCAGTTTTCGCTGAATTTCATTCTGAAATTCCGGGAATGGAGAATCGGGAATGGAGAATCGGAAAAGCGGAGGGCATCCGGACCAAGGCTGTTGTCATGACCATTCCCGATTTCCCATTCCCGATTCTCGCCTCAGGCAAATTGCCTGAGGAAGCGCACGTCGTTGTCGAAGAAGCTGCGCAGGTCGTCCACGCCGTAACGCAGCATCGCCAGCCGCTCAACGCCCATGCCGAAGGCGAAACCGGTATGGCGCTCGGGATCGATGCCGACATTGCGCAGCACGCTCGGGTGGACCATGCCGCAGCCCAGCACCTCCAGCCAGCGCGAGGAGCCGTCGGGCTGCTGCCAGGCGATGTCGACCTCGGCCGACGGCTCGGTGAAGGGGAAGTAGCTCGGCCGGAAGCGCATCTCGAAATCGCGCTCGAAGAACGCGCGCACGAACGCGGCCAGCGTGCCCTTGAGGTCGGCGAAGCTCGCCTGCTCGTCGACCAACAGGCCCTCGCACTGGTGGAACATGGGCGTGTGGGTCTGGTCGGAGTCGGAGCGGTAGACCTTGCCCAGCGCGATCATCCGCAGTGGCGGCGCATGCTCGCGCATGTAGCGCACCTGCACCCCGGAGGTATGCGTGCGCAGCAGGCGGCGGGCGGCGGGCGCAACGGGCGCAACGGGCGCGACGGTTTCTTCGGTCTCGCCGTCGATGTAGAAGGTGTCGTGCATCGCCCGCGCCGGGTGGTGCGGCGGGAAGTTCAGCGCCTCGAAGTTGTGCCAGTCGTCCTCGATCTCCGGGCCGTCGGCCTGGGTATAACCGAGGCGGCCGAAGATCTCCGCGATCCGCTCCATGGTGCGGCTGACCGGGTGCAGGCCGCCGCGGCCCGCATCGCGGCCCGGCAGGGTGACATCGATGGCCTCGGTCGCCAGGCGCGCCTGCAACGCCGCGTCGTCGAGCACTGCCTTGCGCGCCGAGAGTGCCGCCCCAATGGCGTCACGGGCGCGGTTGATCGCCTCGCCGGCGGCCTTGCGCTGCTCGGGCGACAGCGTGCCCAGCGCCTTGAGTTGCGCAGTGATGCTGCCGTGCTTGCCGAGCAGGGACACGCGCAGCGCCTCGAGCGCATCGGGTGCGTCCGCAGCGGCGATATCCGCCAGCGCCTGCTTGCCGAGTTGATCGATATCGCTCATTCGCAGACTCACCCCCAGGCATCGTCATCCCAGCGGAAGCGGGGACCCATGCCCGGATGCCCGTGGCATGGACGACCAGCCACTCGGTCGTTGGAAACCCCGCTTGCGCGGGAATGACGAGCGGAACCCAAAACGAACATGGGGAAGGACTTGCGCCCTTCCCCATGCGTATAACCGCCTGCCTGTGGGAGCCGCCATGGCGGCGAT
>JALZMP010000128.1 GCA_030858145.1 Pseudomonadota bacterium
CCACAGGACAAACTTACGCCGCGAGCGCGCCCTTGGCTTTGTCCGCCAGCGCGGCAAAGCCCTGCGCGTCGTGCACGGCGATGTCGGCCAGCACCTTGCGGTCCAGGGTGATGCCGGCCTTCATCAGGCCGTTGATAAAGCGGCTGTAGCTCATGCCGTGGCTGCGGGCGGCGGCATTGATCCGGGTGATCCACAGCGAGCGGAAGTTGCGCTTCTTCTGCTTGCGGCCGATGTAGGCGTACTGCAGCGCCTTGGTCACCGCCTGATTGGCGACGCGGAAGACCTTGCGGCGGGCGTGGTAATAGCCCTTGGCCTGCTTCAGTACTTTCTTGTGGCGGCGGCGCGCCTGTACACCACGTTTGACTCGTGCCATGTCTTATCTCCTCACAGGTAGGGAAGCATACGGTCCAGGCGGCCGGCATCCGACGGGTCGACGTGGTTCGTCTGCCGCAGGTTGCGCTTGCGCTTGGTCGTCTTCTTGGTGAGGATGTGGCTGCGATTGGCGTGGCCGCACTTGTACTTGCCGGAAGCAGTCTTCCGGAAGCGCTTGGCCGCGCCCCGATGGGTCTTGATCTTGGGCATTGGAGTGTCCTTGCGAAATCGATCACTGGCCTGGGCGGCGGCGCCTGCGGATGCAGTGGCCACGCTTTCCGTCCTGCCCTTGCCTGCTGTAAGTCGTTGATCCTGAAAGGATCGACGAGAGGTCCTGGGTCACACACACACATCCCGGGTCACCCGGCCGATCATTATGCGGGCTGACCGGCGGGCTTGCAATGTTGTCCTTGCGAATCAGTGAGTTCCGCCCTGTGGGAGCGGCCATGGCCGCGAAAGGGCTTTGCCGTCGGTCCATCGCGGCCATGGCCGCTCCCACAAGTCATTTCTTTCAGCGCCTGTAAGCTCCCTCACCCTTTACCCTGCTCCGCGCCTCGGTCTCGCGACACACGCTCTGCGTTCAGCGGCGCGCGGACCTGTGGTCCGCGAAACGCGCCGCTTCACCCCGCAAGCGGGAGAGGGGAACGGTTTGCGATCGGCCTGCGGCCGATCAGGTTTTCTTCTTGGGGGCGAGCATCATCACCATCTGCCGGCCCTCCAGGCGCGGCCGGGACTCGACCACGATCTCCTCGCCGAGGTCGGCCTCGATCCGCGCGGCCATCTCGCGACCGAGTTCCTGGTGGCTCATCTCGCGCCCGCGGAAGCGGATGTTGACCTTGATCTTGTCGCCTTCCGCCAGGAACTCGCGCATCTTGCGCAGCTTGATCTGGTAGTCGCCGTCGTCGGTCACCGGCCGGAACTTGACTTCCTTGATCCCGACCTGCTTCTGCTTCTTCTTGGCGGCGTTGGCCTTTTTCTGGGCCTCGAACTTGAACTTGCCGAAGTCCATGATCCGGCACACCGGCGGATCGGCGTTGGGCTGGATCTCGACGAGGTCCATCGCGGCCTCCTCGGCCATCTCCAGGGCCGCCTCGCGCGAGAGCACGCCGACCATTTCTCCGTCTGCGCCGATGACACGGACATTCGGTACGCGGATGTCCTGGTTCCTGCGATTCTGCTTGTCAGGGGTAGTGATTGTGTCGATCTCCTGGGTGACTCGGGCCGGACGCCACGCGTCCGGGCCAAAAACCTGCCCGCATGGGCAGGCCGAATTGCATAGGTTACGCCCCTACATCCGCGCTGCGCAGGCGCGCGGCGAAGTCCGCCACCGACATCGTCCCCAGATCTTCCCCGGAGCGCATGCGCACGGCGACGGTCCCGTCCTCGCGCTCGCGGTCCCCCGCCACCAGCAGGTACGGCACGCGCTGCAGCGTGTGCTCGCGGATCTTATAGCCGATCTTCTCGTTGCGCAAATCCGCCTCTACCCGGAAGCCTTGATTTGCAAGGGTTTTCCGCACCGCCTCGACATGGCCCGCCTGGGCATCGGTGATGTTCATCACCACCGCCTGGACCGGTGCCAGCCAGGCTGGAAGCGACCCGGCATGGTGCTCGAGCAGGATGCCGATGAAGCGCTCCATCGAGCCGACGATGGCCCGGTGCAGCATCACCGGGGTCCGCTTCTGGCTGTGCTCGTCGACGTATTCCGCGCCCAGCCGCCCCGGGATCATGAAGTCGACCTGCATGGTGCCCAGCTGCCAGGTGCGGCCGATGGCGTCCTTGAGGTGGTACTCGACCTTGGGGCCATAGAAGGCGCCCTCCCCCGGCAGCTCCTCCCACTCCACCCCGGCGGCGCGCAGGGCGGCGCGCAGGGCCGCCTCGGCCTTGTCCCAGGTGGCGTCATCGCCCAGCCGCGGCTCGGGGCGCAGGGCCAGCTTGATCTGCACGTCGGCGAAGCCGAAGTCGGCATAGACCCGCATCGCCTGTGCATGGAAGGCGGTGACCTCGGCCTCGACCTGGGCCTCGGTACAGAAGATGTGGCCATCGTCCTGGGTGAATCCGCGCACGCGCAGGATGCCGTGCAAGGCGCCGGAGGGCTCGTTGCGAGTGCAGGCGCCGAACTCGCCGTAGCGGATCGGCAGGTCGCGGTAGCTGTGCAGTCCCTGGTTGAAGACCTGGACGTGCCCCGGGCAGTTCATCGGCTTCACCGCGTAGGTGCGCTTCTCTGACTCGGTGAAGAACATGTGGTCCTTGTAGTTGTCCCAGTGGCCGGAGCGCTTCCACAACTCGACGTCGAGAATCTGCGGGGAGCGCACCTCGCCGTAGCCGCTGTCGCGGTAGACGCCGCGCATGTACTGCTCGACCGCCTGCCAGATCGCCCAGCCTTTCGGGTGCCAGAACACCAGGCCGGGCGCCTCCTCCTGCAGGTGGAACAGGCCCTGGGCCTTGCCAATGCGGCGGTGGTCGCGCTTTTCCGCCTCCTCGATCCGCTGCACGTAGGCCGCGAGCTGCTTCCTGTCCGCCCACGCCGTGCCGTAGATGCGCTGCAGCTGCTCGTTCTTCGAGTCGCCGCGCCAGTAGGCGCCGGAGATGCGAGTCAGCTTGAAGGCCTTCAGGAAGCGCGTGTTGGGCACGTGCGGGCCGCGGCACATGTCCACGTATTCCTGGTGGTGGTACAGGCCCATCTGGGTGACGTCGTCGTCCATGTCGGCGACCAGGCGTATCTTGTAGTCCTCACCGCGGGCCTTGAAGGTCTCGATCACCTCGGCGCGCGGGGTCATCTTCTTGACCACGTCGTACTCGGTGTCGATCAGCTCGACCATGCGCTGTTCGATGGCCGCCAGGTCCTCGGGCGTGAACGAACGCGGGTGCCAGATGTCGTAGTAGAAGCCGTCCTCGATCACCGGCCCGATCACCATCCTGGCCTCGGGATACAGCTGCTTCACGGCGTGGCCGACCAGGTGCGCGGCGGAGTGGCGGATGATCTCGACCCCTTCCGGGTCCTTCGGGGTGAGGATGCGCAGGGTCGCGTCACGGTCGACGACATCGCTGGCGTCGACCAGCCGGCCGTCGACCTCGCCGGCCACGGTCGCCTTGGCCAGCCCCGGGCCGATCGCGGCGGCCACGTCGATGACGGTGACGGGGGCTTCGAACTCGCGGCGGCTGCCGTCGGGGAGGGTGATGGTGATCATTTGAACGCCGGGATTGGGGATTGGAGATTCGGGATTCGGGATTGGCAAAAGCGATTGAGCTGTCTCGAATCACCAATCACCAATCACCAATCAAGCAACAAAAAAGCGCCACGAGGGCGCTGTCGGGATGCGGGGGCCTCGGGCAGTGCTAGCGTCGTGTGCTGGTAGTCCTCATGTCGCACGCTCGGCCGGCGTTGCCGCGGGCCACCTCATCAATTGATTGCATTGACATTCGATTGCATCGACCACGCAGCGCGTGGTGGGCGGTGAGGGTTTCGAACCCCCGACCCCTACCATGTCAAGGTAGTGCTCTACCACTGAGCTAACCGCCCATCGCCCCACCGGCCACGCCGGCGAGGGTCGCGAAGTGTAGCCCAGCGCCCCCGCCCCGGACAACTCGCCGTGCCCCCGTGGGAGCGGGTCTTGCGCACCTCTGGGGGGAGGCAGGACGTTGGAGAATCAGGCCTGCGGGATGCGCAGCACCTGCCCCGGGTAGATCTTGTCGGGGTCCTTGAGCATCGGCTTATTGGCCTCGAAGATGCGGTCGTACTGGTTGGCGTCGCCGTACATCTCCTTGGAAATCTTCGACAGGGTGTCGCCGGATTTCACCGTGTAGGTGCGCGACGACCAGCCGGTCTGGCTGCCCGGCGACCCGTGCGCGACCGTGGTCCCCGTGCCGGCCGCACCGCCTCCACTGCTCGCGGAGCTGCTGACCCGGCTGAAATCCGCGCCTGCCTGGGCGATCCGCAACTGGTCGTCCACCCGCGCCACGCTATCGACGTTGCCGACGATCAGCACCGCCTTCTCGCGCGTCTCCTGATCCTTGACGGTGCCGCTCATCACCACCGTGCCGTCGCCCTCGAACTTGAAGGTGAGGCCGGTGGGATCGATGCCGTGCTCGCGCAGGTGGCTGCTGAGCGGCTTGGTGACATCGCGCTTGTCCTCGTCCTTGCCGAAGATCTTCGCGCCTGCATTCCTGACGAAATCGAACAGTCCCATGGGGGTGCTCCGTTGTGTGGGCGACCACCATGGCACCGTGGCGGTGAAGCCGGCGTGGTACCTCGCGCAGCGCGCGCAGCGTCCCGGCATTTCCCGGTCGGCAGCGCCTGCCCGCGGCGCCGGCAACTGGCGGGCAGGCCGGCATCCCTGCGCTCAGGAGACCAGCGCCGCCTCCTTGAGCAGGCGGATCTGGTCGCGGATGCGGGCGGCATCCTCGAACTCCAGGTCGCGGGCGTGCTGGTACATCTGCTGCTCCAGCGCCTTGAGCCGGGCGGCGAACTGCTTCGGGTCGAGGGCAGCGTAGTCCTCGGCCGGCTCGGCGACCTTGCGACCCTTGCCGCGGCCCGCCTTGACCAGCGACGGCTCGGCGCGCGCGCCCTCGAAGATGTCGACCATCGTGCGCGCCACCGACTGCGGAGTGATGCCGTGCTCGAGGTTGTACTCGACCTGCTTCGCCCGCCGGCGGTCGGTCTCGTCCAGCGCTGCCTGCATCGATCGCGTCACGCTATCGGCATACAGGATCGCCTTGCCGCGCAGGTTGCGCGCGGCGCGGCCGATGGTCTGGATCAGCGACCCCGCCGAGCGCAGGAAGCCCTCCTTGTCGGCGTCGAGGATCGCCACCAGCGACACCTCCGGCATGTCCAGGCCCTCGCGCAGCAGGTTGATGCCGACCAGCACGTCGAACTTGCCCAGCCGTAGATCCCGAATGATCTCCACCCGCTCCACGGTTTCCACGTCGGAATGCAGGTAGCGCACGCGCACGTCGTGTTCGGCCAGGTACTCGGTGAGGTTCTCGGCCATGCGCTTGGTCAGGGTGGTGACCAGCACCCGGTCGCCCATTGCCACGCGCAGGTGGATCTCGCCGAGCAGGTCGTCGACCTGGGTCGCGACCGGGCGGATCTCGACCTCGGGGTCGACCAGACCGGTCGGCCGCACCACCAGTTCGACCACTTGTCCTTCGGACTTCTGGCGCTCGTACTCCCGCGGCGTGGCGGAGACGAAGATGGTGCGCGGCGAGCGCAGTTCCCATTCCTCGAAGCGCAGCGGCCGGTTGTCCAGCGCCGACGGCAGCCGGAAGCCGAACTCCACCAGGGTTTCCTTGCGCGAGCGGTCGCCCTTGTACATGGCGCCGATCTGCGGCACGGTCACGTGCGACTCGTCCACCACCAGCAGCGCGTCGGGCGGCAGGTAGTCGAACAGGCACGGCGGCGCCTCTCCGGCCATGCGCCCGGTGAGGTGCCGCGAGTAGTTCTCGATGCCGTTGCAGTAGCCGACCTCGGCCATCATCTCCAGGTCGAACTGGGTGCGCTGCTGCAGCCGCTGCGCCTCGATCAGCTTGTTCTGTGCGTAGAAGGTCTGCAGCCGCGGCGGCAATTCGGCCTTGATCGCGTTGATCGCCTCGAGCACGGTGCGCCGCGTGGTCACGTAGTGGGATTTGGGGTAGATCGTGTAGCGCGGCAGCGTGCGCAGTGTTTCGCCGGTCAGCGGATCGAACAGGGTCAGCTTCTCGATCTCGCCGTCGAACAGCTCCATCCGCAGCGCCTCGGAATCGGATTCCGCCGGGTGCACGTCGATCACCTCGCCGCGCACCCGGTAGGTGCCGCGGCGCAGCTCGGTGTCGTTGCGGCTGTACTGCATCTCGGTCAGGCGGCGAATCAGCTCGCGCTGGTCGATGCGCTCGCCGCGGACCATGTGCAGCACCATGCGGAAGTATTCGTTGGGGTCGCCGAGGCCGTAGATCGCCGACACCGAGCAGACGATGATCGCGTCGCGCCGCTCCAGCAGCGCCTTGGTCGCCGACAGCCGCATCTGCTCGATGTGCTCGTTGATCGAGCTGTCCTTGTCGATGAAGGTATCCGACGAGGGGATGTAGGCCTCGGGCTGATAGTAGTCGTAGTAGCTGACGAAGTACTCGACCGCGTTGCGCGGGAAAAACGCCTTGAACTCGCCGTAGAGCTGCGCCGCCAGGGTCTTGTTTGGCGCCATCACCAGGGTCGGCTTCTGTACCGCCTGGATGACGTTGGCGATGGTGTAGGTCTTGCCGGATCCGGTGACGCCGAGCAGGGTCTGCCGCGCCACGCCGCTCTCGAAACCGTCGATCAGCTTCGCGATCGCCTGCGGCTGGTCGCCGGCCGGTGCGTAGGGGGCGACCAGCTGGAACGGACTGTCCATGGGGGCGGATTTGGCGAGGTCGTTCATGGTGTCCCGTGTTGGCAATCAGGAAGTCTATCGGCGTCGGGCCTGCCCGAGGCGGATCCTCGACCGTGGCGGATCCCTCATGTGACGCAGCGGAAGGCGCGCCAGGTCGGCAGGTCGCAGGCCTTGTCGGCAGACGGCGCCGAAGCGCACCTGGCCCGGGGAGGAGATGGGGCCAGGCGGGGAGTTTTCCTACCCTGCAGTCGGCACCCCTCCGATCACCACAGCGTGACCTTCGTCCTAGCCTGAGCCCTCCCCGGCATGGAGCCAGGACATGGCAGGCAAGCGACCGTATCCGGGCGGTCAGACCGCTGCAGCGTGCAGCTTCACACCAAGTGCGCGCGTCACCTTGAGTACGGTGGAGAAATCAGGGCTGCGGTCACCCGACAGCGCCTTGTAAAGGCTCTCGCGGGAAACGCCTGCATCGCGCGCAACCTTGCTCATGCCCTGCGCCCGTGCAATGTCGCCCAGTGCCTTTGCGATGAATGCGGCGTCGCCTTCGCTTTCTTCGATGCAGGCGTCGAGGTACGCGGCCATCTCCTCCGGGGTACGAAGGTATTCGGCGACGTCGTAGGGTTCGATCGTGGTTTTTTTCTTGGTCATGATGGCACTCCTGCGCCAGACGATGAATTCAGAGTGAGGGCTGAGAGGTGAGTGGTCAAAGATTCGCCGCCAGCGCTTGCGCCTTGCGAATGTCCTTCTGCTGGGTCGATTTATCGCCGCCGATCAGGAGGATGATCAGCACGTCGCCCCGCCGGGTGTAGTACACGCGGTAACCTGGGCCGACATCGACCCGAATTTCGGAAACGCCACCTTCAAGATTGCGGTGATCGCCCGGGTTGCCCGCCGCCAGCCGTTCGATGCGGGCCTGAACTCTCGCGCGGCCTGCCACGTCGCACAGACCATCCATCCATTCCCTGAATTCCGGTGTGCGCTTGACTTCCACGCGCGGACTGTATCCTACGGGATACACTGGTGCAAGCGGACGCCGCTAGGCAGCTGGCTTGAGACCAGGGATCGCCCGCGCATTCAGACCCGCAGTCAGGTAGTCGTAATAGCTGACGAAGTACTCGACCGCGTTGCGCGGGAAAAACGCCTTGAACTCGCCGTAGAGCTGCGCCGCCAGGGTCTTGTTGGGCGCCATCACCAGGGTCGGCTTCTGTACCGCCTGGATGACGTTGGCGATGGTGTAGGTCTTGCCGGAGCCGGTGACGCCGAGCAGGGTCTGCCGCGCCACGCCGCTCTCGAAGCCGTCGATCAGTTTCGCGATCGCCTGCGGCTGGTCGCCGGCCGGTGCGTAGGGGGCGACCAGCTGGAAGGCGGCGCCGAAGCGCACCTGGCCCGGGGAGGAGATGGGGCCAGGCGGGGAGTTTTCCTACCCTGCAGTCGGCACCCCTCCGATCACCACAGCGTGACCGTCGTCCTAGCCTGAGCCCTCCCCGGCATGGAGCCAGGACATGGCAGGCAAGCGACCGTATCCGGGCGGTCAGACCGCTGCAGCGTGCAGCTTCACACCAAGTGCGCG
>JALZMP010000003.1 GCA_030858145.1 Pseudomonadota bacterium
GCAGGCCGGCGCCGAGCGTGTGGGCGAGCGCCATGTCCCCATTGACCAGCCCCTCGGCACCGGCCTGGCGGCACCGCGACATGGCCTGCGCCAGCAGCGCGTGGCGGCGCGCGGGGTCGAGGGCTGGCGTGCGTAGCTGCACGCGACGGATGCCGCTTGCGAGCGCGCGCTCCAGCGCCTGCAGCCAACCGCGCTCGGTGGCATCGCCGCCGTCGGGCACCAGGTCCGGCGTCACCAGATAGTGGTCGGGTTGCTGCAACGCAGCGACCACCGGGCGGTCGGCCGGCGGCATGGCGTAACGCTGCAGCTTGTCGGGCGCCACCCAGGCCAAGGCCTGGCCCTCACGCCCTTTCGGCGTGCCCCGCCAGTTGGTGACATGGCGCACGTCAAGGTACAGGCGCCTGTGCGGGTAGGCATGCGGCACGGCGATCAGCGCAGGGCCGACCTCGACCACGATGCCCAGTTCCTCATGCAATTCACGCCGCAGCGCGGCCTTCGGGGTTTCGCCCGGCTCGACCTTGCCGCCAGGAAATTCCCACAGCCCGGCAAGCTCGCGCCCAGCGGTGCGCCGCGCCAGCAGGATCCGGCCACGTGGGTCGGTGATGGCGGCGGCAACGACGTGCACGGGCGGGTCGGGAAGGGTGTGGGACATGCGTGGGAGGCAGCGCGGGGACCGACAGGCTTGTGGCAACGTAGCCTGCCCTCATCCGGCCCTTTGGGCCACTCTTCTCCCGCACGCGGCAGAAGGGATGCTGTGGCGAGCGTTCCCTCATCCGGCCCTTCGGGCCAGCTTCTCCCGCATGCGGGAGAAGGGATATCGCGGGCAGTGTTGCTGCGCCTGCACGTGTGTAGCCCCTCTCCCGCTTGCGGGGTGACGGCGCAAGGCTCGCGCGCCATGGGCGCGCTTGCGCCTGTACGCCTGCGCCGCTGGCGCGGGCCGGGACACGGAGCGGGGGTTGGGGTGAGGGTGCGGATCCGGCGTCAACTCAACTGCCCATGGCAGTGCTTGTACTTCTTGCCGCTGCCGCAAGGGCAGGGTTCGTTGCGGCCGACCTTGGGCAGGGTGCGCACGGACTGGCGGAAGCCCTGGCCGCCGGGGGAGACCACCGCGGCGGCTTCCTCGTCGGCGCCGTAGCCGCCGACGTCGGCGTGGCGGAACTGCGCCTGGCTGAGCTGGGCCTCGGCCTGGCGGCGCTCCTCGGCCTCCAGCGCGGCGACCTCGGCCTCGCTGCGGATCCGCACCCGCGCCAGCAGGGTGATGACCTCGGTCTTGACCTTGTCCAGCATCTCCGAGAACAGCGCGAAGGCCTCCTTCTTGTATTCCTGCTTGGGCTGCTTCTGCGCGTAGCCGCGCAGGTGGATGCCCTGGCGCAGGTAGTCCATGCGCCCGAGGTGCTGCTTCCAGTTGTCGTCGAGGACGTTGAGCATGATGTGCTTCTCGAGCATGCGCATGGTCTCGGGCCCGACCTGGGCTTCCTTCTCCGCAAACACCCTGTCGAGCATCTCCTGCACATGCTGCGCGATGCCCTCGGCATCGAGCTCCTTCTGCTCGCGCACCAGGTCCACCAGCGCCACGCGTTGGCCGAACTCCTGCTCCAGGGTCGCCTCCAGGCCGGGCAGGTCCCACTGGTCGTCGATCGACTCCGGCGGCACGAAGCGCTCGACGATCCCGGCCACCACGTCGCCGCGGATGCCCTCGATGTTGTCGTGCACGCTCTCGGCCTCGAGCAGCTCGTCGCGCTGCGAGTAGATGACCTTGCGCTGGTCGTTGTTGACGTCGTCGAAGTCGAGCAGGTTCTTGCGGATGTCGAAGTTGTGGGCCTCGACCTTGCGCTGGGCGTTGGCGATCTGCTTGCTGACCAGCGGGCTCTCGATGATGTCGTCCTCCTGCAGCCCCATCCGCGCCATCACCTTCTGCACCCAGTCGGCGGCGAAGATGCGCATCAGGTTGTCCTCCAGCGACAAATAAAAGCGCGACGACCCCGGGTCGCCCTGACGGCCGGAGCGGCCGCGCAGCTGGTTGTCGATGCGCCGCGACTCGTGGCGCTCGGTACCGACGATGTGCAGGCCGCCGGTGGCCTTGACGACGTCGTGACGCGGCTGCCAGTCGGTCTTGAGCTTCGCCTTGGTGGCGGCATCGAGTTCTCCGCCCTGCTCGGCTTCCAGCGCGGCGATCTCCGCCTCCAGCGAGCCGCCGAGCACGATGTCGGTGCCGCGCCCGGCCATGTTGGTGGCGATGGTGATCGCCTTGGGACGTCCGGCCTGGGCGACGATCTGCGCCTCGCGCTCGTGCTGCTTGGCGTTGAGCACCTCGTGGGCGATGCCTTCCTCGCGCAACTGGTTGGACAGCAGTTCGGAGACCTCGATCGAGGTGGTGCCGACCAGCACCGGCTGGCCGCGCTCATGGCAGTCCTTGATCTCGGCGACCACGGCGCGGTACTTGCCGGCGCGGTTGAGGAACACCGCATCGGGATTGTCCTTGCGCACCATCGGCATGTTGGTGGGGATGACCACCACCTCCAGGCTGTAGATGCTCTGGAACTCGAAGGCCTCGGTGTCGGCGGTGCCGGTCATGCCGGCGAGCTTGCCGTACATGCGGAACAGGTTCTGGAAGGTGATGCTGGCCAGCGTCTGGTTCTCGCGCTGCACCGGTACGCCTTCCTTGGCCTCGACCGCCTGGTGCAGGCCGTCGGACCAGCGCCGGCCGGTCAGGGTGCGACCGGTGAACTCGTCGACGATGATGACCTCACCGTCGCGGACGATGTAATCGACGTCGCGCTGGTAGATGCCGTGCGCACGCAGGCCGGCGTTGAGGTGGTGGACGACGTGGATGTTGTGCGAGGCGTAAAGGTCGTCGTTGTCGTCGGTGAGGATGCCGGCCTTGCGCAGCAGGTCCTCGGCGTGCTCCTGGCCCGACTCCGACAGGTGGACCTGCTTGCCCTTCTCGTCGACCCAGTAGTCGCCCTCGCCTTCTTCGGTGGCCTGCCGGGTCAGCTGCGGCACGATCCGGTTGACCTTGATGTACAGCTCCGGCGACTCGTCGGCCGGCCCGGAGATGATCAGCGGCGTGCGCGCCTCGTCGATCAGGATCGAGTCGACCTCGTCGATAATCGCGAAGTTCAGCCCGCGCTGAAAGCGGTCCGCCTTGGCCAGCGCCATGTTGTCGCGCAGGTAGTCGAAGCCGATCTCGTTGTTGGTGGCATAGGTGATGTCGGCGGCGTAGGCGGCGTGCTTTTCACCGTGGGCCATGCCCGGGTAGACCACGCCGACGCTCATGCCCAGCCAGGTGTAGAGCTTGCCCATCCAGGCGGCGTCGCGGCGGGCGAGGTAGTCGTTGACCGTGACCACGTGCGCGCCCTTGCCGGCCAGCGCGTTGAGGTAGACCGGCAGGGTGGTGACCAGGGTCTTGCCCTCGCCGGTGCGCATCTCGGCGATCCGGCCGGTGTGCAGCACCATGCCGCCGACCAGCTGCACGTCGTAGTGGCGCATGCCCAGCACGCGCACGGACGCTTCGCGGCAGACGGCAAAGGCCTCGTGCAGGATCTTGTCGAGCGATTCGCCGTCGGCGACGCGTTGCCTGAGCTCCGGGGTTTTCGCCTGCAGTTCGGCGTCGGACAGCGCCTGCATCTGCGACTCCAGGGCATTGACCTTGGCCACGACCTTGGTGAACTGGTTGACGAGGCGTTCGTTGCGGCTGCCGAAGACGCTGGTGAGCAGGCGATTGAGCATGTCGGGTCCGGGAAACAGGTGGGAAGGGCTCGGCCGGTGCGCGCCGCGCCGCAATGAAAAAGGGCGCCGGGCGCCCTTTTTTGGCAACGCGCATTGTAGCGTGGGGGGCGAAGACACGCGCTCCCAAGGCATCGCCTTGGGCGTGGCTGAGCGCCCGTGCTCTGGCGAACGCCCGGAGCGGCTGTGCCGCGCAGGGCCGGACCGAAGCCACGCGCTCCCAAGGCACTGCCCTGCGCCTTCGGCGCACACTCATCCGGCCCAACGGGCCACGTTTACTCACGCCATCCATGGCGCTCGCCCTGCGGGCAGCTGCGCTGTACAAAACGGCAATCCTGCCGTTTTGTCTCCCGCAAGCGGGAGAAGGGATGCTGCGGTGCCCGGCTTTAGCCCCTCTCCCGTTTACGGGGCGAAGTCGCACGCTTGCGCGCCATTGGCGCGCGTGCGGCGGAGCGCCCATGCCGCTGGCATGGGCAGGGGCGCGGAGCGGGGCAGGGGTGAGGGCCGGATCAGCCGCGCTTGACGCCCTGGTCGCCGAGGAACTTGCGCGGATTGACCACGCGCCCGTTCTCCCAGACCTCGAAATGCACGTGCGGCGCGGTGGAACGCCCGGTGGAGCCGGCGCGCGCGATCTGCTGGCCGATCCGCACCAGGTCGCCGACCTTCACCACGTTGCGCGAGTTGTGGGCATAGCGGGTGACATAGCCGTTGCCATGATCGACCTCGACCACGTTGCCGTAGCCGGCGCGCACCCCGGAATAGCTGACCACGCCGTCGGCCACGGCAAGCACGGGATCGCCGGTGCGGGCGTGGAAATCGATGCCGTTGTGGTGCTGGCGGCCGCCGCCGAACGGATCGGCACGACCGCCGAATCCGGAGGTGATGTAGCCCTTGGCCACCGGGTAGCGCGACGGGGTCGCATTACGGTCCAGCTCGCGGTCGAACAGCAGGGCCTCGAGCACCGACAACTGGTCGCCGGAGGTCTTGAACTCGGCCTGGACCTCGCCCATGCCGGCGCGCAGTTCACGCGCGGCCATGTCCTGCACCGGGCCGGCGCCGCCGATGCCCACCGGGGTATTGAAGTCGAACTCGCCATCGCCGAGCCGGGCGACGCGGGTCAGCCGGTCGCCGAGGGCATTGAGCCGATTGGCCTGCGCCTGCAGTTCGCCCAACCGGGCAGCGAGCGCATTGACCTCGCGCTGGGCCTCGCGGCGGGTCAGCTCGAGTTGGTCCTGCTGGCCCGCGGCACGGGCCTGCAGTTGCGCGACCTGCGCCGCCTGCAAACCGCTGCCGGCCGCGAGGCCTGCCACCAACAGCACTGCCGCAGAGACGGCCGGCCTGCGAGAGGCGGTGGTCATCAGGTTGTGTTTGAGGCGCGCGCACTGGGCGCGCGCCTGGCCGATCATGTGTCTGGTCTTCAGGCTGTGTAGAGTCATGAGTCCGATGTCTGCTTCCAAGTCCAAGCCCCCGCTCCCGCGAGGACCGCGCAACGCGATTGACGCGCTGCTGGCCGATGTGGCGGGCGATCCGATCCGCCGCGCCCTGCGGCTCGACGCCCTCGATCACCTGCTGCGTCCCCACTTGCCGCCTTCACTCGCCGCGCACGCGCGGCTTGCGAATCTGCGTGACGGTCGACTGGTGTATCTGGTCGATTCGCCGCTATGGCACGCCAAACTTCGGCTTGCCGCACCTGAATTGCTCCAGGCCGCCCGCTCCCTCGGGCTGGACGCCTCCGATATCGTCGTCAGGACGAGCACGCGGCCACTGTATCCATCCGCTCCGGCAGCATCCGTTGCCACGCCCCTGTCGGCCGCCGCAAGCGAAGGCTTGCGGTCCGCCTTGGCGTCACTGCGCAGTCCGAACGAGCGGGATGGCGGCGACACAAGCTGATGCGCTGGTGGGAACGCTGATGAAAACCCTGTCCGCTGCGGCGTCCGCTTCCCGTTATGGGCTGACCGGATTCCGAAGGCAGGGAGCATCCTAACGACTGGCCGGCGCCGGGGGGTTAAGAGGTCGCTTCGATTCCGTTAGCAGAACGTTAGAGAATCGTTAAATATTCACGCTGCTCTCACTTTCGTGAGCACGGTCCGGTGGACAGTTGGATGCCTTTGTAAAGGCGGGACTTACCGAGTCTGACCTTGCGGAAAACCCGGTCTTGCGCAAACCCCGGGGACTCACGCCGGGTGCGGTGCGCCGTAGGCAAGCGGGGCCGAGGCGGACTCCGGGAAGGTGACCTCCTCCCAGGCTTCAGGCTCCGCCAGCAGCGCGCGGACCAGCTTGTTGTTGAGCGCATGGCCCGACTTGTAGCCCTCGAAGGCGCCGATGATCGGGCGGCCGGCCAGGTAGAGGTCGCCGACCGCGTCGAGGATCTTGTGGCGGACGAACTCGTCGGCATAGCGCAGGCCGTCGTCGTTGAGCACGCGGAACTCGTCGAGGACGATGGCGTTGTCCATCGATCCGCCGAGGCCCAGGTTGCGCTCGCGCATGTATTCGAGGTCGCGCATGAAGCCGAAGGTCCGCGCACGGCTGACCTCCTGCACGTAGGTGGCAGTGGAGAACTCGACCACCGCGCGCGACTGCGCCGCCGGGATGGCCGGGTGGTCGAAGGCGACGGTGAAGCCGAGCCGGAAGCCATCATGGGGCTCGAACCAGGCCACCTTGTCGTCCTCGCGCACCTCCACCCTTTGCTTGATGCGGAGGAAGCGCTTGGGCGCAGCCTGCTCGACGATGCCGGCGGACTGCAGCAGGAACACGAACGGACCCGACGACCCATCCATGATCGGCACCTCGGCGGCGGACAGGTCGACATGAAGGTTGTCGATGCCCAGCCCGGCGAGCGCCGACATCAGGTGCTCGACGGTCTGCACCTTGGCGCCGGCGCGGGACAGCCCGGTGCACAAGGTAGTCTCGCTGACCAGCGTGGCGTCGGCGGGAATCTCGACCACGGGCTCGAGATCGATGCGGCGGAACACGATGCCGGTGTCGACGCCGGCCGGGCGCAGGGTGAGGTAGACCTTCTCGCCGCTGTGCAGGCCGACGCCGGTGGCGCGGATCACGTTCTTGAGGGTGCGTTGCTGGACCATGCGGACTCGGGCGGGGGGGGCGTTGGCGCCGGACCGCCGGCAAGGAGCACGGTCGGGCAAGGCCTGCAAACAGCCTGCAGGTTAGCACGCGGCAGGCTGAACCTGAATGGAAGCGCGGGGCAATTCCCGTAGCTTGGGGACCGCCACGGATCCCTGCCTGAGACGACCGGAGCGTCCGGAAAAGGCCACCGGCCGGCGCGGCCGATGGCAGGAGGACAGCAGGGCGCCGTTGTGCGCCCCGCACGACCATCGCGCGTCCGATGCAACGGGCGCGCGCCTGGCCGTATCACGACGACGCGAGGATCAATCCGCCTGGCGACGCAGGGTGAGGCGGCGCGCTTGCGAGGCATTGCCTCGCGCGCCGACGAGCGCCCGGCCAAGGATGGCCGGGCAGGGCCATCCGAAGCCTGATCGTCGCGCCATGGACGGCAGCTCAATCGGCCTGGCGGCGCAGGAAAGCAGGAATGTCCAGGTAGTCCTTGTCGTTGCCGAAATCCGCCGCCGGTGCCTGTGCCGGTTCGCTGCCGCCGCTGCTGCGGCCACGCAGGCTCGAGGCGATGCTCGGCGCCGCCGAGAACGTGTCCTGGCCGTCGTCGATCAGCATCCCGGTGGTGCCGTCGCGCTTGCCCTGGGTGCTGATCAGCTGCACATGCGGCTTGCGCAGGCTGTCCTGGGCGAACTCACCGGGGCGGCTGGCCTGCCGCGCTGCACTGCGGTTGAGCCCGGTGGCGACCACGGTGACGCGTACCTCGTCCTGCATGTCCGGGTCGAGCACCGTGCCGATGACGATGGTGGCGTCCTCGCTGGCGAAGTTCTCCACTGTGCGCCCGACCTCGTCGAACTCGGCCATGGTGAAGTCCGCGCCGGCAGTGATGTTGACCAGGATGCCGTTGGCACCGGCGAGGTTGACGTCGTCGAGCAACGGGTTCTGGATCGCCGATTCCGCGGCGGCCTGGGCGCGGTCGTCGCCGCGGGCGCTGCCGGTGCCCATCATCGCCAGGCCCATCTCGGACATGACGGTGCGGACGTCTGCGAAGTCGACGTTGATCAGGCCTGGCCGCACGATCAGGTCGGCGATGCCCTGCACGGCGCCGAGCAGCACGTCGTTGGCGGCGCGGAAGGCCTGGATCATGGTGGCGTTGCGGCCGAGCACGGTAATGAGTTTTTCGTTGGGGATGGTGATCAGCGAGTCGCAGTGCTGCGACAGGTCCTCGATGCCCTTGAGCGCCACCTGCATGCGGCGACGGCCCTCGAACGGGAACGGCTTGGTGACCACTGCCACGGTGAGGATGCCCATTTCCTTGGCCAGCTGCGCGACCACTGGAGCGGCGCCGGTGCCGGTGCCGCCGCCCATGCCCGCAGTGATGAACACCATGTCCGCGCCCTGCAGCGCGTCCATGATGATCTCGCGGTCCTCCAGCGCCGCTTGGCGCCCGACCTCGGGATTGGCACCGGCGCCGAGCCCCTTGGTGACATTGCTGCCCAGCTGCAGCTGCAGCTTGGAACCGCAGTTCTTGATCGCCTGGGCGTCGGTGTTGGCGGTGATGAACTCCACCCCGTCGACGCTGCTGTTGACCATGTGCGCGACCGCGTTGCCGCCGCCGCCACCCACGCCGATGACCTTGATGACCGCGTTGGGGGCCATCTTCTCTACCAGTTCGAAATGCGCCATGTCCGTGTCCTCTTGTAAGTGCCGGGAATGGGGAATCGGGAATCGGGAATCGGAACAACATTCGTTCCTCCTCCCTTTACCCGCCGCCAGGGGCCGGCGTTTATGTGATCTATCGTGTTGCGTTACTGCAATTCGTTGCCTCGCCGCTTCGTCTATTCCGCTTTTGCCCGTCGTACTCGTGTCTCGCCTTTTCGATTCCCGATTCCCGATTCCCGATTCCCGGCGAGTTCATCAGAACTCCCCCCGGTACCAGTCCTTCAATTTCTTGAAGAAGTCACCGGCGCGCCCGCTCGGGATCACCGGACGCCGCGGGTGTTCGATCTGGCTGCCCATCAGCAGCAGGCCCACGCCGCTGGCGTGCACCGGGTTGCCGACCACCTCGCCCAGGCCGCTGACGTGCTGCGGGATGCCCACGCGCACCGGCATCTGCAGCATCTCCTCGGCCAGCTCGACCACGCCTTCCATCTTCGCGGCGCCACCGGTGAGCACCATCCCGGCGCGGACGTGCTGCTCGAAGCCGCTGCGCCGCAGTTCGGCCTGCACCATCTCGAAGATCTCCTCGTACCGGGCCTGCACCGCCTGCGCCAGCGACTGCCTCGGCAGCCGCCGCGGCGGCCGGTCGCCGACGCTCGGCACCTGGATCGATTCCTCGCTGGTCGCCAATTGCGCCAGCGCGCAGGCATAGCGGACCTTGATCTGCTCGGCCTCCGGGGTCGGCGTGCGCAACATATGCGCGATGTCCTCGGTGACCTTGTCGCCGGCGATCGGCAGGCTCGAGGTGTGGCAGATCGCGCCCTGCACGAACACCGCCAGGTCCGTGGTGCCAGCGCCGATATCGACCAGCACCACGCCCAGCTCGCGCTCGTCGCCGGTCAGCACCGCGGTGCTCGACGCCAGCGACGACAGGATCAGGTCGTCGATCTGCAGGCCGCAGCGCTGCACGCATTTGGTGATATTGGCCGCCGCCGACTGCGCGCAGACCACTAGGTGCGCATGCACCTCCAGGCGCACGCCGGTCATACCGACCGGGTTGCGGATGCCTTCCTGCGAGTCGTCGAGCACGTATTCGCGCGGGATCGCATGCAGGATCCGCTGGTCGGCGGGAATCGCTACCGCCTTGGCGGCCTCCAGTACGCGGTCGAGGTCGGCGTAGGTCACCTCGCCATCGCGGATCGGCACGATGCCTGGCGAGTTGCGGCACTGCACGTGGTTGCCGGAGATCGAGGCGTAGACCGAGCGTATCTCGCAGCCGGCCATCAGTTCGGCCTCCTCGATCGCGCGCTGGATCGACTGCACGGTGGACTCGATGTCGACCACCACGCCACGTTTGAGCCCGCGCGATTCGTGCGAGCCGATGCCGATGACCTCGATCGGGTTGCCCGGCGAGTATTCGCCGACCAGTGCCACGACCTTGGAGGTGCCGATGTCGAGCCCGACGATGAGGGCCTTGTCGCCTTTGCGGTTCATGTTGTAGCGCCGGGAATAGGGAATGGGGAATGGGAAATCGTCAAAGCCGCGAGTGCCGGCTGCTCGGCCCAAGTGACCGAGAACCCGTTGGTGTAGCGCAGATCGGCGCGGCGCATCGGCAGCCCCTGCTCGGTCATCAGCTGCGGCAGCAGGCGCGCAAACCGGCCCAGGCGCAGGCGCGCTTCCTGGCTGCCGATCACGACCTCGGTGCCGTTGGACAGGACCAGCCTCCAGCTGCCGCGGCCGTCGAGCTGGAGTGCGCGCACCTCGTAGCCGGTCGGCGCGAACAGTGCGCGGGACTCGTTGTAAAGCGCGACCACCTCCGCGACTTGGGACTCCGGGCCGTGCAGCCACGGCAGCGCCTGCGGCAGCTCGATGCCTGCGACCGGGAACAGCCGTCCCTGCTCCGACAACAGTCGGTCCTCACCCCAGCGCGCGAAGGGCCGGTGCTCGACCACGCGTACTTCGACGACATCGGGCCAGCGCTTGCGCACTTCCGCGCGTTCGACCCAGGGCAAACGAGCGACCGCGGCCTGGGCCTCGCCCAGGCGCACGGCGAAGAAACCGCGGCTGGCGTAAGGGAGCAGTGTCTCGCGCACCTGACGCGCATCGACGCGCTGCAGGTCGTCGTTGATCCGCAGGGTGCGCAGCGGCCAGCGCTCGGCACCGATCCAGCCGTTGACCACGGCCACCACCGGCAGCGCGATCAGCGCCAGCGCCAGGGTCCAGGCGAGGATGCGCAGGAGGGCGGTCACGGCATGACCTCCTGCATCGACGTCTCCAGGATCCGCCAGCACAGTTCCTCGAAGCCGATGCCGCAGGCGGCGGCCGATTTGGGCATCAGCGAATGACTGGTCATGCCGGGCGCGGTGTTTGCCTCCAGCAGCCAGTTGCGGCCCTGCGCATCGCGCATGAAATCCACCCGCGCCCAGCCCGCGAGCCCCAGCGAGGCACAAGCGCGCTCGGCCTGGTCGCGCGCCTCGGCCTCGCCGGAAGCGTCCAGCCCCGGGCAGAGGTACTGCGTGTCCTCGGCGACGTACTTGGCGTGGTAGTCGTAGTACTCGCCGGCCGGAACGATGCGGATGCTGGCCAGCGCTCGGCCGTCGAGGACACCGATCGTGTATTCGCCGCCATCAGCACCACCGGGGGCGATCAGTGCCTCCACCAACAGCTCACCCTGGTAACGCGCGGCCAGTTCAACGGCCGCGTCCAGTCCGGCGTCGTCGAACACGCGGCTGACGCCGACACTGGAGCCTTCCAGCGACGGTTTCACGATCACCGGCAGGCCAAGTGCGCGTGCGGCGGCATGCACATCACCGCCCCTGGGCAGGCGGAGGTAACGTGGTGTCGGCAGCCCCTCCGCCTGCCAGACCTGCTTGCTGCGGATCTTGTCCAGCGACAGCGCGCTGCCGAGCACACCGGAGCCGGTGCAGGGCACGCGCAGCGCGGCGAGCAGGCCCTGCAGCACGCCGCTCTCGCCGTCGCCGCCGTGCAGGATGTTGAACACCCGCTCGAACTGCCGGTCCTGCAGCTCGCGGATCAGGTTGGGCACTCCGTCGACCGCCTCCGCATCGACACCGCGTGCATGCAGCGCGGCGAGCACGTTGCGGCCCGAGTCCAGCGACACCGCGCGCTCCGAACTTTCGCCACCCATCAGCACCGCCACGCGGCCGAAGCGCGCGGGGTCCTCGATGCGCGGCGGCGGCAGCACGGGGCTCATGCCGGACGCTCCGCGAACCCTTGCACGGCAAGCTGCTGCGCGGCATGGCCGATGTCGCCGGCGCCCATCAGCAGCAACAAGTCGCCGTCACCCAGGACGTCGGGCAGCATTGCGCGCAGATCGTGCGGGCTGTCGACCACTACCGGGTCGATCCGTCCGCGTGCGCGGATCGCGCGCGCCAGCGACCTTGCGTCGGCGCCGACGATCGGAGCCTCGCCCGCGGGATAGACCTCGGTCAGCACCAGCGCGTCGACTTCCGACAGCACCGCCGCGAAGTCGTCGAACAAGTCGCGGGTGCGGCTGTAGCGGTGCGGCTGGAACGCGACCACAAGGCGCCGGTCCGGCCAGCCACCACGCGCGGCCTCGAACACCGCCGCCAGCTCCTTCGGGTGGTGTCCGTAGTCGTCCACGACGGTGACCGTGCCGCCCCCGGGCAGACGGCTTTGCGCCAGCAGGTTGAAGCGCCGGCCGATCCCGGCGAAACCTTCCAGCGCGCGCGCGATCTTCGCCGGTTCGACCCCGAGCTGCCAGCCGACTGCAGCCGCGGCCAGCGCGTTCTGGACGTTGTGTCGCCCCGGCAGCGCCAGCGTGACCTGGCAGCGCGTGTCCTCGGGCAGGCACAGGGTGAAGCGCATCCGCGCGCCGGTTTGGGACACGTCCTGGGCGCGGACGTCGGCTTGCGGGTCGAAGCCGTAGGTCATTACGTGGCGCGGGGTGTCGGCGGCCAGCGCGGCGACCTCGGCATCGTCGATGCCCAGTACCGCCAGGCCATAGAACGGCAGCCGGAGCAGGAACTCGGAGAACGCGGCCCGCACGCGCGCGAAGTCGCCACCATAGTTCTCCAGGTGATCGGCGTCGATATTGGTGACGATCGCGATCAGCGGGTTCAGGCGCAGGAAGCTGCCGTCGCTCTCGTCGGCCTCGGCCACCAGCCACTCGCCCTGGCCCAGGCGCGCATTGGCGCCGGCGGCGAGCAGCTGGCCGCCGATGACGAAGGTCGGGTCCAGCCCGCCCTCGCCCAGCACGCTGGCCAGCAGCGAGGTGGTGGTGGTCTTGCCATGGGTGCCGGCCACGGCCACGCCGCGGCGGAAACGCATCAGTTCGGCCAGCATCTCCGCGCGCGGCACCACCGGGATGCGCTGCGCGCGTGCTTCCATCAGTTCGGGGTTGTCGGCCCGGATTGCGCTCGACACCACCACGCAGTCGGTGCCGAGCACGTTGGCGGCGGCATGGTCGCGATGCACGCTGGCACCCAACCGCGACAACCTGCGGGTCACGGCCGTGTCGGCCGTGTCGGAGCCGGAGACCTGGTAGCCGAGTGTGCACAGCACTTCCGCGATGCCGCTCATGCCGGTGCCGCCAATGCCGACGAAATGCACGCGCGGGTAGCGCCTGGCGAAGTCCGCGGTTGCCATGCCGTGGCTGTCGAGCAGGCGGCGGATCATGCGCCCCACCCCTGGCCGAGTGTGGGTTCGACGCGCTGGCGCAGCCGGCTGGTGCCGCGGGTGGCCTCGATCATCACTGGTGCATGCGGTTGTGCGGAGGCCGGCAGGTTGCCCGGCGGCGGCTGCACTGCCTCGCCACGCAGTCGCGCGACCTGGCGCTGCGCCCGGTCGAGTTCGTACGACACCCGCAGCAGCACCCCGATCGCGGCGCAGGTCATCAGCACGCTGGAGCCGCCCGACGAGATCAGCGGCAGGGTCAGGCCCTTGGTCGGCAGCAGGCCGAGGTTGACGCCGATCGACACCAGGCTCTGCAGGCTCAGCCAGAGCGCGATGCCAAAGGCGCAGTAGCCGGCGAAGTGGCGGCGCATCTCCACGCACTTCAGTCCGAGCCAGAACGCGCGCCCGACCAGCAGCGCATACAGTCCAATCACCACGCAGATGCCGACGAAGCCCAGTTCCTCGCCGATCACCGCGAGGATGAAGTCGGTATGGGCCTCTGGCAGGTAGGACAGCTTCTGCACCGAGCCGCCCAGGCCGACGCCGAACCATTCGCCGCGTCCGACCGCCATCAGCGCATTGGCCAGCTGGTAGCCGCTGTTGAACGGATCGGCGAAGGGATCCATGAACGAGGTCAGCCGGCGCATGCGGTAGGGCTCGGCGATCGCCAAGATCGCGAGCAGCGGCAGGATGACCAGCACCGGTGCCGCCATCCGCGGCATGTGGACCCCGCCCAGGACCAGCATGCCGGCGGTGATCGCCAGGATCAGCGCCAGCGAGCCGAAGTCCGGCTGCAGCACCAGCAGCGCCATCAGCCCGATGGCCACCCCCAGCGGCTTGAGCATCGCGCCCCAGGTGGCGTTGACCTCGTCGCGGAAGCGCACCAGGTAGCTGGCCAGCCAGACGATGTACATCAGCTTGACCGCCTCGACCACCTGGAAATTGGAGATGCCGAGGCTGATCCATCTTTGAGCACCATTCACGCTGCGGCCGACGCCGGGCACGAACACCAGCAGCAGCAGCACGAAGCAGGCCAGCAGCAGCAGGCGGTCGAAGCGCTCGACCGTCTTGAGCTCGGTGCGCATCGCCCATGCCGCGAGTCCGAGCCCGAGCCCGAGGAACACCAGGTGGCGGACCAGGAAGTAGAACGGCCCGACCTCGAGGTCCTCGCCGATGGCGATCGAGCTCGACGCCACCATCACCACGCCCAGCGCCGCCAGGCCGGTGGCGGCGGCCAGCAGCCAGGGATCGAAGCGGCCCACGATCGCGTCCAGGCGCGTAGCCTGGGCATGCCCGGCGTCGGGCCGGTTCGCCTGATGACCGCTGCCGGAATGGGAGGCGATCGCCATCAGCGCACCTTCAACGTGGCCAGTCCGACCAGCACCAGGATCACCGAGATGATCCAGAAGCGCACGATCACCCGCGGCTCCGGCCAGCCCTTGAGCTCGAAGTGGTGGTGGATCGGCGCCATCTTGAACACGCGCTTGCCGGTGAGCTTGAACGACGCCACCTGGATCATCACCGACAGCGTCTCGATCACGAAGATGCCGCCCATGATCACCAGCACCAGCTCCTGGCGCACGATCACCGCCACCGTGCCGAGCACCGCGCCCAGCGCCAGCGCGCCGATGTCGCCCATGAACACCATCGCCGGGTAGGTGTTGAACCACAGGAAGCCGAGCCCGGCACCCGCGATCGCCGCGCAGATGATCACCAGCTCGCCTGCGCCCGGGATCTGCGGGATCTGCAGATAGCTCGAGAACACCGCGTGGCCGGAGGCATAGGCGAACACGCCAAGGGCGCAGGCGACCAGCACCGTGGGCATGATTGCCAGCCCATCGAGGCCGTCGGTGAGGTTGACCGCGTTGGAGAAGCCGACGATCCACAGGTAGGCGATGGCGACGAAGCCCACGCCCGCCAGCGGCAGCGCCACCACCTTGAACAGCGGGATGTAGAACGTGGTCGCTGCGGCCACGTCGGCGGTGTGGAACAGGTACAGGCCCGCGGCCAGCCCGAACAACGACTGCAGCAGGTACTTCCAGCGCGACTTCAGTCCGTTGGGGTCGCGGCGGACGATCTTGATCCAGTCGTCGTACCAGCCGATCCCGCCGAAGGCCACCATCACCGCCAGCACCACCCACACGTACTTGTTGCGCAGGTCACCCCAGAGCAGCACCGAGGCCAGCACGGTGAGCAGGATCAGCGCGCCGCCCATGGTCGGGGTGCCGGCCTTGGAGAAGTGCGTCAGCGGGCCGTCGCTGCGGATCGGCTGTCCGCCCTTGTACTGCGCCAGCCGCCGGATCACCGGCGGACCCCACCATAGTGAAAACAGCAAGGCGGTCAGCGCGGCGAGGATGCCGCGGAAGGTGAGGTAGCCGAACAGGCCGAACAGGCCTTCAAGCTGCTGCAGCCAGCGGGTCAGCTCAAGCAGCATTCTCGATCTCCCCGTCGTTTCCGCCATTGCGCTCCAGCAGCGCGGTGACCACGCGATCCATGGCGCTGCCGCGTGAGCCCTTGACCAGCACGCGGACCAGGGTGTGCATCCCCTCGTGCAGCGCCTCGGCCAGCGCCTCGTGGCTGTGGAAGCGCATAGCGCCGTCGCCGAAGGCTTCCGCCGCGCGTGCACTCAGGTCGCCGAGCACATACAGCCGCGCGATGCCGGCGGCCTTGGCGTGGCGCCCGGCTTCGGCATGCAGCGCCTCGGCGTCGGCACCGAGCTCGCGCATGTCGCCCAGCACCAGCCAGCTCTCGCCGGACATTGCCGCCATGGTGTCGATTGCCGCAGCCAGCGAGGCGGGATTGGCGTTGTAGCTGTCGTCGATCAACCAGCCGCCATTGGCCAGGCGATGGCGCACCAGGCGTCCCGCGACCGGACGCGCGTCGTCGAGCCCGGCCGCAATCGCGTCCAGCCCCACCCCGCAGGCCAGCGCCAGCGAGGTCGCCGCCAGCGCATTGGCGACGTTGTGGCGTCCCGACAGTGGCAACGCGATCCGGGCATCTCCCGCCGGCGTGACCAGCACGAAGCTTGCGCCGTCCTCACGCAGTTCGACATGGCGCGCGGTGACCTCTGCGGCGGCGTCGAGAGCAAAGCGGATCACCCGGCGCTGCGGGTGGCCCTCGCGCACCCGCTGCGCGAAGCGCTCGGCGAAGGCGTCGTCGGCATTGACCACGGCGACACCGTCGGCCGGCAGGGCGTCGTGGATGGCACCCTTGGTCTCGGCCACGCCATCCAGGCTCTGCATGCGCTCCAGGTGCGCTGCCGAGACATTGTTCACCAGGGTGACGTGGGGGCGTGCGATCGCGGTGAGGTAGGCGATGTCGCCGGGCTTGCCGGCGCCCATCTCGTAGACCACAAACGCGGCATCCTCGGACGCGTCGATCACCGCCAGCGGCAGACCGATTTCATTGTTGCGGTTACCGGGGTTGGCGTAGGCCTTGCCGGCGCGCTGCAGGATCGACAGCAACAACTGTTTGACAGTGGTCTTGCCGTTGCTGCCGGTGACCGCAATCACGCGTGCCTTACGGCCGTGCTGCATCGCGGCCGCCAGCGCAGCCAAGGCGCGCACGGTGTCGGCCACGACTACCTGTGGCACGCGCGCGACCACCGGCCGCGACACCAGCGCCGCGCGCGCACCTTGCTCAGCCGCGGCCGCCACGTGGTCGTGGCCGTCGAATTTCTCACCCACCAAGGCAACGAAGAGCGCCGCGCGGCCGTCGCTGGCGTCCAGGGTGCGGCTATCGGTGCATACGGCGTCGATCAGCACATCCTGGCCGGCGTCGCCGGCGGCTTCGAGGTGGCCGCCGGTCCACTTCACGATCTGCGAGAGCGACAGCGGCCTCATGCCCGCCGCTCCAGCGCCGCGCGCGCGACCACGGCGTCGTCGAAGGCGTGGCGCACGCCCGCGACCTCCTGCCACGGCTCGTGGCCCTTGCCGGCCACCAGCACGATATCGTCGGCACGCGCCTGACCGATCGCCTGCGCAATCGCCCTGCTGCGGTCGCGCTGTACCGCCACGGCTTCGCGATCGCGGAAGCCGGCGAGGATCTCGGCGACGATGGCGTCGCCGTTCTCGCCACGAGGATTGTCGTCGGTGACAATCGCGCTGTCCGCGTGCGCTTCGACGATCGCCGCCATCAGCGGGCGCTTGCCGCGGTCGCGCTCCCCACCGCAGCCGAACACGCAGATGATCCGCCCGGTGGCATGGCCACGCAGGCTGGTCAGCGCCTGCATCAGCGCGTCGGGAGTGTGCGCGTAGTCGATCACCACCAGCGGCAGGTGGCCGTCGCCGCCGAGGCGGTTCATGCGCCCGGCCACCGGCTGCAGCCGCGACAGCGTCTCGGCGATGCCGGTCGTGGGTTCGCCGAGCGCGTGCAGCACGCCGGCCACCGCCAGCAGGTTGTCGACGTTGAACCTGCCCAGCAACGGCGACTGCACCTTGTCCCGCACGTCGCCGATCCGCAGGGTGAAGGCGATGCCGCCGGCGTCGAGGACCACATCCTCGGCGGCGACGTTGGCCAGGGCGTCGCCGCGCGCACTGGTGCCGATGCCCTGCAAGCCGTCATCGAGGGATGCCAACAGGTGACGTCCGAACGCATCGTCCCGGTTGAGCACGGCCGCCTGCAGCGCGGGCCCGGCGAACAGCTTCGCCTTGGCGGCGCCATACGCGCCCATGTCGCCGTGGTAGTCGAGGTGGTCACGGCTGAGGTTGGTGAACACACCGACTCGGAAGTGCACGCCATCGACGCGGCCCTGGTCGAGCGCGTGCGAGCTGACCTCCATCGCCACCGCCTCGGCACCGGCATCGCGCAGCCGCGCCAGCAGCGCGTGCAACTGCAACACCAGCGGGGTGGTGAACCCGGTTGGCTCGGGCGCGCCATACAGGCCGGTGCCGAGGGTGCCGATGGTGCCGGCGCGACGGCCGCGCAGCGTCCACGCCTGGGCCAGCAGCTGCACGGTCGAGGTCTTGCCGTTGGTGCCGGTGACGCCGACGGTGGTCATCGCCGCCGACGGTCTGTCGTGGAACGTATCCGCCATCGCACCCATTCGCGCCAGCAGGCCGGGGACCGCGATCGCATCTTCCGGCGCGGGCAGGCCTTCGGGGGCGGGGGGCTCAAACAGGATGGCACTGGCGCCGTCACGCCGGGCCTGCTCGACGAAATGCAGGCCATGCGTGCCAAAACCGCCGATGGCGACGAATGCGTCGCCAGGACGGATGCTGCGACTGTCCTGCACCAGGCCGTGGATCGTGAGCGACGGCGGCACCGCAGCGACATCCGGCAACAGTTCCGCGAGGCGCATGGCCGGGCTCATGGCGTCGCCCCCGCAGGCAGTGGCGCAATCGCGGCACGCGACACGCCGGCTTCCGAAGTCGCCACTGCTTTCGCTCGCGGATTGCTGCCTTCGATTCGCGCCTTCTTCGCCTCCGCCGCCGCCTGCGCCGCCAGCCAGGTCTCGATATCGTCCGGCGGCACGTCCATCAGGCGCAGCGCGCCGTCCATCACCCGCTGGAACACCGGTGCCGAGACCAGGCCGCCGTAATAGCCCAAGGTGGGATCGGGATCGTCGATCACCACGGCCATCGAGAAGCGCGGATTCTCCACTGGCACCAGCCCGGCGAAGAAAGCGACGTAACGCCGCGAATACCCGCCGCCGCTGGCCTTGCGCGCGGTGCCGGTCTTGCCCGCGACGTGGTAGCCGAGGATCGCCGCCTGGGTGGCGGTGCCGCCGGGCTCGGTGACCGTCTGCATCATCCTGAGCACGGTGTCGGCGACGTCGGCATCGAGCACCTGGACCGGCGTGCTGCGCTGGCCCTTGACGAAGGTCGGGGTGAGCGCGCGGCCGTGGTTGCCCAGGATGGCGTAGGCGCGCGCGATCTGCAGCGGGGTCGCCGACAGGCCATAGCCGTAGGACAGGGTCTGCTTGGTGGTGCCGCTCCAGCGCGCCGGCGGCGGGAACAGGCCCGCGGCCTCGCCGGGGAAGCCGCTACCGGTGCTGCGACCGTAGCCGAAACCGTGGAGCACCGCGTGGAACGCGTCATCGGACAGCAGGCGCGCGATCTTGGCGGCGCCGACGTTGGAACTCTTGGTGATCACGCCGGTGGTGTCGAGGACGCCGTAATTGCGGTGGTCGGAGGTGCGGTAGCGGCCGTTGGGGATCCAGCCGGGGTTGGTGTTGAACGTGGTCTGCGCGGTGATCGCGCCCGCCTGCAGGGCGGCGGCGACGGTGATCGGCTTCATCGTCGAGCCGGGCTCAATCAGGTCGGTGATCGCGCGGTTACGGTGCGCGTCGCGGTTGCCGGCGTCGACGTTGTTGGGATTGAACGACGGCAGGTTGGCCATGGCGAGGACCTCGCCGGTGGCGACGTCGAGCACCACCACCGAGCCGCTGGCGGCGCCGGACTCCAGCATCGTGCGCTTGAGTTCGCGGTAGGCGAGGTACTGGATGCGGCGGTCGATGCTGAGCACCAGGTCCTTGCCCGGCTCGGCCGCACGCACCAGGTCGACGTGCTCGACGATGCGACCGCGGCGGTCGCGGATCACCTTCTGCGCGCCCGGCCTGCCGCGCAGCCAGTCGTCGAAGGCCAGTTCCACCCCCTCCTGGCCGAGGTCGTCGATGTTGGTGAAGCCCAGCACGTGCGCCAGCGCTTCGCCCTGCGGATAGAAGCGGCGGAATTCGCGCTGGGTGAACACTCCCGGGATCCGGTGCGCCAGGATCTTGTGCGCCTCGGCCGGATTGATCCTGCGCTTGAGGTAGACGAACTCCTTGTCCGCGCGCTGGGTCAGCTTGCGGGTCAGGTGCTCGACCGGCACGCCCAGGGCCTTGGCGAGTTCGGGCAAGCGCTCCGGCGCCTTCAGCAATTCCTGCGGGTTGCCCCAGACCGTATCGACCGGCGACGACACCGCCAGCGGCTCGCCATTGCGGTCCGTGATCATGCCGCGCGAGGTCGGGATCGGGATCTCACGCAGGAAGCGCGAATCCGCCTTCTGCTGGTAGTAGGCGTTGTCGACCAGTTGCAGGTCGCCCGCGCGCAGCACCAGCGCCACCGCGCACGCCGCCAGCGCGCCGGTGACCAGCAGCAAGCGCCCGCGCAGGTCGAAGCGGGCACGGCCGCGCGGCTTCTTGATGCCGTTGCGGTCGGTGCTGAACCTCATGGCTGCGTCACCATCAGCGTTCGTGGGCATGCATCCAAGCGCCACAGTGGCACGCCAAGCTGGCTCGAGCGCGCCATCATGGCCGCACCACCACGATGTCCGCCGCCTCGGGGAACTTCATCCCCAGCCGGCTGCGCGCCACCTGGTCGATGCGATTGCTCTCCGCCCAGGTCGCCTGTTCCAGCTGCAGCCGGCCGAAGTCGATGTTGAGCTCGTCGCGCGCGCGCTCCAGGCGCGTGAGTTCGACGAACAGCTGGCGATGCTGGTGGCGCGCATGGACCACACCGATCGCCGAGATCACGTTGGCCGCGAGCAGGACGGCCAGCAGGAGACGCACGGTCATGGCGCTGCGCCGCTGGAAGCCGGGAGTCGGGACTCCTGCAACTTCTCCGCCACCCGCAGCACCGAGCTGCGCGCACGCGGGTTGAGTGCAAGTTCGGCGGCGTCGGGCTTCTGTGCCCCACCTACTGCGCGCAGCGTCGGCACGAATGCGGCCGCCTCAGGCAGCCGGCGGTTGCCGGCCGGGGCCTTGGCATGCCCCGCGATGAAGCGCTTGGCGATGCGGTCCTCCAGCGAGTGGAAGCTGATCACCGCCAGCCGGCCACCGGATTTGAGTGCGGCATGGGCGGCGTCGAGCCCCGCCTCGAGATCGGCGAGTTCGTGGTTGACGTGGATGCGGATGGCCTGGAACGTGCGGGTCGCGGGATGGATCTCCTTCTGTCCCTTCGCCGGTTTGCGGCGTGGCACCACCGCGGCGACCAGTTCGGCCAGGTCGGAGGTGCGGGTGAGCGCTTGCGTGGTGCGGCGCGCCACGATCGCGCGCGCGATCCGTCGGCTCATGCGCTCCTCGCCGTAGTTCCAGAGCACGTCGGCAATCTCGCGTTCGTCGGCGCGCGCCAGCCACTGTGCCGCGCTCTCACCGGCATCGGGGTCCATGCGCATGTCCAGCGGGCCGTCCTTGCCGAAGCTGAAACCGCGCTCGGCGACATCAAGCTGCGGCGAGGACACGCCGAGGTCGAGCAGCACGCCGTCGAGGCCGCAGGTCACCGCCTCCCAGCTCGCAAGATCGGCGAAGCTGCCGCGGCGGACAGACACCCGCGCGTCGGCACCAAACTCATGTTCGGCCACGGCGATCGCATCGGGGTCCTTGTCCATCAGCAGCAGCCGCCCTCCTCGTCCCAATCCCTGCAGCAAGCCGCGCGCGTGACCGCCGCGGCCGAATGTCCCGTCGAGGTACGTTCCGTCCTCCACCACGCGCAGCCCTTCCATGACCTGCGCGTACATGACCGGTAAATGCCGCACCGGTAAATGCCGCACCGGCAATTGCTCCGCCGGCAACCGATCCGGACGCTGCGCGGACCCGGCGTCCGCGCCGCGGGTCACAGCTGCAGGTCGACCAGGCCCTCGCCCAGGTCGGCATCGCCCAGCGTCTGCCTGATCTGCGCGTGGTGCGCCTGCTCGCTCCACAATTCGAATTTGTCGCCCATGCCCAGCAGCACGGCCTTCTTCTCGATGCCCACCGCGCTGCGCTGACTGGCCGGGACGGAGATACGCCCGCTGCCGTCGGGCTCGACGAACGCCGCCGCACCGACCAGCTTGAGCTGCAGAAGCCGGCTGTTCTTGCGGGTGCGCGGCAGTGCGTTGACCTGGTCACGCACGCGCTCCCAGACCGCCAGTGGATAGAGGTAGAGGCAGCCGGATTCGAAGGGGTTGTAGGTCAGCACCAGCCGGTTGCCGCACTCGGTCGCGACGAGATCCCGGTAGCCGGTGGGGATCGCCAGCCGGCCCTTGTCGTCGATGGTGATGGCGGTCTCGCCCTGAAACACGTCCGTCCTGCCCGGTCATGCCCGTCTGTGGCGGGCTTCGACGTCAGAAAACCACTAAATCCCCGGTTTCCCCACGAGTTGCCACCTTAGGAGTGGCCTCCAAGCTTGTCAACAGGTTTAAGGGACTATTTTCACCTTTGCCGTCAATGACTTGCGTCGAACTTGAGAGACTTGTTCAAGCTTTATCCACAAGCTGCTGTTTCGTCTCAAATTTTGAGATTGAGTCTCGGCTGCACACGCCAGACGACGGGCGCCAAGGTCCGAGCGCTGATGTTGCGCAGCACAAGAACCGTCTCCGCCACCCTGCGCATTGCATCGCATCGAGCCCAAGATCCGGATAATGCCGCCAGCCCGCTGGTTTCAGCGAGATGCCCGGTCCGGGCGTGGGCAAACAGGGGCGCGCCCCATGCAGTCGTCGCGTGAGCAGATCGCGACCAGTTCCCCGGAAATCGTTGCGCCAGTGTGTGAAGTTGTCTTTGACGTAACCACATACCCAGCCGGCGGCCTTCAGACATGCCCCCCAGCCGAGCCGTGCGGCGCGCCGGCAACGCCGGTGCCAGCCAGCCTGGCCCCGCCACGAAGGTCGAGGGAATTGACCCAGTCCAGCAGGATCTGTGCCCCCGGGACAGGCATGTCCGCCATGCGCAGCACCTTCAACCCCCCGAGCAGGGGCAGGTCAAGCGCCCTCCAACCGCCGGTTGCGGCGGAAGATCCATTGTCCGAGCAGAGCGGTGGCCAGCAGCATGATGTTGGTCAAGACGAATATCCAGTTGCCGATCAACCAGCTGTAGAGCGCGAATCCGGAACTGGCCACGAGTTGCCCGACGAACAGCCACGAAGACAAGCCTTCGGTGCTGCGCTCGCGCCACTGCACCCACACCTGTCGCCCGAGGGTGGCGAGCAGGACCGCCGAAGCGCCCCAGCCCAGCCAGTCGACAGCCTGCATGGTCAAATCTTGCGCGCGCCCAGCATCTCGTCGCGCGCCTGTTCCGCGCGCGAGGCGCCGATGGCGGTCTCGACGTTCTTGCGCTCCTCCGGTGGTGGCAGCACCGCCGGCAGGCCGAGGGAATCGATCCACAACTCGCGGGTGAACCCCGTGGTGTGATAGAGATGATGATCCTCGTCCTGCTCGACCGCATCGTAGGCGGCCTTGAGCACCGCGGTGGCGTCTCCCCTGCCCTTCTCGGCGACCATGCCGATCAGTTCCCAGTTCATGTGGTCCTTGGTCTCGGCCAGCACCACGCACTCGCCAGCCACCAGTTCCGCGCCGGTCGGGTTGCCCGCGGCCTTCGCCATCTCCATCGCCTGCACCAGCGAGCGCCCGAGGTGGGCAACGACCTTGCGACCCGGGGTCTGGGTGGCAGGGTCGAGCCCGAGGTCCTCGAACACCTTGAGCAGCACCTCGCGATGGGTCCTGGTTTGCTCAAGGTACTCCTGCCACTCCTTGCGCAGGTCCTCGTTGACCGCGCAGGTCAGCGCGGTGGTATAGACCTCGATCCCGCCCATTTCGGTTTCCAGCGCCTGGTACAGCAGTTCGTGCAACTGCGCCTCGTCGTAGTCGTGCCTGGCCATGATGTCTCCTGCTAGTGGTACCGGACAGGCGTCCGGCAGAGGTGCCATATTGCGACTGCGCAGGGTTTCGACCGGGTGAAGGGAAGGGCGCGCCAGACAGTAGGAGCGGATGGGCAATCCTGAACGCTTCAGCTGACCCGGAGCAACGCGAGGACCACCTCAATGACGTGGACCTAAAGCAGTCCCGGAGGTGCAGTACTCGTCAAAGAGAAAGGGCCCGTGTGGGGCCCTTTCCGTCTCACCCTGCTGTCACCCAGGCGTCAGCGACCGTCGCGGTCGGCGTCGCCGGGGATCGCACGCTCGGTGCGGTGCCAGGCAGCGCGCGTGGCCTGCTTGGCATCGTCCCAGGCCAAGCCCGAATTGCCGCGGTTGCGCTCGTAGTCGTTGCGCAGGTCGGGTTCGGCCTGATCGAAGCTGCGGTCTGCATACTTGTCCCGGTTCTCATAGCCGGTGCGGTAGGCAGGTGCGTACTCGTCGTAGGCCGCGCCTTCCTTGACGTATGCCTCGTTGCGATAGTTGTCGCGCCAGTAGGCGTCCTCGACGGTGGGATTCACCCGCTCGCCGACCGCCTTGCCGCCCAGTCCGCCGGCCACCGCACCAACGGCGCCGCCGATGACGGTGCCGACCGGACCTGCAACGCTGCCCACGGCCGCGCCCGCCACGGCGCCAGCCGTCGCGCCGACACCGGTGCCCACAGGATGCGAACCGGGGGCGCCGGTGATGGGATCACGATTGGCGTCGCGGTTGTCGCGGTTGTCGCGGTTGTCGGGATTGTTGGGATTGTTGGGATTGTTCATGGAAATGTCCTTGGGGGAGAGGCGCGATGGCCAGGAAAACCCAATATGACCCGATGGCAATCAACGCCATGTGCAGGAATGCACCGCCCACTGAGTGGTTCAGCCAAGCGGTGGCCTGCCCCTGCAGCCGGGCTCAGCCGGAAAGATCCGGCAGTGATTGCGACAGCGTGTCGAATCCCTCCCATGGGTCCTTGCGCAATCGCACCGCGCGCCTGCGTGCGCGGTCGAGGTCGAAGGCGTCGGGGCGCCGGATGCGGCCGAGTTCTTCCCAGCGCAGCGGCACCGCGACCGGTGCGCCCGGGCGTGCGCGCAGGGACCAGGACGCCACGCTGGTGGCGCCGCGGGCGTTGCGCAGCCAGTCGATGAAGATCCGCTGCGGCCGCTTGGCCTTGGCCATGGTGGCGACGTAGGTGCCTGGGGCGTGCACGGCCATGGCCTGGGCAAAGGCCTGGGAGAAGGCGCGGGCGTCGTCCCAGGACGGGCCTGTCGCGATCGGAACCACCACATGCAACCCTTTGCCGCCTGACAGGCGCACGAAGCTGGCCAGCGCGGCCTGGCCGAGCTTGTCGCGCACATCGCGCGCCGCGGCGACCACCGCCGGCCAACTCACGCCCGGGCCGGGGTCGAGGTCGAACACCAGGCGGTCCGGCGCTTCCGGTGCTGCCACCTGCGCACCCCATGGGTGGAATTCAAGCGTTCCCATCTGCACCAGGTCGATCAGTCCGGCGACGTCATCGACGTAGAGGTACTGCTCACGGCCGCTCTTCTGCCGCAGGGCCACCGCCTGCACGTGGCGGCCGAGGCTGTCAGCGTGGTGCTTCTGGAAAAAACATTCGCCTTGGCTGCCGTCGGGGCAGCGGAGCAGCGACAGCGGGCGCCGCGCGAGTCCGGGCAGGATCCACGGCGCAATGCTGCGGTAGTAGGCGGCCACGTCGCCCTTGGTGTACTTGGCGCCCGTGAACATCACCCGCTCGGGGTGGGTGATCCGGCTGGCGTTGTCGTCCGTGGGCTCGGCGTCCCGGTTCGGTGGGCGTGACCGGGCGCCACGAGCCTTGCCTGCGTCACCGGCGTGCAGGCGCTGCACCACGACTTCGTGCGCTGGCTTGTCCTCGCGCAGACGCTTGAACGCGGCCTGCCGCAGCAGGCCTTCCTTGCCCCAGCCGCGGTAGGCGACCTCGGCGACCAGCACCGGCTTCACCCAGTGCACGCTGCTTGCGGCGAAGGGCACATGCGCCGGCAACGCGACGGGGGCCTTCGCGCGCTGCAGCGGCTTGAGCCGGGCGTGGATGTGCGCAAGCGCGGCGTCATCGAAACCGGTGCCGACACGGCCGACGTAGCGCAGCTGTCCCTGTTCCCGTGTCGCCATCAGCAGCGAACCGAAGCCACTGCGCGCGCCCTTGGGGCGGGTGTAGCCGACGACGATGAAGTCATCACCCTGCGCGTGCTTGGACTTGATCCAGTCGCCGCCGCGGCCGGCGCGGTAGTGGCTGTCAACACGCTTGCTGACCACGCCCTCGAAGCCCTTGGCACCGGTCTGGGCGAAGACCTCACGACCATGTCCGACGACGTGGTCGCTGAAGGCGAGCACCCCGGGTTTGCGGCCGAGCAGGGACTTGAGCAGGGTCTTGCGCGCATGCAGTGGGGTATTGCGAAGGTCGACGCCCGCCAGCCCCGGCAGGTCGAACACCAGGTAGCGCAACGATGCCTTCGAGGTGCCGGCGATGGCGCGCTGCAGTTCGGAGAAGTCGCTGTGCCCGTCCCTGCCGAGCACCACCAGTTCGCCATCGAGGCAGGCATCATCGACAGGCAATTGCCCGAGCGCGCGTGCGACTTCGGGGAAGCTGCTGTTCCAGTCCAGCCCGCCGCGCGAACGCAGGCGTGGCGCGCCGTCGACGAGATCGGCCAGCAGGCGATAGCCGTCCCACTTGATCTCGTGCAGCCAGGCGTCGCCAGCCGGCGGTGTTGCGCGCAGCGTGGCCAGCTGCGGGGCGAATCCCAGGGGCATGGCATCGACTCGGGCACCTGCCAGCGCCAACGCCCGCTTGCGCCAAGCGGCGGTGCGCCGGACGACGGATTTCCTTGCGGTGGCTCCCTTGGCGCGTTCGCTGGCCTGTTTCGACGGCTTGCGTACCGCCGGCGCAGGCGTGGCGCCGCGTCCTGCAGCGGCGCGCGGCTTGCCAGGGCTGGGCGCGTCGACCAGATCGTCAGCGTCCTGGTCGCGGGCGAAGGCATCGTCGCGCTTGATCAGCAGCCACTGCGGCTGCCGGCCACGGGGGCGGGTGCGGACCAGTTTCCAGCCACCGCCAAGCTTGTCCCCATGCAGAATGAAGTCGAGCTTGCCCGCGGCCAGGGCCGTCAGCGGATCCCCGTCGCAGGCCCAGAACCCGTGGTCGAAGACCTGGACGTGGCCGGCGCCGTAGTTGCCCTCAGGGATCGCGCCCTCGAAGCCGGCGTAGTCCAGCGGATGGTCCTCCACCTCCACCGCAAGCCGCTTCTCCCCGGCGCGCAAGGAGGGTCCTTTTGGTACCGCCCAGCTCTTGAGTACGCCGTCGACTTCCAAGCGGAAGTCGTAATGGCGGGTGCTGGCGTGATGGAGCTGGACGACAAAGATCGGCCGTGTGCCGGCCGCGCTGCGGCTGCCGGCAGGTTCCGGCGTGCGCTCGAAGCGGCGCTTGCGGGCGTAGTCGTGCAGGGACACGGCTCAGCCAGCCTTGCGTTTTGCGGCCTTTGTCGGAGTCATCTTTTTCGCGGGCGCTTTCTTCGCAGACGTCTTTTTCGCAGGCTTCGCCACCGGCTTGCCGGCAGGCTGCTTGCCGGTGGTTTTCTTCGCAGGCGTGCGCCTGTTGCTGGAGATGCTCTGCTGCAGCAGCGACATGAAGTCGACCACGTTGGTCGTGCTGTCCTCGGGCGCCTCGTACTCGCTGTCGTCGGCCTTGGCGAGCGCGTCCTTGGACTTCATCTTGCTGCGGATCACGGCCTCCAGCCGGCTGCGGAACTCGTTCTTGTAGGCTTCGGGCTGCCACTCGCCGGACATCGAGCCGATCAGCTGCTTGGCCATCTCGAGTTCCTTGGCCGTGACCCGATAGTCGCCGGACGTGCCTTTAGGAAGATTGTAATCCGTGGTATCCACCACTTCCTGCGGGTAGCGCAGCAGCAGCAGTAGCAGGGCGTCGCCCTGCGGCATGACCGCCGACAGGTATTCGCGGGTACGGATCACGACGCGGGCGATGCCGACCTGCTTGGTCGCCTTCAGGGTATCGCGCAGCAGCACGTAGCCCTTCTCGGCCTTCTTTGCCGGCACCAGCACGTAGGGCTTGTCGAAGTACTGCGGCGGGATAGCGTCGGCGGCGACGAAGGTCTCGACCTCGACCGTCTCATGGCTCTCCGGCGCCGCCGACTTGATGTCCTCCGGCTCCAGGACGACATAGCTGCCCTTGTCATACTCGAACGCCTTGACCACGTCCTTCCACGGCACCTCATCGCCGGTCTCGGCGTTGACCCGCTCGTAGCGGATCGGGGTCTTGTCGCGGGAGTCGAGCATGCGGAACTGCAGGTCGACCTTGCGCTCGCCGGACATCAGCGAGATCGGCACGTTCAGAAGGCCGAAGGAAAGCGTTCCTGTCCAGATCGGGCGAGCCATGGGACCTCCTGGGGGCGGCCCGTGCGCGGGCGGCCCTGGGGATGGATGGTGGGATGGGAACGTCGCGCATGCCCGTGCATAACGGCGTGAAGCTGCTTGGGCCGGAAGACCAGCGCCTTGCTGGCCCAGCATGCATAAACTTGCGAGAGGCTTGGCGCCGCGCGGCGCGCCCTGCGCAGTTTGGCCCTCACGGGCCTGGGAAGTGGCGGAGCCGGCCGATAAGCCGGGTTCTGTCGTGGACAGTCATTCCTCTAGGCGCATCGTCGCCGATACGCTCCAGCGGCCTACCCGGACCCGACGCGGGCCGCGTCATGAGGTCCCTATTTGGCCTTGCTCCCGGTGGGGTTTGCCGTGCCGGTCGGTTGCCCGACTCGCGGTGCGCTCTTACCGCACCGTTTCACCCTTGCCTGTGCCCTCGCGGGCCATCGGCGGTCTGCTCTCTGTTGCACTTTCCGTCGGCTCGCGCCGCCCAGGGGTTACCTGGCACCGTGCCCTGTGGAGCCCGGACTTTCCTCGGCATCCGCGCCCGCCGAAACGGTTGCGGATGACGCGACTGCCTGGCCGACTCCGCCACCGGCATTGTCGCATGCACGCGCAACGCCACCCAGGACCGGGGCCTGCAAGGCGTCACCCGCCATACAGCGTCTTGCGCGGCGCGCCGCTGAGATCGGCTGCCAGCCGCGCGGCGGTGGATGGCGGCAGGTGGGCGACCAGCGCGGCATAGAGGCGACGCCCCGCGGCCACATTCGCCTCGGCATCCACTTCCGCGCCCTGGACCAGGACCACGAATTCCCCTCTGCGCTGGTTGGGGTCGGCGGCGACCTGCGCGGCGATATCGGCCAGGCTGCCGTCGAGCACGGTCTCGAACAGCTTGGTCAGTTCGCGCGCCAGCACCGCTCGGCGTCCGGCACCGAATGCGCTGGCCATGTCGCCCAGCGCAGCCTCGATGCGGTGCGCGGATTCGTAGAACACCAGGGTGCGGGGCTCGCCGGCGAGGGTCGCCAGCCGTTCGCGGCGTGCGGCCGCCTTCGCCGGCAGGAAGCCCTCGAACACGAAGCGGTCGCTGGGCAGGCCGGCGACGCTGAGCGCGGCGACCAGCGCGCTCGGCCCGGGCACTGGACTGACCCGGATGCCCGCCGCGCGCGCTGCGCGCACCAGCCGGAACCCCGGGTCGCTGACCAGCGGCGTGCCGGCGTCGCTGACCAGGGCCAGGGAGTCGCCGCCGCGAAGGCGCGCGACCAGGCCGTCAACCAGCGCGGCCTCGTTGTGTTCGTGCAGCGCCAGCAGCGGCCGCTCCAGGCCGTGATGCGCGAGCAGCTGTCGGGTATGCCGGGTGTCCTCGGCGCAGATCGCATCGACCCGGCGCAGGGTGTCCAGCGCGCGCAGCGAGAGGTCGCCGAGGTTGCCGATCGGCGTGGCGACCACATGCAGCGTGCCTGGGGCATCGGGCGGGGACATCGTCACTCCACGGGCGGGGCGGTAGAATCCTAGCGGTTCCCGCATCCGGCCAGCCTTCATGCCCTTCCCCTCCTTCCGCAGCGCTGTCGTCGCCCTCGCCGTGCTGCTGCCCGCGGCCTGTACCACGGTGCAGGTC
>JALZMP010000012.1 GCA_030858145.1 Pseudomonadota bacterium
CTTCCAGATCGCAGCGCGCCGACAGCTCGCCCGTGGTGCGGTTGATCGTGCTGCTGCCGTCGAATACCAGCAGGTCGCGCAGCTTGTCCTCGGGCACCATGTAGGAAATCGTGTGCTCCATGAAATCCACGTGCGGCAGCGGGAAGTCGTGCGGCGTTTCCAGGTTCATCACCGTGATCCGCTTGAACGGTCCGGCGTCGTGCCAGACCAGCGCCATGCCGGAGGCTTCCTGCGGCTCGCCGTACTTCTCTATCATCTGCAGCGCTCCGAGCCGCGGACGCGCCGCCCACATCGCGATGATTCGGTCTATCGTGCCGCGCTCGATCGCGCCACGCGGTTTGTCAGGGGCGGTTCGTTGAGCGGCGGCCTGCTGCTGCGGCGTTTGGGCGATGGCCAGAGCGCTGGCAGCGAGGCTTACGGCTGCGGCAATGCTGACCGCGAGGACGGACAATCGGACGGGGCTATTCACGGGTCATCTCCAGGTAACCAGGGGGGCACGACGACAGACCCCGCTTGCTGGTGCTCCGGAGAACAACTGGGAACGGCGCTGCCGCACCGGAATAATATGGCGCACAAAGTTAATAACCGGTGATCGCCCACCGAAAACGGAAAACGAAAACGGACAACGGGTCGGGTTGAGCTACCCCCCGATTCCTCGGATAGATTAATTAGACAACACGGACATCTTCGCCATCACCCTGATCAGCACCGTGTCGGTGTTCCTGGTGATCGGGCTGTACTACGCCACCGGCTGGGTCTGAACGCCTCGTCCGGCCGTCTTGGCCACTCCGGGCTCAGCGACCGAAGTCATACCCGACCCCAGCGGTGACGCTGCGCCCCACCCCGGGCTCGAAGTAGCGGCCATTGCCGTCGTTGACGATCACCGAGCCGACATGGTCGCGATCGAGCAGGTTGTCGATCCGAGCGAACAGGCGCCAGCCGCGCGCACTTTCTGCCGGGCGCCATTCGCCGCGCAGTGCGAAACGGACATAACCCGGCGCGGCGTCGCTGTTGCGGTCGTCGACCGCCATGCTGGCGCTCAGGCGGCTTTCCAGCGCCACACGCAGCCGGTCGGCGGCGTCGCGCCAGGCCAGCTCGGCGAAGCCGTCCGCACGCGGGATGCCCGGGATCCGATTGCCCGCATCGACCACGCGCAGTGCGCCCTGCGCGGTGCGAAATGCGTAGGCATCGAGGAAACGCGCGCGGATGGTGTTGGCCGCCAGCGCGTAGGACCAGTGTTCGCCCAGACGGCCCGAGAGGCTGGCCTCCAAGCCTTGGCGCCGGGTGCGGCCTGCATTTGCGAAGCTGGTACGACCACCGCTGCTCACCGCCGGCACGATCTCGCCGCTGCCGTCGATGCGATAGGCGGCCAGGCTTGCGAACGCGTGCTCGAAACGCCAGCGCATGCCGGCCTCCCCCGAGTGCACGCGTGCGGCGGCAAGCGCGCGGTTGAAGCCAGCGCCGCCGTCGGGCCGGTAGGCGAGTTCGGTGACGGTGGGCGTCTCGAAGCCGCGTCCGATGCTGGCGAAGACCTCGCCGCTGCCGAACGCACGCGCCACACCCAGCGAGGCCGCCGTTTCGGAGAAGTCGAAACGACCGCTGTCGTCGCCGTTGCCGGGCGCGATGTAGTGGTCGTTGGAGGCAAATGACAGCCGCGCATGACGCAGCGCCGCGAGCACCGTCCAGTCTGCAGCCGGACGCCAGTCGCCGACGGCGAAGGCTTCATGGTTGCGCACTCGGTTGTCCTCGTCGCGGCGCAACCGGCCGCGCACGCCCAGGCGGACTTCAGACGACGTGCTGCCGACGAAGTTCTCGTAGCCGCGGCGGGCTTCATCGAGCCAGCCCGCCTCCACTCCGACGGCGAGCGCGCCGCTCGCACCTTGCCAGCGGTGGCCGGCATCAATGCCCACGGAACGGCGGCCCAGGTCGATGACGCCACCGGAACTTGTCGGCGCAGCCTGCGCGCCCGGCGGGATTGCCAGGAACTGCACGATGTCGCGGCGGATGCCATGGCCGCCGACCCAGAACTCGCGGTCACGCGCGTAGGCGTGGGTCCAGCGCAGTCCGGCCTGGTGGTTGTCGATGCGCTTGCGGGTGTCGAAGCGGAACGCGGCCGGGTCGGTGTCGTGCGGATCGGCCTGCCATTGCGTGCGGGTGAGTCCGAGCGGATCGTCGGTCCATGGCTGCGACAGTGCACTGGCCACCCAGCGGACACGATTACCCCGATATGGCGACCATTCGCCGACCGCGTACAGCTGCGAACGCTCGGCTGCGCTGTGCGGACGATTTCCGGCGGTGGTGAAGTGCGTCGCCTGCATCCGCCAGCGCCGGGTGACGTCCGCACTGCTGCCATCGAGTCGCGCCGCCAGTCGCCAGGTGTCGTCACTTCCGGCCCAGGCCTCGACCTGGGCGTCGTTGCGCGTCTCCAGGTCGGTATGCGCCACGATCGCACCGCCGGCGGCATTGCCGTACTGCAATGCCAGCGGTCCGCGCAACACCTCGATCCGGTCGAGCGCGCCGAGCGGAAAGTTGGCCGCCTGGCCCTGGCCATCGGCCGCGGACGAGGGGATGCCGTCGACCACCAGCTTGATCCCGCGGATGCCGAAAGTGGAACGCGCACCGAAGCCGCGGCTCTGCACTTGCAGGTCCTGCGCGTAGTTGCCGCGGTCGAGCACGGTGATGCCCGGCACCCGCTGCAACGCCTCCGACAGGTTCACCTGGCGCTGGCCATCGCGCAACGTGTCGCCGCCCAGGACGGTGACCGCGCCCGGGAACTGCGACAGTGTGCGGCGCTGGCCGACGACCTCCACCGTGTCGAGCGTGCGCGCAAGCGGATCCTGTCCTATTTGCGCGTGTGCCTGTGCCTGCGCGTAGAGGGGCAGGAGCAGCAGGACTGCGGCGAATCGGATGCAAGCCATGGCGTGATTGTTGCACGTCAATGGTCTGCAGACGTGCATAGGATTGCCAGGCTGCTTCCCGTCGCGTGCACATGCAGGAATACAAAAAAAGCGGGCCGAAGCCCGCTTTTCTTTTCGTCATGGCCATAATCGCGCCGGCTTACGCGGCCGTCACGCCCTCGCCTTCCTCGACCGCCTTCATCGACAGCCGGATGCGGCCCTGCTTGTCGACCTCCAGCACCTTGACCTTGACCATGTCGCCTTCCTTGAGCACGTCGCCGACCTTCTCGACGCGGTCGTTGGAGATCTGCGAGACGTGGACCAGGCCATCCTTGCCGGGGGAGATGGTGACGAAGGCGCCGAAGTCCATCAGCTTGACCACCTTGCCCTCGTAGATCCGGCCGGGTTCGACGTCGGAGGTGATCTGCTCGATGCGGTCCTTGGCGGCCTTGCCGGCGGTGGCGTCGACAGATGCAATCGTGATGGTGCCGTCGTCCTGGATGTCGATCTGGGTGCCGGTTTCCTTGGTGATCGCCTGGATCACCGAACCGCCCTTACCGATCACTTCACGGATCTTGTCCGGGTGGATCTTGATGGTGATCAGGCGCGGCGCGAAGTCGGAGAGTTCGGCGCGCGGCGCGGTCAGCGCGCTGGCCATCTCGCCGAGGATATGCAGGCGCCCGACCTTGGCCTGGGCGAGCGCGGCCTTCATGATTTCCTCGGTGATGCCCTGGATCTTGATGTCCATCTGCAGCGCGGAGATGCCCTGCTCGGTGCCGGCGACCTTGAAGTCCATGTCGCCAAGGTGGTCCTCGTCGCCGAGGATGTCGGAAAGCACCACGAAGTCGTCGTTTTCCTTGACCAGGCCCATCGCGATACCCGCGACCGGGGCCTTGATCGGCACGCCGGCGTCCATCAGCGCCAGCGAGCTGCCGCAGACCGAGGCCATCGACGAAGAACCATTCGATTCGGTGATCTCCGAAACCACGCGGATGGTGTACGGGAAAGACTCCATCGTCGGCATCACCGCCAGTACGCCGCGCTTGGCGAGGCGTCCGTGGCCGATCTCGCGGCGCTTCGGACCCATCATGCGGCCGGCCTCTCCGACCGAATAGGGCGGGAAGTTGTAGTGGAACAGGAAGTGGTCCTTGTATTCGCCACCGACGGCATCGATGATCTGGCCGTCGCGCGCGGTACCGAGCGTGACGGCGACGATCGCCTGGGTTTCGCCGCGGGTGAACAACGCCGAACCGTGGACGCGCGGCAGGATGCCGACCCGGGACGCGATCGGGCGCACGGTATCCAGCGCGCGGCCGTCGATGCGGACCTTGCTGCTCAGCACCGAATCGCGCATGGTCTGGTATTCGAGCTCGCCGAACTGCTTCGACAGCTCGGCGGACTTCCAGTCGTTGGCTTCGCACTGCGGCGCCAGCGAGGCCAGGACTTCCTTCTTCAAGGCCGAGATGGCATCCCTGCGCTCGAGCTTGTCGCGCACCGAGAAGGCCTGCGTCAGGCGGTCGCCGATCGCGGCCTTGAGCGCGTCGACCATGCCGGTGTCGGCGGCGGGCGCCGACCAGGTCCACTTCGGCCGGCCGGCCTCGGCCACCAGGCCATTGATGGTTTCGATCGCGACCTGCATCTGCTGGTGGCCGAACATCACCGCGCCGAGCATCACGTCCTCGGACAACTCCTGCGCCTCGGACTCCACCATCAGCACCGCGTCGGCGGTACCGGCGACGACCAATTCAAGCTTCGAATCGAGCAGCTCGGTCTTGCTCGGGTTGAGCAGGTACTTGCCGTCCTTGTAGCCGACCTTGGCGGCGCCAATCGGGCCATCGAACGGTGCGCCCGACAGCGATAGCGCGGCGGAGGCACCGATCAGGGCGAGGATGTCGCCGTCGACCTCGGGGTTCATCGACATCACCGTGGCGATGATCTGGACCTCGTTGCGGAAGCCGTCGGGGAACAGCGGGCGGATCGGGCGATCAATCAGGCGCGAGATCAGCGTCTCCTTCTCGGTCTGCCGGCCCTCACGCTTGAAGAAGCCGCCCGGGATGCGGCCGCCGGCGTAGAACTTCTCCTGGTAGTCGACGGTCAGCGGGAAGAAATCCTGGCCTTCGCGCGCGCTCCGGTTGGCGACGGCGCTGACCAGCAGCACGGTCCCTTCGCACGAGACCATGACCGCACCGCCGGCTTGGCGGGCGATCTCGCCGGTCTCCAGGGTGACCTGGTGTTTGCCGTACTGGAAGCTCTTTGTCACTTTTGCCACGTTGGAATTCCTTCGATGCGTCTTGCGATGGACCGGGCGGGACCCATGCCCCGGCCGGGCGACGCCGCGACGGGCGTCCAAAAAACAACCGCGGCGCATCGCTGCGCCGCGGTGGGGTATGGCATTACCGGCGCAGACCGAGCTTCTCGATCAGGGCCTTGTAGCGCGTGGCGTCCTTGCGGTGCAGGTAGTCGAGCAGGCTGCGGCGCTGGTTGACCATCTGCAGCAGGCCGCGGCGGCTGTGGTGGTCCTTCTTGTGGGTCTTGAAATGATCGGTGAGGTGCGCGATGCGGGCGGTGAGCAGGGCGATCTGCACTTCCGGGGAACCGGTGTCGTTGTCGCCGCGCTTGTTGTCTTCGATGACTTGGCTGGTGTCTATGGACATCTGGGGTGTCGCCTCTGTGATGCGCGATCGGCAGGAACGCCGTGCGTGCCGTATCGGCCGCTCGGGGCACCGCATGATCCGCCGCTTGCTGGAGATCCGCCACGGCCGCTGCCGCACCGACGGATCGGGATGAATTCCGGAGAATCCGCTTGAAAAAAGCAGCGGAATTGTAACCTGCCGCCGATGGCCGGGCAAGGCGTCAGGAGGATGCAGAGACCGTTTCCGGCCTCTGCGCACAGGCCCACGCGAACAGTCGCAGCGGCTGCAGGCGGCCTGCCTCGTCGACCTCGCCCAGACCCACGGCACGGCCCGCCGGGTCGTAGATCGCGACCTGTCCGGCCGGCCTGAATGGGCCGGTCAGGCCTTGGCCGTGGCCCAGCCGCGACACCTGGGACGCCGCGACCTCGACCCCGGGCCAGGCGACCATGCCCTGCTCCACCGGCAGCAGGCAGGCGTCCAGGCTGTGCTCGCCGCGTGCAGCCAGGGTTTCGAGGTCGTCCAGCGTCCACATCCGCGGATCGCGGAAGGGATCGACCCAGAGCCGGCGCAGTTCGGCGACGTGCGCGCCGCAGCCCAGCGCCTCGCCGAGGTCGCGGACCAGGCTGCGCACATAGGTGCCGGAACCGCATTCGACATGCAGGCGCAGCAGCGGCGGTGCGGGGTTGTCGAGCAGGCCGTCGATCAGGTCAGCCGCCGAGCGCAGCTCGAAGGCGTGCACCTCGACCTCGCGCGGTTCGACCTCGACCACCTCGCCCCGGCGCGCCTTGGCGTAGAGCGGCTCGCCGCCGCGCTTGAGGGCAGAATAGATCGGTGGCCGCTGCCGGATCCGGCCGCTCAGCGCCGCCAAGGCGGCATCGAGCGTCGGGATGTCCAGCGCCGGCACCGCCCGCTCGCGCAGCAGCTGCCCTTCGGCGTCGTCGGTATCGGTGACCATACCCAGGCGGGCGACCGTGTCGTAGGCCTTGCGTGCGCCGAGCAGGCCACCGGCGATCTTGGTCGCCTCGCCGAAGCACACCGGCAGCAGGCCGGTGGCGAGCGGGTCGAGGCTGCCGGTGTGTCCGGCCTTGTCGGCGCGGAACAGGTGGCGCACGCGTTGCAGGGCCTGATTGGAGCTCAGCCCCTTGGGTTTGTCGAGCAACAGGATGCCGTCGAGCTTGCGGAAGTTCGTGCGCGGCTGCTTGCTCATCGCGGCATTGTAGAGCCGGTCCCGGACTTGAACTTGACCCGGAAGGGGTGGGTCCTACGTCGCGGGTTCGTCGCTGTCGAGTTCGGGCAGGTCGCGCAGGATGTTGTCGATGCGCTCGCCGCGGTCGACCGAGTCGTCATAGTGGAAATGAAGTTCAGGCACGTGGCGCATCTTGACCGCGCGCGCCAGCCGGTAGCGCACTTCGGCAGCCGCCGCCTTCAGCCCCTTCATCGCCTCGTCGGCACGCTCGGGCTGCAGCGCGGTGACGAAGACCTTGGCATGGGCCATGTCGCGGGTGACCTCGACGTCGGACACACTCACCGATGGCAGCCCGTGTTCGGCCACCGCCTCGCGCACCAGCGTGCCCAACTCGCGGCGGAGCTGGGCGGAGACGCGGTCGCTGCGGTGGAAGGATTTTGTGGGCATGGCAGTGGTTGTGTGGAGCGGTTCACCGGTAACTGGCTATTAAAGCGTCCTCTGCACTTCGATCCGCTCGAAGCATTCGATCTGGTCGCCCGGCTGCACGTCGTTGTAGGCCTTTACGCCGATGCCGCACTCGGTGTTGACGCGGACCTCGTCGACGTTTTCCTTGAACCTGCGCAGCGATTCCAGCTCGCCTTCGAACACCACGACGCTGTCGCGCAGCACCCGGATCGGCTTGCTGCGCTTGACCACGCCTTCGGTGACCATGCAGCCGGCGACCGCACCGAACTTGGAACTGCGGAACACGTCGCGGACCTCGGCGGTGCCCAGGATCTCCTCGCGGATCTCGGTGCCGAGCACGCCGGAGGCGATCTGCTTCACCTGGTCGATCACGTCGTAGATGATCGAGAAGTAGCGCAGGTCGAGGTTGTGGGTGTCCACGACCTTGCGCGCGGAGGCATCGGCACGGACGTTGAAGCCGATGATGGTGGCCCTGGAGGCGGCCGCGGAGTTGGCGTCGGACTCGGTGATGCCGCCGACGCCGGCAACGATGACGTTGATCCGGATCTGCTCGTTGGACAGCGCGGTCAGTGCCTGCCGCAACGCCTCCACCGAGCCCTGCACATCGGCCTTGATCACCAGCTGCAGGCTCTGCTGGGCCTCGCCCTGGCCCATCTGCGCCATGACGTCCTCCATGCGGTTGCCGGCCGCCTGCACCAGGCGCAGCTCGCGGCGCTTGTGCTCGCGCTGCGAGGCCACGTCCTTGGCCAGGCGCTCGTCGGCGACCACCACGAAATCGTCGCCGGCCTCCGGCACGCCGGACAGCCCGAGCACCTGCACCGGGATCGACGGCCCGGCCGCATCCACCTGGGATCCGGCCTCGTCGAAGATCACGCGCACGCGGCCGTACTCCACGCCGCAGACGATGAAGTCGCCCCTGGCCAGCCGGCCCTGCTGTACCAGCACGGTCGCAACCGGGCCGCGCCCCTTGTCCAGTGAGGACTCGATCACCACGCCATTGGCGCGACCCTCGGCCACGGCCTTGAGTTCCAGCACCTCGGCCTGCAGGGTGATCGCATCGAGCAGCGCATCCACGCCCTGCCCGGTGAGCGCGGACAGCTCGACCATCTGGGTTTCGCCGCCGAACTCCTCGGCGACCACGTCGTGGCCGAGCAGATCGTTCTTGACCCGCGAGGAATCGGCGTCGGACTTGTCGATCTTGTTGATCGCCACGATCAGCGGCACGCCCGCGGCCCGCGCATGCTGGATCGCCTCGATGGTCTGGGGCATGACGCCGTCGTCGGCGGCAACCACCAGCACCACGATGTCGGTGAGCTTGGCGCCGCGGGCGCGCATGGCAGTGAACGCGGCGTGGCCCGGGGTGTCGAGGAAGCTGATCACGCCCTTGCCGGTCTCGACGTGATAGGCGCCGATGTGCTGGGTGATGCCGCCGGCCTCGCCGCTGGCGACCTTGGCGCTGCGGATGTAGTCCAGCAGCGAGGTCTTGCCGTGGTCGACGTGGCCCATGATGGTGACCACTGGCGGGCGCGGCGCCTGCTCGCCCTGCGCCTGGCCGACATGGGCGACCAGTTCGCTCTCCGCGTCGCCGGCATCGGCATGCACCGCCGTGTGACCCAGTTCCTCGACCACCAGCACCGCGGTGTCGTGGTCGATGCTCTGGGTGATGGTGGCCATGACTCCCATCTTGAACAGTGCCTTGACCACGTCGCCGCCCTTCATCGCCAGCTTCTGCGCCAGGTCGGCGACGGTGATGGCCTCACCGATGGTGACCTCGCGCAGGATCGGCGCGGTCGGGCGCTCAAAGGCATGCGGGCCGCCGCCGCTGCGTGCCTGCCCGACCTGCCTCCGGCTCTTGGCCTTGGGGCGCGCACTGGAACGACGCGCGCGCTCGGAGGCGCTGAGGTGCAGCTGGCCGGCGAAGCGCGCGGCGCTGTCGTCGTCCTCGATACCGGCGACCATGACGTGCGAGCCGCGGGTCTTATGCTTGTGCCCCGGGCGCTCCTCGACGCGCGGCGCGGGCTTGGGATGGCCATGTCCGTGGCCGCTGGCCTTGCGCGCCGGGGCGTCCTCGTCCGGCGGTGCGACGGCGGCGAGTTCGGCGGCCAGGCGCAGGCGCTCGGCCTCGTCCTCGGCGATCTTGAGCGCGGCGGCATCCTCGGCGCGGCGCTGGTCCTGCTCGGCCAGCCGCTGCTGCTCGGACAGGTTGCGCTGCCGCGACTCCTCCAGCTTGCGCAGGATCTCGGCCTGCTCGTTGTCCTGCGGCGAGTCCTGCTCGGCCACGTCCTGGGTGCCCGGCTTGACCAGGGTCACCTTCTTGCGCACGACCACGTCGACGGTCTGGCGGTTCTTGCCGCCACCGACGGTGAGCTCCTGCTTGCGACTGCGGCTCAAGGTGATCTTCTTCGGCGCGATCGTCTCCTCGGCGGCCTTGTCGGCCTTGCCGTGGGTCCGGCGCAGGAAACCCAGAAGCTTCACCTTCTCGGTGCTGGTGACGACCTGGTCGGGATCGCTGAAGGACATGCCGGCCTCGGCCAGCTGCTCCAGCAGTTTCTCGACCGGCGTGTTCACCACTTCGGCCAGCTTGCGGATGGTGGTTTGCTGCGACATTCGGTTTCCATTGTCCTTTTGCGCCGGCCGTGGCCGACGCCAGATGGAACGATTCTAGCCCTCTGCGCGGCTGCGCTCAGGCTTCGCGCTCGAGCCGCGCGATCTCGTCGGCGCGCGCCGCCAGGATCAGCGCCACGGCACGCTCGTTGTCGATGCCCTCGATGCCGAACTCAAGCAGCTCGTCGGCGCCCAGGTCGGACAGATTCTCGCTGGTGCGCACCCCGTGCGATGCCAGCGCGAACGCGGTCTCGTCGTCCATGCCTTGCAGTGCCAGCAGGTCCTCGGTGGGCGCGTTCTCGTCGAGCTCCTCCTCCACCGCCAGCGCGTCGTTGAGCAGCGAATCGCGCGCCCTTGCGCGAAGCTCCTCGACGATGTCCTCGTCGAAACCCTCGACCGCCAGCAGTTCGCCCACCGGCACGTAGGCGATCTCCTCGACGGTGCTGAAGCCCTCCGCCACCAGGATCCCGGCGATTTCCTCGTCGACCTCGAGCTTTTCAACGAACAGCGCGCGCGCAGCGGACTGCTCGGTTTCGGATTTCTCCGCGACCTGGTCCTGGGTCATCACGTTGAGCTGCCAACCGGTCATGCGGCTGGCCAGGCGCACGTTCTGGCCGCCCTTGCCGATCGCCTGCGCCAGCCGGTCCTCAGCCACCGCAAGGTCCATGGAATGCTTGTCCTCGTCGACCACGATCGACTGCACCTCGGCCGGTGCCATCGCGTTGATCACGAACTGCGCCGGGTTGTCCGACCACAGCACGATGTCCACGCGCTCGCCATTGAGCTCGTTGCTCACCGCCTGCACGCGCGAGCCGCGCATGCCGATGCAGGCGCCAATCGGATCGGTGCGGGTGTCGTAGGCGACCACCGCGATCTTGGCGCGGTCGCCGGGGTCGCGCGCGCAGGCCTTGATCTCGACCAGACCCTGGCCGACTTCCGGCACCTCGAGCTTGAACAGCTCGATCATGAACTCGGGCGCGGCGCGGCTGATGAACAACTGTGGGCCGCGCGGCTCGGTGCGGACGTCGTAGAGGTAGCCGCGGATGCGGTCACCCGCACGCACCGCGTCGCGCGGGATCGCCTTGTCCTTGGGGATGAAGGCCTCGGCATTGCCACCGAGGTCGACGTAGACGCTGCCGCGCTCCACGCGCTTGACCACGCCAGTGACAAGCTCGCCGATGCGGTCCTTCCAGGCGTCGACCACCTGCGCGCGCTCGGCTTCGCGCACGCGCTGCACGATGACCTGCTTGGCGGCCTGCGCGGCGATGCGGCCGAAGTCGACATTCTCGATCTGCTCCTCGATGTAATCACCGACCTCGACGCCCTCGGCCTCGTCGATGGCGTCCATCAACCGAAGCTGGCGGTCGGGCGACTCCATTACCACGTCGTCCGCGACCACTTCCCAGCGGCGGTAGGTCTGGTAGCTGCCATCGGTGGGGTCGATCACCACTCGCGTCAGCACCTCCTCCTCGCCATAACGCTTCTTGGCGGCGGTGGCCAGTGCGGCCTCGATGGCCTCCAGGATCACGGACTCGGGCACGCCCTTCTCGTTTGCGACGGCGTCCACGACCAGCAACAGTTCCTTGCTCATCTTTCGTTCTCTCGCTCCGCGGGCGACGGCTGGGTGGCCGGCGCCGGGTGGGTTGGTGTATCAATGGATGTGTGCTTGGCAGGTTTCTTCTTGGCAGATGCTTGCTTGCCCGGCTTGCCGGGACGCGCGTCGCGCCCGGACTTGTCCGTGGCCGGCGCCAGCCCCAGCGCCGCCCAATCCGGCACCAGCCGCGCCTTGTCGATATTGTCGAAGGCGACCGCGAACGGCTGGCCGTCGACATCGAAGGTGATGCTGTCGCGGCCGCCGCCGACCTCGACCGCCAGGATCGTCCCGGTCAACTTGCGGCGCCCGTCCTGCGGCAGCTTCAGGCCGACCCTTGCCTGCCCGCCCACGAAGCGCGTGAACTGCGCCGGGGTGAACAGCAGGCGGTCGACGCCCGGCGAGGACACCTCCAGGGTGTAGTTGGCGCTGATCGGATCCTCGACGTCGAGCTGCGCCGAGACCTCGCGGCTTACCGCCTCGCAATCTTCTATCCCGATGCTCTCGACACTCGTGCCCTGGGCCTCGGCGGAGGCCTCGGCCCCCGGGCGATCGATGTACAGACGCAGAACCGCGCCGCCCGGTGCCGGCAGGTATTCGACGCCCAGCAGTTCGAGCCCCAACGCTGCGACCGTGGGTGCGAGCAATTTCGCGATGTCCGTTGCCTTGTCGGTCACGCCTGCATGGTTCCTTTGTGTCCTGGTGCGGTGAAATCTCGCGATACAAGCCGCGAAAACGACAAAGGGCCCGATGGGCCCTTGTCCTGAGTTCCAGCCTGTTCCGCTGGATTCCGGTTGCCGGTGCGCTGGCGCGCGTCGGCGAAAGCCCGACCCTGCACAATCAAAAAAAGCCTCCGTGGAGGCTTTTCGTCGACTGCGAAAAGCTGGTAGCGGGGGCAGGATTTGAACCTGCGACCTTCGGGTTATGAGCCCGACGAGCTGCCAGACTGCTCCACCCCGCATCAGGAGCGGAATTATGGTGATCTGGCCCGGTTTTTGCAAGCCGGCTCGCCTGCCATCGGGTTCAGGCGATGTTTGCGCGGGCTCCGCCAAGGGCGCGGCGCCGGAAACCCCCCCGAGAAACCCCGCGGTACCCTGCTCCTGGAAGCGCCGGATCAGGCTGCGAAAGCGTACTGGCACCAGGCCATCAGCGGATCCCAGAACACCCCCAGCGCGAGCAGCGCCAGTGCGTTGCCGGCGAACACCAGCCGTAGCGGGCGGCTGTTGCGCGGCGCCAGCGGCGGCCCCGACGGTTCGTCGAAGTACATCACCTTGATCACCCGCAGGTAGTAGAACGCGCCGACCACCGCGAACACGATGCCGACGATGGCCAGCCACAACAGGTCGCCCTGCAATGCCGCGCGCAGCACCACCAGCTTGGCCCAGAAGCCCAGGAACGGCGGCACGCCGGCCAGCGAGGCCATGATGCACAGCACCAGCCCGGCCATCCACGGGCTGCGCGCGTTCAGACCCTTGTAGTCGTCGATGCGGTCGGCTTCGAAGCCACGGTTGGACAACATTACGATCGCCGCGAACGCTGCCGCCGACATGATCGCGTAGCTGATCGCATAGAACATCGCCGCCGCATAACCCTCCGGTCCTCCGCCGGCCAGGCCAAGGAACAGGAAGCCGACGTGGGACACGGTGGAATACGCCAGCATCCGCTTGAGGTTGCTCTGCGCGATGGCGAACAGGTTGCCCACCGCCAGCGACAAGGCCGCAAGACCGGCCAGCAGCAGCTGCCACTGGTCGTGCAGCGGGCCGAGGCCGGATTCGAGCAGGCGGTAGGCCAGGCCGAAGGCGGCCAGCTTGGGCGCGGATCCGATGAAGACCGTGATCGCGGTGGGCGCGCCGTGGTAGGTGTCCGGCAGCCACATGTGGAAGGGCACGGCGCCGAACTTGAACGCGATGCCGACGACCAGGAACACCATCCCGGTCAGCAGCAGGGTGCGGTCCTGGCCACCGGCGCTGGCCGCGGCGGCACTGATCGCACCGAGATCGAGGCTGCCGGTGGCGCCGTAGACCAGCGACATGCCGTACAGCAGCATGCCCGAGGCCAGCGAGCCCAGGACGAAGTATTTCATCGCCGCCTCGGAGCCGACGGGACTGTCGCGGTCGATTGCGACCAGCGCGTAGGAGCACAGCGCGAGCAGCTCCAGCCCCACGTAGACCATCGCCAGGTTGGCCGATGACACCAGCAGCATCATCCCGGCGACGGCGAACAGCACCAGCACCGGCACCTCGCCCTTGTACAGGCCGCGCTCGCGCAGGAACGCCCACATGTAGACCAGCGCCAGCGCGCTCACCAGCAGCAGCGCCATCTTCAGCACGTCGGCTGTGGTGTCGCGCACGAACATGTCGGCCAGCACCTGGCCGTGGCCACCGATTCCAAAGCCGATCAGCAACGCGGCACCGACCAGGGTCGCCACCGCCAGCACGTGGGTCACGATGCGGTGGCGCTCGTCGAGGAACAGGTCGAGCATCAGCAGCGCGAACGCCGCCAGCACAACCACCAGCTCGGGCGCCAGCGGCGCGATGTCGGCGAGCGAGCGGAGGGGCGGGGTCATGGCAGCGTTCATTAAAGCGCGCACTCCTCAATAAGACGACGCCGTCCATGGCGCAACCGCACTGGCTCCGGATGGCCTTGCCCGGCCATCCCTGGCCGGGCGTTCGGGGCACAGCAGACGCCTTGATGGCGTCCGCTAGCGCGCCCCTCACTCACAGCTTGCTGTTGGCGAGCATGCCCGCCAGTTGCGCGATGGATGGCTCCATCAGGTCGATCAGCGGCTTGGGCCAGACGCCGATCAGCAGCACGCCGGCGGCGAACACGCCCAGTACCAACGCCTCGCGTGCGTTGATGTCATCAATCGCAGCGACATGGGCGTTGCCGACCTCGCCGAACATTACCCGCTTCACCAGCCACAGGGTGTAGGCGGCGCCGACCACCAAGGTGATGGCCGCGGTGAAGGCGATCAGCGGGTGGCTCTGGAAGCTGGCCAGGATCACCATGAACTCGCCGACGAAGCCGCTGGTGCCCGGCAATCCGGCGTTGGCCATGGCGAACAGCACCATGAACACCGCGAACCACGGCATCACGTTGGCGACCCCGCCGTAGTCGCGGATCTGCCGGGTATGCATGCGATCGTAGAGCACGCCCACGCACGAGAACATGGCGCCGGAGATGAAGCCGTGCGAGACCATCTGCACCATCGCGCCCTGCAGGCCGAGGCGCGCGGCGTCGGTGTTGCCGGTCTCGCGCACCAGGGCGAAGGCGATAAAGGTGCCCAAGGTGACAAAACCCATGTGCGAGACCGAGGAATACGCGATCAGCTTCTTCATGTCCTGCTGCGCCAGCGCCACCAGGCCGACGTAGACGATCGCAATCAGGGACAGCGTGATCACCAGCCAGGCCCATTCGTGCCCGGCGTCGGGCACGATCGGCAGCGAAAAGCGCAGGAAGCCATAGCCTCCGATCTTGAGCATGATCGCGGCCAGGATCACCGAACCCCCGGTCGGCGCCTCGACGTGCGCGTCCGGCAGCCAGGTGTGCACCGGAAACATCGGCACCTTGACCGCGAACGCGGCCAGGAAGGCGAAGAACAGCCACATCTGTTCGGTGGCCGACAGCGGCAGCGCATAGAGGTCCGGCAGTTGCCAGCTGCCCGCCTTCAGGTACAGGTAGACCAGCCCGACCAGCATGAACACCGAGCCGAGGAAGGTGTAGAGGAAGAACTTGACCGACGCATACATGCGCCCCGGTCCACCCCAGACCCCGATGATGATGAACATCGGGATCAGCATGCCCTCGAAGAACACGTAGAACAGCAGCGCATCTACGGCGCAGAATACGCCGATCATCAGTCCTTCCAGCACCAGGAAGGCGGTGCAATACTGGCTCACGCGCTTGTCGATGGCCGTCCACGCGCCGATCAGCACCAGCACCGTGGTCAACGTGGTCAGCGCGATCAGCGCGACCGAGATGCCGTCGGCGCCGAGGTGGTACTGGATGGCGTAGGCCGGGATCCATTCGCGGGCCTCGACGAACTGCATGCCGGCGAACGAATGGTCGAACCCCGTGAACAGCGACAGGCTGAGCAGCAGGGTGGCGAGCGCCACCGCCAGCGACAGCCAGCGCGCGGCCTGTGCACGCCCGTTCCCGAGCGCGAGCACGGCGGCGCCACCAAGGATCGGCAGCCAGATCAGGATACTGAGCAGGGGCAGGTTCGACACGTCGGGGTATCCGTCAGGTCCAGAGCCAGATCAACAAGCCCAGCAGCCCGATCAAGCCGAGGATCATCGCGAAGGCGTAGTCGTGGAGGCGACCGGTCTGCAGGCCGCGCACAACGCCGGCGAACATGCCCACCACGCGCGCGCTGCCGTTGACCGCTGCGCCGTCGATGACGCGGCTGTCGAACTGGCGCGAGGCCCGGCCCAGCAGCAGGCCCCCGCCGGCGAAGCCGGCGATCCAGAGGTCGTCGGCCCAGTACTTGTTGAGCAGCACCTTGCGCGGCAGCGCGAACACGCGCTCGGCCTTCGCCGGCAGCTCCGGCTTCCACCAGTACATCACCGTGGCCAGCGCGAAGCCGGCGAAGGCGAGCCAGAACGCCGGCGCCTGGAACCCGTGCAGGGCAAACGCCACCGGGCCGTGCCAGACTTCCGCGCCGACCATCGCCACGGTGTCGCGCGCGGCGGCGATGTCGATGGAGCCGAGGAAGAACGGCAGTTTTGCGTGGTGCCCGGCCCAGTCGGTGGCGAACAGCACCGGGCCGACGGTGAAGAAACCGATCGCGACCGACGGGATCGCCAGCAGCACCAGCGGCAAGGTCACCACCCATGGGGATTCGCGCGGGTGAGCGGGGGTTTCGTGCGCCACTGGCGCATGCCCGCGAACGCCCGGCCATGGATGGCCGGGCTGGGGCTCGGGCTCCGATACAGTCTCGCCATGGACGGCAGCGTGGACATGCCCATGATCACCGTGCGCGAACACCTCACGGAAGCGCTCCTTGCCGTGGAAGGTCAGGTACAGCAGGCGGAAGCTGTAGAACGCGGTCACGAACGCGCCCAGCAGCACCGCCCAGTAGCCGTATTGCGCGATCCAGCCGCCGCCGGCGGCGTGCAAGTGCGCGGCCTCGATGATCGTGTCCTTGGAATAGAACCCGCTGAAGAACGGCGTCCCCACCAGGGCCAGGGTGCCGATCCACATGGTCGCGAAGGTAATCGGCATGTAACGGCGCAGGCCGCCCATGCGGCGCATATCCTGTTCGTGGTGCAGGGCGATGATCACCGAACCGGCGCCGAGGAACAGCAGCGCCTTGAAGAAGGCGTGGGTCATCAGGTGGAAGATCGCCGCGGAGTAGGCGGAGACGCCCAGGGCCACGGTCATGTAGCCCAGCTGCGACAGCGTGGAATACGCCACCACGCGCTTGATGTCGTTCTGGACGATGCCGATCAGGCCGGTGAAGAAGGCCGAGGTCGCGCCGATGAACAGCACGAACTGCAGCGCCGTCTCCGACAACTCGAACAACGGTGACATCCGCGCCACCATGAAGATGCCGGCGGTCACCATGGTCGCGGCGTGGATCAGCGCCGAGATGGGCGTCGGCCCCTCCATCGAGTCAGGCAGCCAGACGTGCAGCGGCACCTGTGCCGACTTGCCCATGGCGCCGATGAACAGGCAGACGCAGATCAGCGTCGCCACCGACCATTCGTAGCCGGCGATCACCTGCACCACCTGGCCACCGCCGATCTTGTCCGACGCATTGGCGAAAACAGTGGCGTAATCGAGGGTGCCGAACCAGTACAGCACCCCGGCAATGCCGAGCAGGAAGCCGAAATCACCGACCCGGTTGACCAGGAAGGCCTTGAGGTTGGCGAAGATCGCGCTCGGCCGCTTGAACCAGAAGCCGATCAGCAGGTAGGACACCAGCCCCACCGCCTCCCAGCCGAAGAACAGCTGCAGGAAGTTGTTGCTCATCACCAGCATCAGCATCGAGAAGGTGAACAGGCTGATGTAGCTGAAGAAGCGCTGGTAGCCGGGATCGCCTGCCATGTAGCCGATGGTGTAGACGTGCACCAGCAGCGACACGAAGGTCACCACCACCATCATCATCGCGGTCAGCGTGTCGACCATGAAGCCGACGTGGGCCTCGTAGGCGCCGACCTGGAAGAAGGTGTAGAGGTTCTCGTTAAACGGCGCCGCGCCCTGCCCCAGCAGCTGCCACAGCACGTAACCCGACAGCGCGCAACTCGCCGCCACGCCGAGGATGGTGACGGTGTGCGCGCCTGCATGGCCAATGCGCCGGCCCAGCAGACCGGCGAGCACGGCGCCGAGCAGCGGCGCCAGCACGATCGCCAGCAGCACGGTCTTGGAGATGGCGAATTCCATGCCCGGCATCGGTCAGCCTTTCAGCGTGTCGAGTTCGGCGACGTTGATCGTGCGCCGGTTGCGGAACAGGGTGACCAGGATCGCCAGGCCGATCGCCGCCTCGGCCGCGGCCACGGTGAGGATGAAGAACACGAAGATCTGCCCGGCGGCGTCGCCGAACTCGCGCGAGAAGGCGATGAAATTGATGTTGACCGCGAGCAGCATCAGCTCGATCGACATCAGCAGGATGATGACGTTCTTGCGGTTGAGGAAGATGCCGGCGACGCTGATGCAGAACAGCGCGGCGCCGAGCGCGAGATAGTGGCCAAGCGACAGGCCCTGGGAGAGCAGCTCCATCAGTTCGCCTCCCCTGCCGGGTCCACAGGCGGCGCCTGAACCGTGGCTTCTCCGGCAGGCCGGGTCGGATCCATCTTCACCAGGCGGAACCGATCCTGCGCCCGGACCCGCGACTGCTCACCGGGATTCTGGTGCTTGGTGCCCGGACGCCGGCGCAGGGTCAGGGTGACCGCGGCGATCACCGCCACAGTGAGGATCAAGCCGGCGATCTCGAACGGCAGCAGGAAGTCGGTGAACAGGCGCCGCGCGAGCCACACGGTGTTGGAGACCCCCGCCGCTTCCGCCGCATCCATGCCGAAGGGCGTGCCCGTGCGCGCCATCACCCCGATCAGCACCAGCATCTCCGCCAGCATCACCACCGCCACCAGCAGGCCCACCGGCAGGTAGCGCACGTAACCTTCCCGCAATGGCGCCACGTCGATGTCCAGCATCATCACCACGAACAGGAACAGCACCATCACCGCGCCGACGTAAACCAGGATCAGCGCCACGCCGAGGAACTCGGCGCCGGCGATGATCCAGGTGCAGGCCACGGTGAAGAAGGTCAGTACCAGGAACAGCGCGGCATGCACCGGATTGCGCACGCTGATCACGGCCACGGCGGACATCACGGTCACCGCGGCGAAGGCGTAGAAGGCGAGCAGTACGAAGTCCATGGCTTACCTGTATGCGGCGTCGGCGGCGCGGCGTTCGGCGATCTCGGCCTCGAGCCGGTCGCCGATGGCCAGCAGTTGCTGCTTGTCGATGATGTTCTCCCCACGATGCTCGAAGTGGTACTCGTGGATGTGGGTCTCGACGATCGAGTCGACCGGGCACGACTCCTCGCAGAAACCGCAATAGATGCACTTGAACAAGTCGATGTCGTAGCGGGTGGTGCGGCGGGTGCCGTCGGCGCGCTGCTCCGAGTCGATGGTGATCGCCAGCGCCGGGCACACCGCCTCGCACAGCTTGCAGGCGATGCAGCGCTCCTCGCCGTTGGGATAGCGGCGCAGCGCGTGCAGGCCACGGAAGCGAGGCGACTGCGGGGTCTTCTCCATCGGGTACATGAGCGTGTACTTGGGCCGGAACAGGTACTTCAGCGTCAGCCAAAGCCCGCCCAGCAGCTCCAGCAGCAGCAGGCTCCGCAACCAGGAAAAAACCTTCGAAGGCAGGCTCCTGTCCATCACTGACCCGCCTCGAACACGCCGTAATAGGCCATCAACGCCGTCACCACGATCCAGCCGATGCTGATGGGGATGAACACCTTCCAGCCCAGGCGCATGATCTGGTCGTAGCGGTAGCGCGGGAACGACGCGCGGAACCAGATGAAGCAGCTGGCGAAGAAGAAGACCTTGGCGAACAGCCACCACCAGCCATCGCCGAGGATCGTGCCCAGCACGGGCACGTTGGGGATCCACGCCGCCGGGATCGGCGACAGCCAGCCGCCAAGGAAGAAGGTCGCGGTCAGGAAGCTGACCAGGATCATGTTGGCGTACTCGGCAAGGAAGAACAGCGCGAACGCCGAGCCGGAATATTCGACCATGTGCCCGGCGACGATCTCGCTCTCGCCCTCGACCACGTCGAACGGCGCGCGGTTGGTCTCGGCCACGCCGGAAACGAAGAACACCACGAACAGCGGCAGCATCGGCAACCAGAACCATTCGAACAGGCCACGGTCGCCGGCCTGCGCCATCACGATCTCGCTGAGGTTGAGGCTGCCGGCACCGATCATCACCCCGACCAGGGCGAAGCCCATCGCGATCTCGTAGCTGACCACCTGCGCCGCCGAGCGCATCGCCCCGAGGAAGGCATACTTGGAGTTCGAGGCCCAGCCGGCGAGGATGATCCCGTACACGCCCAGCGAGGTCATCGCCAGCAGGTAGAGGATGCCAGCATTGGCGTTGGACAGCACCAGCTGCGCATCGAACGGCACCACCGCCCAGGCCGCGAATGCCGGTGCCAGGGTGAGCAACGGCGCGAGCAGGTACAACACGCGCTGCGCCTTGGTGGGCTGGATCACTTCCTTGAACAGCAGCTTGAACACGTCGGCAAAGGCCTGGAAGATGCCCATGCCTACGTACATCGGCCCATGGCGCACGTGCATCCAGCCGATCAGCTTGCGCTCCCAGACCACGTAGAAGGCCACGGTCAGGATCACCGGCACGGCGATGGCGAGGATCTTCAGCACGATCCACGCGACCATACCGACCGCGCCCAGCGACAGCAGCCAGTCGTGCAGCGGACCAGTGATGTTGCCGAGCAGCGTGGCTGTGTTGCTCATGCTCATGCCGCCACCACCTGCACCCGGCCAACGCCGAGCGCAGCCGTGGCACCGTAGCCGGATTCGATCCAGGCCGCGCCTATGGCGACGCTGTCGCTGGTCTCGATCGGCAGGGTAGCGGTTCCGAACCCATTGCGGACCTTCACCATTGCACCCGCGACAAAACCTGCCTCGACGGCATCGTCAGGATGGAGGGTGATGCGCGGACCGAGCGTCAGCGGATGCGCCTGCAGTGCCGCCGCGCGACGGGTGACGCCGTCGACGCGGTAGATGGCGGGAGACACGGCAAGCTCGAGCCCCAGTCCGGCATCGTCCACCTGATTGGGTGCGGCATCGGTTGCCCCGCTTTTCCGAGAGCGACGAGACTCGCGATTGCCGCCGTCCCGGCCCGCAATCATGTCGGCACGCGCACCAGCGAGCTCGGTGAAGTCGAATCCGGGCAGCTCGAGCTGGCCTGCCAGCGCACGCAGCACGCGCCAGCCCGGGCGCGCGTCACCCGGCAGCTTGCCGGCGGGGACCGCAATCTGGTCGACACCATCAAGATTGGTCAGCGTGGCATCGATCTCTGGCAGCAGGCCGATCGGCAGGATCACGTCGGCGATCGCGCGGGTGGAGGCGCAGGCGAAATGGCTGAAGGCCACGACCTGCGCCGCGCCCAGGGCCGAGCTCGCCAAGGCCGGGTCGGCGAAGTCCAGCCCCGGCTCGATGCCGTAGAGCACGTAGCCCGCGCGTGGCTGCGCAAGCATGGTCCCGGTGTCGCGCGAGGCCGGCAGCACGCCGTGGCGTGCGAGTCCGAGTGCGTTGGCGCCCTGCGGGATGCGGCAGAGCGCGGCGCCGGTCGCGTCGGCGAGCTGGCGCGCGGCCTTGCGAACCGAGGCGGCGTGAGCGCCGTTTTCGGCGACCGCGCCGACGATGATCAGGCCATGCTCCGCGTCCTTGAGTACTTTGGCGATTGCGTCCTCGCCGACCGCCTTCGCCAGCCGTGATGGGGCGACGATGTGTTTGCCGGCGATGTCGAAGGTCACGTCGAAGTCCACGGGATTCACGACGTGCACCTTCGCGCCACGCTTCCAGGCCTGGCGCACGCGGTGGTGCAACAGCGGCACTTCATGGCGCAGGTGCGAGCCGACGATCACCACGACATCAGCATGCGCGATCGCGTCGACCGCCATCTCGAAGGCCTCGGTGACCGCGCCATCGGACAGGTCGTGCTGGGCAATACGATGGTCGAGATTGCCGGTCCCCAGCGCTTCCGCGAGCCGCGCCAGCAACGCTCCCTCCTCGTTCGAGGTGGCCGGGTGCACGAGGATGCCGAGATCGTCGGCGGCGTTGTCGCGCAGGACCTGCGCCGCCTTCGCCAGCGCCGCGTCCCACGAGGCCTCGCGCCAGCCACCGTCGACCGCGACGTCACCGTCGCGGATCAGCGGCACCGTGACGCGATCCTCGGCGTTCAGGCCCTGGTTGGACCAGCGGTCGCGGTCGGACAGCCAGCATTCGTTGACGGCCTCGTTGTCGCGTGGCACCGCGCGCATCACGTCACCGCGGCGCGCGTGCAGGAACAGGTTGCTGCCCAGCGCGTCGTGGTAGCCGAGCGACGGCTTTGCGATCAATTCCCAGGGGCGGGCGCGGAAGCGGAACACCTTGTTGGTCAGCGCGCCAACCGGGCAGACGTCGATGACGTTGCCGGACAATTCCGTGGTCAGCGGCTTGCCGTCGTAGGTACCGATCTGCAGGTGCTCGCCGCGCTGCATGCCGCCGAGTTCGTAGGTGCCGGCGATTTCGGCGGTGAAGCGGATGCAGCGGGTGCAGTGGATGCAGCGGGTCATCTCGGTGGCGACCAGCGGGCCGAGATCCTCGTCGGCGACCACGCGCTTGCGCTCGGAGAAGCGGCTGACCGAGCGGCCATAGCCCAGCGACAGGTCCTGCAGCTCGCACTCGCCGCCCTGGTCGCAGATCGGGCAGTCGAGCGGATGGTTGATCAGCAAGAATTCCATCACGTTGCGCTGCGCCGCGAGCGCCTTGTCGTTGCGGGTGAACACGCGCATGCCGTCGGCCACCGGCGTGGCGCAGGCCGGCAACGGTTTCGGCGATGGCCGCCCGCCCATTTCCGAATCGACCAGGCACATCCGGCAGTTGGCCGCGATCTCCAGCTTGTCGTGGTAGCAGAAGCGGGGAATCGGGATCCCGGCCTTGTCCGCCGCCTGGATGACCATCGAGCCCTTGGGCGCGGCGAGTTCGACGCCGTCGATGAAAACCGTGACGTGGTCGGGGGGCAGGTTCGGATTGACGGGGTGTGCGCTCACCTCGCCGCATCTCCGCCATCGGCAGAAAAGCCCTTGGAGCCAAGGGGCGCGCCGATCGCGCGCACAACGCGGCATCGGCGAGGGTCGTGGGGGAAGTGCGCGCTCATGCCGCCACCCTCCGCTCCACATCCACCACCGATCGCCCGTTGCGGACGAAGTATTCGAACTCGTCCCAGTAATGGCGAAGGAAGCCCTGCACTGGCCACGCCGCGGCCTCGCCGAAGGCGCAGATGGTGTGGCCCTCGATCTGGCCCGCGGCGGCCTTGAGCATGTGCAGGTCGTCGAGCGTGGCCTGGCCTTCGACGATGCGCGTGAGCATGCGGTACATCCAGCCGGTTCCCTCGCGGCAGGGCGTGCACTGGCCGCAGGACTCTGCATAGTAGAAGCGCGCGATACGCTCGCAGGCGCGCACCATGCAGGTGCTGTCGTCCATCACGATCACCGCGCCGGAGCCAAGGCCTGACCCGGCCGCCTGGAGCGAGTCGTAATCCATCGTGCAAGCCATCATCGTCTCGCCCGGCAATACCGGCATCGACGAGCCACCCGGGATCACGCCCTTGAGCGTACGCCCGGCGCGGAGCCCGCCTGCCATCTCCAGCAGTTCGGGAAACGGCGTGCCGAGACGGACCTCGTAGTTGTCCGGGCGGTTCACGTGACCGGACACCGAGAAGATCTTCGGCCCGCCATTGTTGGGCTTGCCGAGGTCCAGGAACCATTGCGCGCCATTGCGCACGATCGCCGGCACCGAGGCGAAGGTCTCGGTGTTGTTGATCGTGGTCGGCCGGCCGTAGAGGCCGAAATTGGCCGGGAACGGCGGCTTGTAGCGCGGCTGGCCCTTCTTGCCCTCCAGCGACTCCATCAGTGCGGTTTCCTCGCCGCAGATGTAGGCGCCCGCGCCTAGCACGTTGTGCAGGTCGATGTCGACGCCGCTGCCAAGGATGTCGCGACCAAGCCAGCCGTGCTTGTAGGCCTCGGCGGTGGCCTCCTCCAGGTGCTCGAAGGGCTCATGGTGGAACTCGCCGCGGAGATAGTTGTAGGCGACCGTGCTGCCGGTGGCGTAGCAGGCGATCGCCATGCCCTCGATCACCGCGTGCGGGTTGTAGCGCAGAATGTCGCGGTCCTTGGCGGTACCGGGCTCCGACTCGTCGGAGTTGCAGAGGATGTACTTCTGCATGCCCGAATCCTTGGGCATAAAGCTCCATTTCAGCCCGGTCGGAAAGCCCGCGCCGCCGCGGCCGCGCAGGCCGGACTGCTTCACCATCTCGATCACGTCGGTGGGGGCGATCTTCTCCTCGAGAATCCGGCGCAGCGCGCTGTAGCCGCCGGTCTTGAGGTAGTTCTCGTATGACCACGGCTTGTCGAAATGCAGCGTGGTGTAGACGGCCTGGTGGTCCTTCGGCGCGGGGCCGACCGGGCCGTAGCCTGCGGGAGCGTGGGATGAATGCTGTGCCATGTCCGGGTCCGGCCTCACTTCAGCCCGTCGAGCAGGGCGTCGACCTTCGCGGCATCGAGCTTCTCGTGGTAGTGGCCATCGATCACCACGACCGGCGCGCCGCAGCAGGCGGCGACGCACTCCTCCTCGCGCTTGAGGTAGACGCGACCGTCGGCGGTGGACTCGCCCAGCCGGCAGCCGAGCTTCTTCTCGGCATGCGCAACGAGATCCTCGGCACCGTTGAGCCAGCAGCTGATGTTGGTGCAGAAGGCGACGTTGTGGCGGCCGACTTGACGGGTCTCGAACATTGAATAGAAGGTCGCGACCTCGTAGGCCCAGACCGCGGGCAGGTCAAGATATTTCGCCACCGCGGCGATCAGCTCGTCGCTCAGCCAGCCGCCGTTCTGCGCCTGCGCGGCCCACAGCCCCTGCAGAACCGCCGAGCGCTTACGGTCGGGCGGGAACTTGCCCAGCCACTGGTCGATGTGGGCGCGGGTGTCGTCGCTGAGCGCGACCATGGGGTCGACGTTGCGCGCGCTCTCGAAATTGCCGGTAGCTCTCATGCCAAGCCATCCCCCGGCGCGTCGCCTAGCACATGTAGTGGGTGCCTGCCGGGTGCCACGCTGAGTCGCGGCCCGATATCCGCTTGGTCAGCGCGGCAC
>JALZMP010000062.1 GCA_030858145.1 Pseudomonadota bacterium
GCGCCGGCCGCAGCGCCGGTGCGCGCGGATGCGGGCTTGGCGCAGACGCCCCCGGCTGCAGGCGCGCTGCGCTGTTTCAGTTTCGGACCTTTCGCAGATGCCCAGGTCGCGGCACGCGCTCGCGACAGCTTGTCGGCATTGCCGGCCGCAGGCACACGCCTGCGCGAGGCGGTCTCGGCTGCGCGCGGATGGAGCGTGTCGCTGCCGCCGCTGGTCGACCGCGCCGCCGCCGACGCCATGGCTGCGCGCATCCGTGCGGCCGGTTTCGACGATCTGTTCATCGTGCCCACGGGGGAGGTCGCCAACAGCATCGCCCTGGGTCGCTACGGCAACGAGGCGGCGGCACGCCAGCGCGTCACGACGCTGCAGGCTGCCGGGTTCGCGGCGCAGGCGCGCCCGATCGGCGAGGCGGGCATGCAGTACTGGATCGATGTCGCCGCCGGGCCGGACTTCGACCTTGCCGCCGCGCGCGACGCCACCGGCGCTGCGCAGGCCGATCCCGTCGACTGCCCACCCGCCGCATGAGCCGGGCCGGGTGCGGCCACGCTAGAATGCGGCCCCGGACGCGAGTCCGTGTTTCGTATCTCGCCGGCATAGCTCAGTTGGTAGAGCAACCGCCTTGTAAGCGGTAGGTCCCCAGTTCGAATCCGGGTGCCGGCACCAGCGGAAGCCCGAGGCCAGCCCGTGCTGCCCGACGGCTCGCATCGTCGCCAGGAGCCTTGCGCATGAGTCGGCCCCCGATCAATCCGATCCGCCCCCTCCCGCCGGTGACCGTGTTCGGCGCGCCCACCGACGTCGGTGCCGGGACCCGCGGGGTGTCGATGGGACCGGAGGCGCTGCGCGTCGCCGGCCTGGTCGAGGCGCTGCGTGCGCGCGGGGTCGATGTGCTGGACCGCGGCGACCTGGCCGGCCCGCGCAACCCGTGGCAGCCGCCCGCCGACGGCCATCGCCATCTCGACGAGGTGGTGGCCTGGAACCGCGCGGTGATGGAGGCGTCCTCCGCCGAACTGGCCGGCGGGCGCATGCCGGTGCTGCTGGGGGGCGACCACAGCCTGGCGGTGGGTTCGATCACGGCGGTCGCCCGCCATTGCCGTGAGGCCGGCAGGCGGCTGCGGGTGCTGTGGCTGGATGCGCACGCCGACTTCAATACCAAAGACCTCACCCCCTCCGGCAACCTCCACGGCATGCCGGTGGCCTGCCTGTGCGGGATCGGCCCGCACGCCTTGACCCATCTCGGCGGCGACGCGCCGGCGATCGCGCCCGCCCAGATCCGCCAGATCGGCATCCGCTCGGTCGACCGCGGCGAGAAGCGCCTGGTCAAGGAGCACGGGCTCGACATCTACGACATGCGCTACATCGACGAGGTCGGGATGAAACGGACGATGGAGGAGGCGCTGGAAGACCTCGGCGACGACACCCACGTGCACGTGAGTTTCGACGTCGACATGCTCGACCCGGCGATCGCACCGGGCACCGGCACCCGCGTCCCAGGCGGCATCGACTACCGCGAGGCGCAGCTGATCATGGAGATGATCGCCGATAACGGGCGCATGGGCTCGCTGGACATCGTCGAGGTGAATCCGGCGCTGGACAAGCGCAACGCCACCGCCGTGCTGGCGGTGGACCTGGTGGAGAGCCTGTTCGGCAAGTCGACCTTGATGCGCGACTAGTGCATCAGGATCGCACCGCCTCCCGGCCCATGCACGCCGCGTTCACGGCCCGGTGCGGTCTCATTCACCGAGCGGGCCGCAGACTCGCCCCGCGGTCCAATCCCTTTCCACAGGAGAATTCCATGAAGCGTTTCCTTTCACTGATGTTGCTGGCGATGTTCTCGGTCGGTTCCCTCTCCGCATGCAACACCATGGCCGGAGCGGGCCGGGACGTGCAGAAGGTCGGCGAAAAGGTCGAGGAGAAGGCCGTGGACTGCAAGGACGGCAGGTGCTGATCCGCGCATGACCCATGTGTTCTCGAAAGCCGGCCTCGCAGCCGGCTTTCTTTTTGCCAGGCCGCCGCAGGCCCACCGGCGTCCCCGCACGGCGAGACGCTGGAAAAGACTGAACTCCTCAGCCATGTGAAGGCATGCGCAACGCTTTCTTGACCGAATGCTGATGCGCGAATCGACATAGTCGGACCTCGTTCCGCAGGCTTGGCGCCAGCGGTTCGAAACTCCCCCGAAAACGCAGAGGAACCGAACATGAACAAGGACATCATCCAGGGCAACTGGAAGCAGGTGAAGGGCAAGGCGCAGGCCAAATGGGGCGACTTGAGCGACGACGTGTTCGACGTCGCCGATGGCAACCGCACCTACCTGACCGGCAAGCTGCAGGAGCAGTACGGCTGGGACCGCGACCGCGCCGAGCGCGAGGTCGACGAGTTCGAGAAGAACTTCAACTGAGTCCGGGCATTCTTCCCGCTTCAAGTTTCTTCCCTTTCCCGCGCGCCTGATCGCGTGCTCGGGACCCACGGGCCGGCATTGCCGGCCCGTGTTCGTTACGCGCAGGCGAAGCGCTCACCAGCGCGGCGGATCGGCGACGAAGCCCTCTGGGAAGGCCTGCGGTCGCGGCGTCCAGGGACCCGACCGATCGGCCCGGGGCACGATCCCGAGCGCGGCCAGGGCCGTGATGTCGTCGTAGCGCAGTTGGGTAAGCTGGGCCGGCCGGCGGCTGTGGCGTTCGAAACCGGTGCGGCCTACCGGCGCCCACTCGCGCGCGCCATGGCCGGTGCCGATGCGCTGCCTGGCGATGCTGTCATGCGCCTGCCCCGATGCGCTCGCCGCCTCGGCCGCGGCCGGCGCCGCCGCCCTCGCCTTCGATTCACGACGGCCATCCTCGTCGCGTGCGATTGGTGGGCCGGATAAATAGGGCGGGAGCGCCACCTGGCGTTCGCGGAACACCGCGATGCCGATGGTGCCGACATTGTCCGGGCGTCCGGTGCGCGCGGCGTAGCTGTCGGGCAGGTCGGTGAACACGAACTGCGCGACATCGTCCAATGACTTGCGCCAGCCGGCGATCTCGGTGCTCTGCCACGGCGCCAGCACGTAGCCGGCCTGCGCGGGATGTGCGGTCTCGCCGCTGACCGCATTGACTCCGTCCACCGACAGCACCACCAGCACCCGCTCGGCGGTGGTGTTGGTCAGGCGCACGCCGTAACGGTGGCCCGGAGTGCCGGCGATCCACGATTGTCCGCGGTGGCGGTACTCGGGCAGCCATTGGCCGCTGTCGCGGTCGATGACTTCGATGCGGACCAGGGGTTGCGCGGACAGCGGCTTGCAGGTGGCGGCGGCGAGCAGGCCAGCGGTCAGCAGCAGGAACATGCGTGACATGGGGACTCTCCTGAGGTTTGTACAGGAGCAGTCAACGGCCCGGCGGCAGTGATGGGGTTGGCCGGGGCGGGTAGACTTGCCCCTGCGATCCCTTGCCCTGTCCTCGATGACGACCCGCGTCCTCACCGGCATCACCACCTCCGGCACGCCCCACCTGGGCAACTATGTCGGCGCGATCCGCCCGGCGATCGCGGCCGCGCAGACGGCAGGGGTGGAGAGCTTCTACTTCCTCGCCGACTACCACGCGCTGGTCAAGGTCAGCGATCCCGCGCGCGTGCAGCGCTCGACCCTGGAGATCGCTGCCGCGTGGCTGGCCTGCGGGCTGGATCCGGACAAGGTCTGGTTCTACCGCCAATCCGATCTTCCCGAGATTCCTGAGCTGACCTGGCTGCTGACCTGTGTCGCCGGCAAGGGGCTGCTCAACCGGGCCCATGCCTACAAGGCCGCGGTCGAGCGCAACCGTGCCGGAGGCGAGGACGACGATGCGGGCATCAATGCCGGGCTGTTCCTGTACCCCGTGCTGATGGCCGCCGACATCCTGCTGTTCAACGCGCACAAGGTCCCGGTCGGCCGCGACCAGGTGCAGCATATCGAGATGGCGCGCGACATCGCGCAGCGCTTCAACCATCTGTACGGCGAGCATTTCACCCTGCCCGCGGCAGTGATCGAACAGCACGTGGCGACTGTGCCCGGTCTGGATGGCCGCAAGATGAGCAAGAGCTACGACAACACCATCCCGCTGTTCGCGCCGCGCGAGCAGCTGAAGAAGCTGATCTACTCGATCGTCACCGATTCCCGCATGCCGGGTGAACCAAAAGACATCGATGGTTCCAGCGTGTTCCAGCTCTACCAGGCGTTCGCCAGCCATGAGGAAACTGCGGCGATGCGGCAGGCGTTCGCCGACGGCATCGCCTGGGGCGATGCCAAGCGGCAGCTGTTCGAACGCATCGATGCCGAGCTCGGGCCGTTGCGCGAACGCTATATCGCACTGACGGCTGAACCCAGCGCCATCGAACGGCAGCTGCGGGATGGCGCGGAGCGGTTGCGAGAGCGCTACGCGACATCGTTTCTTCAGCAACTTCGCGAAGCAGTTGGTTTAAGAACGGTGGCGGGTCTTTACATTTTGTATGCGGAATCTGGCGAGTACGAGGTGAAAGGCAGCGACGCAAGTCTTTCCGTTCGCAATCCACCCATGTTCAAGCAGTACCGCGACGCCGACGGCGAGTTCTATTTCAAGCTGGTCGCTGGCGAGCGGCTGCTGCTGCAAAGCATCGGCTTCGCGTCGCCGCGCGATGCGGCGCAGTGGATCGCGCAGATCAAGCAGGAAACGGGCGACCTGCGGCACGACGCGACGGCCGGAGTACACCTGGGCGGCACGCTGCTCGGTCAGCTGGGCGAAAATGTCGTGTTCGAGGATCTTGTCGGCGTGCTGACGGCTTTGGTCGCCAAAGATGAGCCGTGATTGCTGTTTGACAAGGTCGTGCGAGACTGCCGGACTAAGCCAGAGGGCCTGACGAATGAGCGCCAGCACCGTAACCGATGACGCCTCCCGCCTGCGGGCGCTCGATTCGCTGGGTGTCCTCGACGCCCTGCCGCAGCCGGTGTACGACCAGGTCGTACAGGTCGCCAGCCTGCTGTGCGGCACCCCGATTGCGCTGGTGTCGCTGGTCGATCGCGATCGGCTCTATTTCATGGCGCGGACCGGGCTGGATGTCGAGCAGGTGCCCAGCGAGCGTTCCCTGTGCAACTACGCCGTCCAGACGCCGCAGGCGCTGCTGGAAGTGCACGATGCCAGCTGCGATCCGCGCTTTGCCGAGTCGCCTCTAGTCACCGGCCCCCCGGGAGTCCGTTTTTACGCGGGCACCCCGCTGCGCACCACCGAAGGCGAGGCGATCGGGACGCTATGCGTGATCGACCGGCAGCCGCGCGTGCTCAGCGAATCGCAGCGCGTCGGCTTGGAATTGCTGGGGCAACTGACGATTCATCTGCTGGAATCGCGGAGCCGGGAACGGCTGCTGCAACAGGCGTTCGACGAGCGCAATCCCGCCTAGCCAGTGTATTCCCGTGCTCGCTGCGCGTCACGCGATGGCGATGGGAGGCAACGGGTGGATGTTCGCCCGATCCCAGGCCACTGTGTTCATTCCCAGACGTTAGGCGCGGCACCGCGTTCGGGGTGATGCATCCTGACCACGCAGAAGCGCTGTCCGGTCGGCGCCTCCATCACCCACCAGCGCTTGACGAAGCCGATCCGCCGGGCGCCGAGCCTTTCGAGCCGATCAGCCTCGGCATCGATGTCGTCGGCCTCGATGTCGAGGTGCACGCGGGAGAGGTGCGCCACTTTCTGCACCTCGATATGCAGTTCGCCCGGCGTGTCGCCGAACTGCTGGTATTCGACGTCGCCGTCACCGGCGGCGGGGTCGGCGATGGTCACGCCCAGCGCGGCGCTCCAGAACTGCGCGGCGGCATCGAGGTCGTTGGTGTTGCAGTCAATGATGAAGCCGGCAAGGCGGCTGCGGTAGGGCATGGCGGCTTCCTGTGGTCGCACCCCTTCAGCACTCGAAAGGAAGGGGGGATTACTGCGGCAGTGCCAGGTCGTCCAGCAATGTCTTGAGGAAACGCGCCGCCTCGCCGCCGGTGCAGGCGCGGTGGTCGAAGGTCAGCGAGATCGGGATCACCTTGTGCGACTCGAAGCCGCCCATCACCGGCATCACCTGGTGGCGGCCGCGGCCGGCGGCGACGATGGCCACGCACGGAGGCACCACCACCGGCGTGGCGTAGCGGCCGGCGAACATGCCGAAGTTGGAGAGCGAAATGGTGTAGCCGCTGAGCTCCGAGGCCGGGATGCTGCGGTCGGCGACCTGCGTGCGCAAACGATTCACCGCTTCGCGCACGCCGTGCGCATCGAGCACGTCGGCATTGCGCAGCGCCGGCACGAACAGACCATCGTCGGTGTCCACTGCGATACCGATGTCGACCTGCGGGTGCAGGGTGCGGGTGAGCTTGTCGCCGTCGAACCAGGCGTTGAGCGCGGGCACCGCCTTGCACGCGGCGACGATCGCGCGCACCAGCCGGCCGGTGACGTCGTTGCCGGGCGCCCAGGCGTGGATGTCGGCGTCGTCGCTGAGGGTGGTCGGCACCACCTTGGCGTGGGCGTCGGCCATCACCCGCGCCATGTTGCGGCGCACGCCCTTGAGCTGCTCCGGCTGGCCGCTGGCGGAGACGCCCGGCGGCTGGGTGCGCATGGGTTTGCCGGATTGGGACAGCAGGGTGCGGTCTTGATCCCTTCTCCCGCTAGCGGGAGAAGGTGCCCGAAGGGCGGATGAGGGCGACGCCGCGTCCTTGCCCTCACCCCCAGCCCCTCTCCCGCTAGACGGGGAGGGGAACGCAGCAGCGCTGCCATCGGCCGCGGCGCGCTTGACGTCGGCCATGGTTACCACGCCGTCTGCGCCCGACGCGCGTACGCGGGCGAGGTCGACCTTGAGCTTGCGCGCCATCGCGCGCACCGCGGGCATCGCCCGGACCCCACCGACGGCGCTGGCCTGCTCGCTGCGCACGGCGTCGGAGGACTGCATGGCGCCGACCACGGTGCCGCTGTCGGCGCGCGCCCCGTCGCCGGGCTCGGATTTCTGCTCGGGCTGGGGGCCGTCGTCGTATTCGATCGCACCGCCCTCGGTGGAGGCGACCACGCGGTCGTCGGGCATCGGGTCCTGGCTGCCCACGCTCGTGGCTGGTGGGCCCTTGGCCTGGCCACCGTGGTGGTGGCCGGTGTCCTGGCCCTCGGCGCGCTGCGGCAGGCTCGGGTCGAGCTCGAACTCGGCCAGCACCGCGCCGGTCTCGATCACGTCGCCGGCGGCGCCGGCCAGCTTCAGCACCTTGCCGGAGACCGGCGAGGGCACCTCGACCACCGCCTTGGCGGTTTCCATCGACACCAGGTTGTCGTCAAGGCGGATGCTGTCGCCGGCCTTGACGAACCATTCGACGATGGTGGCGTCGGGCAGGCCCTCGCCAAGGTCCGGCAGGTGGAAACGTTTGCTTGTCATGTTCGGTATCCCGTAGGGCGGGGTTGCACCCGCCGTGCTTGTCTGTCTTGCCCGTGGCCGTGCCAACAGTGGTGGGTTGAAACCCGTCCTACGATTGCGCCAGCGCCCGCTTCGCCGCCGCCACGATCTTGTCGACGCTGGGCAGGTACTTCATCTCCAGCCGGAACAGGGGGATGTGGGTGTCGTAGCCGGTGACGCGCTCGACCGGCGCGAGCAGGTCGTACATCGACTCCTCGGCCAGACGCGCGGCGATCTCGGCGCCGAAGCCCGCGGTCTTGGGCGCCTCGTGCACGATCACGCAGCGCCCGGTGCGGCTGACCGACTCGGCGATGGTGTCGAAATCCAGCGGGCGCAATGTCGCCACGTCGATGACTTCGGCGCTGATGCCATCCTTGTCCAGCGCCTCGGCGGCTTCGAGGGTCTCTTTCACCTGCGCGCCCCAGGTCACCAGGGTCACGTCGGTGCCGTCGCGCAGCACGTAGCACACGTCCAGTGGCAGCGCCTCGCCGTCGTCGGGCACCAGCTCCTTGTACTGGCGGTAGATGCGCTTGGGCTCGAAGAAGATCACCGGGTCGGGCTCGCGGATCGCGGCCAGCAGCAGGCCATAGGCGCGCGCCGGCGAGGACGGCAGCACCACGCGCAGGCCGGGCACGTTGGTGAAGATCGACTCGTTGGCCTCGCTGTGGTGCTCGGGCGCGCGGATGCCGCCGCCCCAGGGCACGCGCAGGACCATCGGACAGGTCAGCCGCCCGCGCGTGCGGTAGCGGAAGCGCGCCGCGTGGCAGATGATGTGATCGACCATCGGGTACATGAAGCCGTCGAATTGCGCCTCGGCGACCGGCTTCATGCCCTGGCTGGCCAGGCCGACGGTCAGGCCGGCGATGGTGGTTTCGTCGAGCGGCGTGTCGAGCACGCGCGAATCGCCGAACTCGGCCTGCAGCCCCGCGGTGGCGCGGAACACGCCGCCGTTGACGCCGACGTCTTCGCCCAGCACGACCACGGTGTCGTCGGCGCGCATCTCGTACGCCAGCGCCTGGGTGATCGCCTCGATGAGCGTGATGGGAGCGGGGCTGCTGGCGGCGGGCGCCTTGGCGCCGCCTGCGGCCTTGGCCCGCTGGGTCGCGGCCTTGTTCATGCCCGGCCCTCTCGTGCGATGGCCTGCGCGCGCTGGGCCAGCAGGTCCGGCGGCGGGTCGGCGTAGAGGTGGTCGAACATCGCCTCCACCGGCTGCACCGGGGTTTCCAGGTAGGCGTTGATCTCAACGTCCACCTTCTGCCCGCATTCCTCGGCCCAGGCCTTTTCCTGCTTCTCGTCCCACAACTTCTTGCCGGTGAGGTAAGTGCGCAGGCGGGTGATCGGGTCGCGCTCCCAGGCGGCCTTGACCTCGGCTTCGTCGCGGTAGCGGCGAGCGTCGTCGGCGGTGGTGTGGTCGTGCAGGCGGTAGGTCATGAACTCGATCACGCTGCCGCCCTCACCGCTGCGTGCGCGCTCCATCGCCCGGCGCATGCCTTCCAGCACCGCGACCAGGTCGTTGCCATCCACCTGCAGGCAGTGCAGTCCACCGGCGATGCCCTTCTGCGCGAGGGTCTTGGCGCCGGTCTGCGCATGCCGCGGCACCGAGATCGCCCAGCCGTTGTTGATGATGCATTGCACGAACGGCAGGGTGTAGGCGCCAGCCGAGTTGATCGCGGCATAGGTGTCGGTCTTGGAGCTGCCGCCATCGCCGCAGCAGGTCACCGCCACGCGCTTCTCGCCGCGCAGCCTGAACGCCAGCGCCGCGCCCGCGGCGTGCAGGCACTGGGTGGCGATCGGCACGCACCAGGGATAGTCGTGCTTGGGCCCGGAGAAGTCGTTGCCGCGCTCGTCGCCGCCCCAGTACATCAGCACCTCGCGCGGCTTGACCCCACGCATGAACTGGGCGCCGTACTCGCGGTAGCTGGGCGCGAACACGTCCTCGGGTTGCATCGACGCGCCGATGCCGATGTGGGTGGCCTCGTGTCCCAGGCAGCTGGCATAGGTGCCGAGCTTGCCGGTGCGTTGCAGGGCGATCGCCTTGGTGTCGAAGATGCGCACCGACAGCATTTCCTTGAACAGCGGCAGCAGGGCTGCAGGGTCCTTGAACGCCGGCGGCAGCGTGCCGACGAGCTTGCCGTCCGGGCCGAGGTATTGCAGGGACTCGATCTCGAAGGTCGCGGCGACGGTCATGCGGTCGGGGGTCTCGATTCGACGTTGATTGCCGATGATAACCGCTTCGCCCGTGCGCGCCTTGCCACGGGCGGGGCGAGCCAGGGAGGCCAGCCAAGGGCAGAAAGAAAAAAAGCGCGGCCGTGGCCGCGCTTTTCGTCAGGGACGGACGGTCCGGAACGTGGACCGGCACTGCCGCGGTCAGGGCACGCCCACGATCCGGTTGCGGTAGGTGGCGGTGTCATTGCCGGCCTGCGGATCGGGGGTCGCGGCCGTTGCGGTGGCCGTGAGCTGCAGGAACTGGGTGCTGTTGGAGCGCGCCGGAATCCTGATCCGGAAATCCAGGTCCTGGCGGGCACCGGCGGCGAAGGCGGTGTCGAGCGCGCAGGCCGCCTCGAAATCGCCGTCGGCACCGGAGATCTCACAATCCCAGCCGGCCGGCGCCGCGATCGCGACATTGGCTGCCGGGGCGTCGCCACGCAAGGTGACGCGTGGCTGCCAGGCTGCATCGGGCCCCGCATTGCGCAGGCTGACCGTGAACGTCTCGGTGCGGTTGTAAATCAACTTCTTGGCCGGTCCGGCAAGGGCGACCGCCAGGTCGGCATCGGCCAGCACCGCGACCGTGGCCAGGGCTTGGTTGTCGGCATTGGCTGGATCGGTGATTTGCGACACCGCGGCCACGCCCAGTTGCAGTTCGCGCCCACCCAAGGCGTCGCCGACGATCACCTCGAGGGCGAAATCGGCATCGTCGTTGGCGGCCAGCACCGGCACCGTGCAGCTGACCGTGGTGTCGGCGGCTCCCTGCTGCGGCGGCGTGCAGGCCCAGCCCGCCGGGGCCGTGACCGCCGGCGACACCAGCGCATCGAACACGAAGGCGACGGCGGTCGACAGCGCGTCGTTGGGGCCAGCGTTGCGTACAGTGGCGGCGAAACGCGCCACCTCGCCCACCCGCAGCGTTGCGCGTTCGGCGCTGGCACTGACCGACAGGTCGGCGCTGCGGAACGACGGCGCCACGATCCTCAGAACCACCGGGTCGTGGTCGGAGCTGCCCACCGGTGTCGTGGCGTCGCCGAAATGGTGCACGCCGAAGTCGGCATTGATGCGCGCATGCTCCACTTGCAGGGCCACGGCGCCCTCGGCGACGGCGCGGTTGACCAGCACGTGGTCCAGCGTCTGCGCATTGCCGGCGAACACGTAGGAGTAGCGCTGCGCCGGATCGCCAATCAGCTGTGAACCATCGACCAGCGGCACGGTCAGCGGGCTGTCGACGTAGGTCAGCACTTCATCTTCCGCCGCCTCGAATCCCGAGACCACGCCGAGCACGTCGACGTAGCCGTCGTTGAACTCGAAGGCGTTGAAATCGCCGACCAGCACGATGCGCTCGCCGGGGTCCGCTTGCTGCAGCGATTCGACCAGGCCCGCGAGGTAGGCCGCCTGGGCACCGCGCTTGGCGCGTATGCGGTGTCCATTGGTGGGCCAGCCGTTGCTACCCGGGGCCACCGAGTCGATGCCGCTCAGCGAGCGCAGGTGGTTGACGATCACGGTCAGCGGGTAACTGGCGCCATTGTCCTGACGGACCACGGCGCGTAGCAGCAGCGGTGGGCGGTCATTGAGCACGCTCGTGCTGCCGTTGGGGTTGGGGGTGGTCGCGTCCTTGCCGTATTGCTGGACCTGCAGCGGCACGACGCGGGGCTCACCGCCGGGACCGATCGCCCGGGTACTGGCGAGGAAGCCGACATTGATGCCGCCCGGGTCGTTGCCCGGTTCCAGGAAGGCGACGTACGCCGGCGCGCGCGGGCAGCTGGCGTTGATGCGCTCGGCGAGCAGGTTGAGCACGCGCAGGCCCTCGACCTCGACCACGCCGAGGATGTCGGGCGCCTTGAGGAAGTCGCAGATCGCCGCCGAGGCCTTGGCCAGGCGCCTGTCGAGCGCGGCGGCGGTCAGCGTGGGGCCGCCGTTGCCGTCGGCGATGTCGTCGAACAGGCGCAACAGGTTGAAGCTGCCGACGCTGATCTCCTCGTAACGCGGGTCGTTGACTGCCTCGGGCAGCTTGCCGCCATGGCTGGCGATCGGGCCGACATCGGGCAGCAGCGCCCAGGTGCCGGCGAAGTAGTCGAGTACGCCGACCAGTCCCTCGACCTCGGCGTCCACGTCCAGCGCCAGCGCGGTCGCGCCGGCCTGTCCGCGGCTGCGCACCATCAGCCGCTCGGGATTGGTATCGAAACGCGGCGGGTTCTTGTCCGCCGGGATCGGGATCACGTCGAGCACGCCGATGCCGGGCTCGCGGAACGGCCGCGCCACCTCGGGCAGCACGACGTGGAACACGCCGTCGGAGGACGAGGTGGCCTGGCTCTCGTTGATGCTGCCGCCGCTGGGCGCAACCACGCGCGCGCGCGCCACTGACACTCGCATGCCTTCCAGCCGCTCCAGCGTGCCGGGCAGCGCCTCGGGCCCGAGGTCGGCGGCGGCGAGCTCGATCGCGGCCGGAAGCGGGTGGCCGGTGTCCAGCAGCTCGACGACAGGCTCCACCAACTGGGTGATGCTGAGCTGGTTGGGGTTGGAGGCCGGGGTGAACTCCCCCACCTTGCCGGTCACCCGCACGCGGTTGCCCACGGCCGCCGAGGCCGGCGGCGCGGTCTGGCTGAATACGAAGATGCCTTCCGAGGTTGCCGGATCGCCGTCGTCGCTGGCGCTTTGCAGGAAGAAGCCGTTGTTGAACTTTCGCGCGATCACGATGCCTTCGGTGACCACGGTCTTGCCGACATGCGGCGATTCCAGGCCCGTGCCCTGGATCTGCGCGATGCTCAGCGGCACCGCGGGATCGGGTGGCGGCGGCGGCTCGCTGCCGCTGTTGCGAGGGTTGGGCGCGCCGGTGGTGAAGTCGTTGTTGTTGTTGTCGGTGTCGACGCTGCCGTCGCCCTTGCGCAGGGCGGCGGTGGTGTTGGTCAGCGTGGCCGTGGGGCCGGCGCCCTCGAAGCAGTTGGCGCTGCTGCCGTAGCCGACGAAGTCGATCACCGCGCCGCCCAGCGGGCAGCTGCCGGCGAGGCTAGTCATGGCCTGCACCAGCGCGACCTTGCCGCTGCCCGCCGCCATGGCGATGGTCCCGGTGGCGTCGGGTGCCGGAAGGTCGGCCGTGCCGCCTGCGCCCTGCGCCTGCTGGATGAGGTAATAGCCGCCCGGGGCGATGCTGCCGGCGAGATTGGTGCGGCTCCAGGTCGTGCCTGCTGCCGAGGCGTACTGCACCGACCAGCCATCCAAGCTGACCGCGATGGCGCCGTTGTTGCGCAGCTCGATGAAGTCGTTCTTGAGCGTGGCGCCGCTGTTGCCGCCACCGCCATAGACCTGGCTGATCACCACCTGCGCCTGTGCGGCACCAAAACCGCACAGCAACAACAACCCGAGCGCCAGCTGGCGCGCAAACCTGTTCGTCACGAAAGTATCTCCTCGAAAGATGTGTCGCGGCCGGCCGCGACTGGCGATTGTGCCGGAGTCCGATGGCAGTTGCATGACGCGCTGCGTCGCGGCCGGGGGTGGGGTAACCTGAACCCATGAGCGTCGACCACAACGAGCGCGCGCTGGAGGCCGGGATCCATACGGACCTGTCCGGACGGCTGAGCTACGCCGGCTACCTGCACCTGGACCGGCTGTTGTCGGCGCAGCAGCCGCAGTCGGACCCGCCGCACCACGACGAGCTGCTGTTTATCGTCCAGCACCAGGTCGCCGAGCTGTGGATCAAGCTGATGGTGCACGAGCTGTCGGCGGCGATCGCGCACCTGCGCGCCGACCGCATCGACCCCTGCCAGAAGATCTTCGCCCGCTGCAAGGTGGTGTTGCGCCAGCTGACCGAGATGTGGTCGGTGCTGGAGACGCTGACGCCTTCCGAATACCTTGAGTTCCGCGAACTGCTGGGGCCGTCGTCCGGGTTCCAGTCGGCCCAGTACCGGACCATGGAATTCCTGCTTGGCAACAAGAACGCCGGCATGCTCAAGGTGTTTGAGCACGACCCGGTCGCGCACGCGGCATTGGAGCAGGCGCTGGAATCCCCCAGCCTCTATGACGAGGCGCTGCGCTGGCTCGCCCGCCAAGGCCATGCGGTGCCGGCCGCGCACTTGGAGCGCGACTGGTCGAAACCGCACGTGTCCGATCCGGCGCTGGTGCCTGTGTTCGAACGCATCTACGAGGACACCGACGCGCACTGGGAGGCCTACCACCTGTGCGAGGACCTGGTGGACCTGGAGACCCAGTTCCAGCTCTGGCGCTTCCGCCACATGCGCACGGTGATGCGGATCATCGGTTTCAAGCGGGGTACCGGCGGGTCGAGCGGTGTCGGCTTCCTCAAGCAGGCGCTGGAACTGACGTTCTTCCCGGAGCTGTTCGAAGTGCGCACCGTGATCGGGCCGGGCGGCGCCTACGGCGCATCGCCCGCACCGTAGGGGGGTCAAGGCCCGCCATCGCTACAAGCAACGCGATCCTGGCGGCGGCCGCGCGTGAGGGCCAGATGCCCATGGATGGTGGGCCAGGGCCCACCCTGCGGATGGCTCGGCACGGCTGCTAGGATGCGCGACAGCGTCCACAGCCAGGAGCCGGCAGCATGAACCAACCCAGCCCGGAAGCCGCGCGGCGCGGCGCGATTACGCGTGTCCTCGACGCCATCGAGCGCATCGGCAACAAGCTGCCGGATCCGGCGATGCTGTTCCTGATCCTGATGCTGCTGACCTGGGGCGTGTCGGCGCTGCTGGCCAATGTCAGCTTCAGCGAGATCGATCCGCGCAGCGGCGATCCGATCGCGATCAACAACCTGCTCGCCGGCACCAATGTCACCGCGTTCATGGCGACGATGGTGTCCACCTTCGTCAACTTCGCGCCGCTGGGCGTGGTGCTGGTGGCGATGCTGGGCCTGGGGGTGGCGGAGCACACCGGCTTCATCAACGCGGCCCTGCGCGCGATGCTGTCGGTGACGCCGAAGACGCTGCTGACGCCGATGGTGATCGCGGTGGGCATCCTCAGCC
>JALZMP010000069.1 GCA_030858145.1 Pseudomonadota bacterium
CAGCGGCTGCCCGCGCTCGACCCGGCCGCCTTCCTGGAACTGGATCCGGGTGATGCGGCCGGCGACCTCGGGGCGGATCACCACCGACTCGTCGGCGCGCAGGCTGCCCACCGTGCTCAGGCCCACCTCCAGCGGCTCCAAACGCAGGGTCACCGCCTCCACCGGAAGCTGCATGCCGCCGTGCGGGCCGCCGGGACCACCGGGGCCGCCCGCACCTGCGGCGTCGGAGCCGGAGGAACAAGCCGTGGCCAGGCTCGCCGCCAGCGCGGCGAGGGTGAGAAGGAAGTGCAGGCGCATGCGGCCCCCGATTGGGTGTCCTATTCTTGTACCGCCAAGTTTAGCATTCACGCCGGGCGCGGACAGTGCCGGAAGTCAGCCCGCAGCGGTCTCCTGCAGGGCGTCGTCCGGTAGACGCAAGGCGCCGGCCAAAGCGGCCGGATCGGAAACCGGCCCATGTGGCAGCCGGCCCCAGCACGGCACCGGCAAGGCCTCGCGCAGCAGCTCGAAATAGCGGCCGTCGTGGTCGAACCCAGGCTCGACCGCATTGGCGACCCAGCCCGCGCAGCGGCAACCATCGGCCTCGATCGCGCGCAGCGTCAGCCGCGCGTGGCTCAGGCAGCCCAGGCGCAGGCCGACGACCAGCACCACCGGCAGCCCAAGCGCCCGCACCAGTTCGGCCTGTTCCACATCATCGCCCAGTGGCGCCAGCCAACCGCCCACGCCCTCCACCACCACCACGTCGGCGCTGGCCAGCAGCCGCGCGTACGCTTCGAGCAGGGGTGCGAGCGCGACCGTGGCGCTGGCCGTGCACGCGGCGAGCTGCGGCGCGGTGGCTTCCGGCAACGCCACCGGATTGACGTCGACATAGCACGGACGCGGATCGCTGGCTGCTTGCAGGGCGAGCGCATCGTCATTGCGCCAGCCATCGGAGGTGCGCGTGCAACCACTTGCCACCGGCTTCATCCCGACCGCGCGCAGCCCCTGCTGACGCAACGCGTGCAGCAGCGCCGTGCTGGTCACGGTCTTGCCGATGCCGGTATCGGTGCCGGTGACGTAGAGGCCGCGCATGCCGCGATTTCCCGGCGCGGGACGGGGGGCGTGCAGCGATTGCGGCGCAGGCGGGGCGGATTGTTCCGAAGGCATGCGGGGTTCCGGATGACTGGCTGCCGGCGTCGCCCTCACCGGCGATTGCTAGACTGCCGGCATGTTTTCTGCCCAGAGTCTAAGCGGCGACAAGCCCGAACAGTACCGCCGGCTCGCCGACCAGGCGCGTGCCCTGCTCGCGGGCGAATCCGACCGCATCGCCAATGCCGCCAACCTCTCGGCCCTGGTCTACCACGCGCTGCCGGCGTTGAACTGGGTGGGCTTCTATTTCGTCGATGGCCGCGAGTTGGTGGTCGGGCCGTTCCAAGGCCAGCCTGCCTGCGTGCGCATCCCGCTCGACCGCGGCGTTTGCGGCAAGGCGGCGCGCACGGGCCAGACCCAGCGCGTCGACGACGTACACGCGGTCGCCGACCACATCGCCTGCGATGCCGCCTCGCGCTCGGAGCTGGTGGTGCCGCTGTTCCTCGACGGCAGCCTCGTCGGGGTGTTCGATCTCGACAGTCCGGATCCGGCGCGTTTCGACGTTGAAGACCAGAGAGGCCTCGAGGAGATCGCGCGCGTGTACCTGGAATCACTGGCATGAGCGCAGCGCCGCTGAAGATGCGCAACATCGGGCCGAAGTCGGCGGCGTGGCTGCGCCAGGTCGGCCTGAGGACGCCGGAGGCGCTGGCCGAAGCCGGCCCGCTGGAGGCCTTCATGCGCGTCAAGCGCGCCGGCTTCAAGCCCAGCCTCAACCTGCTCTATGCACTGGAAGGCGCGCTGCGCGACTGCCACTGGCAGGAGGTCCCCGAGGCGCGTCGCGCACAGCTGGTCGCGGCCGCGGAAGCCGCGATCGCGGACCTGCCCGATCCACGCGCGCGGCCGCCCGGTGGCCCGGTCAAGACCACGGTGATGGCGGTGGACCGGCCACCACGGCGCGCGGACGGCATCGAGTTCGATTGACTCCGCCCTCCGCGCTGCGCGCCTTCGCATCGCAAGCCTGCTCGCCACCGCCACGATCCCGTACAATCGTCGTGCTTCAGGGTGACCTGTCGGCATCTGCCGCCGGGTTGAAACGGGAAGCCGGTGACGCCCTCGTCGCAACGAGGGTCATGCCGGCGCTGCCCCCGCAACGGTAAGCGAGACCAGGCCGCCGCAACCGCCACTGTGCTCAGCATGGGAAGGCGCGATGGCCGGGTGATGGCCGGTAATGGGGTCAGAGACATTTACGCAGCAGGGCTTGCAGCTCCTGTCGCCAAGTCCGGCGTAAATGTCTCTGACCCCATTACTAACCCCATTAC
>JALZMP010000082.1 GCA_030858145.1 Pseudomonadota bacterium
TTGACGGCGTGCTCAAGGAGATCAAGTTCGAGGAAGGCGCGACCGTCAACAGCCAGCAGGTCATCGCAGTGATCGAGGAAGGCGCCGTTGGCGACAGCGAAGGTGGCGACGACTCGAAGGACAAGCAGGACGACGCCGGCAAGGAAAAATCGAAGAACGAGAAAGACAAAACTGCCGTCGGCAACAAGGCAAAAGAGGCCGACGAGAGGGGTGGCGGCAAGGACGTGGCCAAGCCTGCCAAGTCCGCCGCGCCGGCCTCGAAGTCGAGCGGCAAGACCGGCGACCTGCCCCCCGGCGCACGCTTCACCGCCGAGAACGAAGGCATCGATCCGTCGAACGTCGAAGGCACCGGCCGTCGCGGCGCTGTGACCAAGGAAGACCTCGTCAACTACGCCAGCGGCAAGACGCCGGGTGTGTCGGGCGGGGCGCGGCCGGAAGAGCGCGTGCCGATGACCCGCATCCGCAAGCGCATCGCCGAGCGGCTGATGCAGTCGAAGAACTCGATCGCCATGCTGACCTCGTTCAACGAGATCAACCTGGGCAAGGTCATGGCCATGCGCAAGGAACTGGGCGAGCAGTTCCAGAAGGCCCACGGGATCAAGCTCGGCTTCATGGGCTTCTTCGCCAAGGCTGCCGCCAGCGCGCTGCAGCGCCACCCCGCCGTCAACGCCACGGTCGACGGCGACGACATCATCTATCACGGCTACGCCGACATCTCGATCGCGGTCTCCACAGACCGCGGGCTGATGACACCGGTGCTGCGCAACGTGGAGCGCATGGGCTTCGCCGAGGTCGAGCAGGCGATCGCCGACTACGCGACCAAGGCCCGCGACGGCAAGCTGGCGCTGGAGGATCTGCAGGGCGGCACCTTCACCATCACCAACGGCGGCACCTTCGGCTCGCTGATGTCCACCCCGATCGTCAATCCGCCGCAGTCCGCGATCCTCGGCATGCACGCGATCAAGGAGCGCGCGATTGTCGACAACGGCCAGGTCGTCGCCGCGCCGATGATGTACATCGCGCTGAGCTACGACCACCGCATCATCGACGGCAAGGACGCGGTGCTGTTCCTGGTCGACATCAAGGACCAGCTGGAAAACCCGCACCGCATGCTGCTGGGAATGTGATGCTTCCAGCCCCTCTCCCGCCCGCGGGAGAGGGGTAGGGGTGAGGGCCGCGTTTCGCAACGCCCGCACCCTGCCCTCATCCGGCGCTACGCGCCACCTTCTCCCGCCAGTGGGCGAAGGGATCAAGCAAGGAACATGTCATGGCAGAACAATTCGACGTCATCGTCATCGGCGCCGGTCCCGCGGGCTACCACGCCGCGATCCGCGCCGCGCAGCTGGGCATGAAGGTCGCCTGCGTCGACGCCGGCCTGGGCAAGGAAGGCAAGCCGGCGCTTGGCGGCACCTGCCTGCGGGTGGGCTGCATCCCGTCCAAGGCACTGCTGGATTCCTCGCGAAATTTCTGGAACCTGCAGCACCTGTTTGGCGACCACGGCATCACCGCCAAGGACCCGAAGATGGACGTCGGTACCATGATCGGCCGCAAGGACAAGATCGTGAAGCAGTTCACCGGCGGAATCGCGATGCTGTTCAAGGCCAACAAGGTCACGCCGTACTACGGTTTCGGCACCCTGCACAAGGGCAATTTGGTCAAGGTCAGGGGCCACGACGGCAAGGAGGTCGAACTCAAGGGCAGCAACGTGATTCTGGCCGCCGGCTCGGACTCGATCGAACTGCCGTTTGCCAAATTCGACGGCGAGCACATCGTCGACAATGTCGGCGCGCTCGACTTCACCAGTGTCCCCAAGCGGCTGGGCGTGATCGGCGCCGGCGTGATCGGGCTCGAACTGGGCTGCGTGTGGAAGCGCCTGGGCGCCGAGGTCACCGTGCTCGAGGCGCTGCCCGACTTTCTCGCCGCCGCCGACGCCGAGGCGGCCAAGGTCGCGCTGAAGGAGTTCAGGAAGCAGGGGCTGGACATCAGGCTTGGCGCCAAGGTCGCCAAGTGCGAGGTCAAGAAGAAGGGCAAGACCACCGAAGTCAACGTCTCCTACAGCGACAAGGACGGTGAGCAGAGCATCGTGTTCGACAGGCTGCTGGTGGCGGTCGGCCGCAGGGCCGCAAGCAAGGGGCTGCTGGCCGATGATGTCGGCGTCCGCCTCGATCAGCGCGGCGTGATCGAGGTCGATGCGCACTGCCACACCGGCGTCGACGGGGTCTGGGCGGTGGGCGATTGCGTGCGCGGCCCGATGCTGGCGCACAAGGGCTTCGAGGAAGGCATCATGGTCGCCGAGTTGATCGCCGGCCTGCCCGGCCACGTCAACTACGACACCATCCCCTGGGTGATCTACACCGAGCCGGAGCTCGCCTGGGTCGGCAAGACCGAGCGCGAACTCGAGGACGAGGGCACGCCGTACAAGACCGGCAGCTTCCCGTTCGCCGCGCTCGGCCGCGCGGTGGCGATGGGCGAGCCCGCGGGCTTCGTCAAGGTGATCGCGCATGCCGAGACCGACCGTGTGCTCGGCATGCACCTGGTCGGCGTCGGCGTCTCGGAGCTGGTGCACGAAGGCGTGCTGACGATGGAGTTCAAGGGCTCCGCCGACGACCTCGCGCGCATCTGCCATGCGCACCCGACCCTGTCGGAGTCGATCCACGACGCCGCGATGGCGATCGACAAGCGCGCGATCCACAAAGCGAACTGACGTGACCTGTATTCGAGATTCGGCATTTAGGCATTAAGGATGAGGCATTAGGGATTAGGGATTAGAGATTAGGCGAGTGTGGCGCGGGCGCGGACGTGGACGCGGGAGATCATGAGTGCAATCCCCTCCCCCGCTTGCGGGGGAGGGTCAGGGTGGGGGCAACGGAGCCGGCATCGAGGCTACGCCAGCGGCCGTTTCGAGTGAATCTGAAAATCGGAAGCAAGCGCCACGAGACTGCCGATTCCTCCTGCAATCTTGCTGCCGGCGCCCGGTGTCGCGGCTGAAGCCGCTCCTACAATGCAGGATTGATCGCCATGAATCCCCAGTTCCTGCTCAAGATCCTGATCACGGTCGCCCTGGTGCTTGTGGCCTCGGCGCTGGCCAAGCGCACCGGCTGGCTAGGCGCACTGGTGGCCTCGCTACCGTTGACCTCGCTGCTGGTGCTGGGCTGGCTGTACTTCGACACCCGCGAGCCGCGCGCCGTGGCCGACCTGGCGATGGCGATCTTCTGGTTCGTGCTCGGCAGCCTGCCGTTCTTCCTCGTGCTGGCGTTCGCTCTCCGGCAGGGCATGCAGGTGGGGCTGGCGTTCGGACTGGCGGGACTGACGGGCTTCGCCGGAGTCGGCGTCGTGCAATGGCTGATGACACGGCCGGGGGCATGAGGGCGGTTTGCGTCTACTGCGGCTCCAACACCGGCAGCAAGCCGGCCTACACCGAGCGCGCGATGGCACTGGGCAGCCGGCTGGCCCGCGACGGGTTGACGCTGGTCTACGGCGGCGGCAACGTCGGCCTGATGGGCGTGGTCGCCGACGCGGTGCTGGAGGCCGGCGGCGAGGTGGTCGGCGTGATCCCGCAACAGCTGGTCGACTGGGAAGTCGCGCATCGCGGCGTGACCCGGCTGGAGGTGGTCGACTCCATGCACGCGCGCAAGGCGCGGATGTTCGACCTCGCTGACGCCTTCGTCGCCCTGCCCGGCGGCTTCGGCACGCTCGACGAAATGTTCGAGATGCTGACCTGGCGCCAGCTCGGACTCGGCGACAAGCCCTGCGCCTTCCTCGACGTCGATGGCTTCTACGCGCCGCTGATGGCGATGGTCGACCGCATGGTCGATGAGCGCTTCCTGCACCCAGACAAGCGCGACGATCTCTGGCACGGCGACGACCTCGACGCGCTGTTCGCCTGGCTGCGCGACTACACGCCGGCGCGCGCGGACAAGTGGCTGGACGAGAAGCGGCGCAGGGATTTGCGCTAGGCTTGGCGGGAGCGGCCGTTTGCGGTCGAAACCTCCAGGCAAGCATGATCCTCCCCGGCGCCTTCAGTGCATTCCGGATCCACGACGACGACGCAGGCTACCGCAGCGGCATCGAGCAGGTGTCCATCGACGACCTCGCGCCTGGCGAGATCGTCATCAAGACCGCGTACTCGTCGGTCAACTACAAGGATGCGCTCGCCGGCACCGGACGGGGCGGGATCCTGCGCAGGTTCCCGCTGGTCGGCGGCATCGACGTTGCCGGCCACGTCGTGTCATCGGCCGACAAGGCCTTCCGGGAAGGCGATGCCGTCCTGGTCACCGGCTGCGGCCTGAGCGAGACCCGCGATGGCGGCTATGCCGAGTACACACGCATCGAATCGGCTTGGGCGATCCCGCTGCCGCAGGGGCTGAACCTGCGCGAGAGCATGATCCTGGGCACCGCCGGCTTCACCGCGGCGCTGGCGCTCCTGCGCATGACCGAGAACCACCAGGCACCGGCGCTGGGCCCGCTGTGTGTCACCGGTGCCACAGGCGGCGTCGGCTCGCTGGCGGTCGACATCTTCTCGCGTGCCGGCTACATGGTGCATGCGGTCAGCGGCAAACCAGAACATGCCGACTACCTGACCGCCATCGGTGCCAGCACGGTGCTCGGACGCGACGCCCTGGCGACCACGCGGCCGCTGGAGTCGGTGCGTTTCGGCGGCGGGCTCGACAACGTCGGCGGGCCGATGCTGGCCAGCCTACTGGCGCAGACCGCGCCCTACGGCAATGTCGCCAGCGCCGGTCTCGCGGCCACGCACCAACTCGCCACCACGGTCATGCCGGGCATCCTGCGTGGCGTCTCGCTGCTGGGCGTGGCCTCTGCGGGCACCGCGCGTGACATCCGCGAGCAGGTCTGGGCGCGGCTGGCCGGACCCTGGAAGCCAAGCCACCTGGACCGCATCTGCACCCGCGAAGTCGCGCTGGAGGGGCTTCCCGGGGTCTTCGACACCCTACTGGGCGGTGGCTCACTGGGGCGGACCCTGGTGGTGTTCTGAGCGGGATTGGTGGGGCGCGGCGACGGCTTGCGGATGCTGCGCGGCCGGCTACAATCGTGGCGCATTTCAAGGGGAGTTCCATGGCGCGCATTCTGATCGTCGACGATTCGCCGTCGCAGTTGATGGGCATCCGCCGCATCGTCGAGAAGCTCGGCCACGAGGCATTGACCGCAGAGGACGGCGCCGCCGGCGTGGAGGCGGCCAAGCGCGAACTGCCCGACCTGATCCTGATGGACGTGGTGATGCCAAACCTCAACGGCTTCCAGGCCACGCGCTCGATCACCCGCGAGTCCACCACCAAGCACATCCCGGTGATCCTGGTGACCACCAAGGACCAGGACACCGACCGCGTCTGGGGTATGCGCCAGGGTGCAAAGGCCTACCTCACCAAGCCCTTCAGCGAGACCGAGTTGGCGGCAGCGATCACCGGCGCGATTCCGGCCGGCTGCGCCACGCCAACGCAGCCCAACGCGGCCTGAGGCCGCGACCTATTCGCGCCGCCAGTCCGCGGCGAAGGCATCACGCAGCTGCTGGTAGGCCTGGGTCTGCGTCGACTGGCGCGCGGTCGGAGCCTGGATTTCCAGTTCCACGATCTGGTCGCCCGCCGGCGCCCCCGCACCACCGCCCGGCAGGCCGCGGCCGCGCAGCCGCAGTTTGCGCCCGGCCTCGGAATCCGGCGGCACCTTGAGCTCCACGGTGCCGCCCAGCGTCGGCACGCTCACGGTCGCGCCCAGCGCCGCCTCCCACGGCGCCACCGGCAGGGTGTAGATGATGTTGCGCCCGTCGACCTCGAAGCGCGGATGCGCGGCGTATTCGATCTCCAGCAACAGGTGGCCACCCTGCTGGCCCTGGCTTGCGAGCCGGATCACCTGCCCGGGCCGCACCCCGGGTGGAATCCGCACGTCCAGCGTCCTGCCGCCGACACTGATGCGCACGCTGTCGCCGCGGTAGGCGGTTTCCAGCGGCACCGCCAGTCGCGCGCGGGTGTCGCCGCGCGGGGGCTGCGCAAAGCCCGGCCCCGGTGCACCACGACCGGCCTGCTGGCGCCGGAACAGGCTCTCAAAGAAATCACTGAATCCGCCGCCGGCGCCGCCGTCGGCAAACACGTCCTCGTAGTCGAACCCGCTGTTGGCCGCGCCGGCGCCATAGGCCCCTGCGGGCGGCTGCACCTCGTCCCCCGGCCGGTAGCCACGGCTGCGCAGCTGGTCGTAGGCCTTGCGCCTGGCGGGGTCGCGCAGCGCCTCGTAGGCCTCGTTAATCGCCTTGAAGCGCTCCTCGGTCCCGGCCTCCTGGCTGACATCGGGATGGAATTTGCGCGCGAGCCGGCGATAGGCGGTCTTGATTTCGGCTTCGCCTGCACTGGGCTCGACACCGAGGGTGCTGTAGTAATCCTTGAATTGCATCGAGGTTCCCTGGATCGCCATGTCGACACTGGCCGTGCCCGCCGCCGTGACGCTGGCGCGGGCCCGACAGGCCCGCGGGGACACCGCGGGCCGTGCAAGGTTAACGCGTTCGCGTGTGCACCCGCGTAGCAGATGCCCGCCAGCGGATCAGTTCACTGCCGCGCGCTGCCGTTGTCCCCCTGGTGGTTGTCCACTTGAATCCGGCGCGGCTTGGTCTCCGGCGCTTGGGGATGGTGATCATCACCGCGATGTCGACCAGCGGCGCCCACTGGCTGGTGACCACGGACGACTCGTCCTGGCCGTCGCCGGCCTGGAAGAACCGGCCGAACACCTGCTTGATCTCATCCTCCAGCATCGACTGGCCCGGCCACTGCTGCTGGTAACGAACGGCGTTTCTCATCGCCACCCTCCTGCTTGTCTCGGTCTGGGCGGCCCGTTGCCGCCATGCCTGCCACGCAATGGCGGTCGCGGCGGTTTCAAGTGGCCTTGACACGGCCTTGCGCCGCCGTCAGCCAGACTCTGATCAGCCTCCCACGCAAGGATCCCCATGCCCATCCAGCCCGGCGACCGCATTCCGGAAGCCATCCTCAAGCACGTCGATGACGGCATCCAGACCGTGGATACCCCTGCCCTGTTCGAGGGTCGGAAGATGGTGCTGTTCGCCGTCCCGGGCGCCTTCACCCCGACCTGCTCGGAGAAGCACCTGCCCGGCTTCGTCCAGCATTTCGACGACTTCCGCGCCCGCGGCATCGAGGTCGCCTGCATGGCGGTCAACGATCCCTTCGTGATGGAGGCCTGGGGAAAGGACCAGCACGTGCCGAAGGGCCTGTGGATGCTCTCCGACGGCAACGGTGATTTTTCCCGGGCGCTGGGCCTGGAGATGGATGCCAGCGGCTATGGGATGGGTACGCGCTGCAAGCGCTTCGCGCTGTACGCCGAGGATGGCGTGGTCAGGCAGCTGCATGTCGAGGCGCCCGGGGAATTCAGGGTGTCGTCTGCCGAGCACGTGCTGTCGCAGCTGCCCTGAGTCCTCCAAACCGGAACGCCGCGGTCCACTGGCTAAAAAAAGCACCGCCGTCAGGCGGTGCAGTGGAGAGCATGATGACCCCGGTGACCCGAATCCGACCTCACAGGCGGTCACATGGGCAAACGCGGCACGTCAGTGGAAGCGGCCAGGTCCACGGAGCGGTCGCTCTCTGGCTCCTGGTCCAGCGAGGCGTCGACCCGCTCGACCGCCTGCAGGCTCTCGTCGACGGCAAGCCGGATCAGGGTCACGCCCTGGGTGTTGCGGCCCACCTGGGAGATTTCCGCGGCCCGAGTGCGCACCAGGGTGCCGCCGTCGGAGATCAGCAGCACCTCATGGTGGTCGGAGAGCTGGATCGCCCCCACCAGCCGGCCGTTGCGCTCGCTGGTCTGCAGCGCGATCACGCCCTGGGTACCACGGCCCTTGGTCGGGTAGTCCGCGACCGGCGTGCGCTTGCCGTAGCCGCGCTCGCTGGCGGTGAGGATGTCACCGTCTCCATCGACCACGATCAGGCTGCGCACCTCCTCGCCCCGGGCCAGGCGCATGCCGCGCACGCCGGTGGCGGTACGCCCCATCGGCCGCACCGTGCCGCCGGAGAAGCGCACCGCCTTGCCGTTGGACGCGAACAGCATGATGTCGCGTGAACCGTCGGACAGCGCCACCCCGACCAGCGAGTCGCCTTCGGCAAGGTTGATCGCGATCTTGCCGCGCTGCAGCCGATAGGCGTACTCGGTCAGCGGTGTCTTCTTGACCGTGCCGTGACGGGTGGCGAAGAACGCGTAGCAGTCGTCCCGGTACTCACGCACCGGCAGCACCGCCTGCACCTGCTCACCTTCCACCAGCGGGATCCAGTTGACGATCGGCCGCCCACGCGCATGCGGGCCGGCGTCGGGCAGCTGGTGCACCGGCAGCCAGAACACGCGCCCGGCGCTGGTGAAGGTCAGCAGGGTGTCGTGGGTGTTGACCAGCCACAGCTGGTCGATGAAATCCTCTTGCTTGGTCGCCGCCGCCGAGCGCCCGCGGCCGCCACGGCGCTGAGCGCGGTAGTCGCTGACCGGCTGGCGCTTGGCGTAACCGGCATGCGACAGCGTGACCACCACATCCTCGGGCGCGATCAGGTCGAGGATGTCGAGGTCCTCCTCGCTGCCGCGGATCTCGCTGCGGCGGGCATCGCCGAACTCTTCCTTGACGTTGCGCAGCTCGGTGCGGATCACCTCCAGCAGCACGTCCGGATCCTCGAGGATGCCGATCAACCCGCGGATGGTGTCCAGCAGCTGGCGGTACTCCTCGGTGAGCTTTTCCTGCTCCAGTCCGGTGAGCCGGTGCAGGCGCATCTCCAGGATCTGCTGGGCCTGCACTTCGGTGAGCTGGTAGCGATCGTCCACCAGCCCGACACCCCTGGGCAGGTCCTCCGGACGCGAGGCGTCGCTGCCGGCCGAGGCCAGTAGCGCCGCCACCAGGCCCGGCTCCCAGGTGCGCGTCAGCATGCGTTCGCGTGCTTCGTTGGGATTGGCCGATGTCTTGATCAGCTCGATCATCTGGTCGATGTTGGCCAGCGCGACGGTCAGGCCTTCGAGCACATGGGCGCGGGCGCGCGCCTTGCGCAGCTCGAAGATCGTCCGCCGCGTGACCACTTCGCGGCGATGACGGACAAAGGCTTCGAGGATCTGCTTGAGGTCGAGCAGCTGCGGCCGGCCATCGACCAGCGCCACCATGTTGATGCCGAACACAGACTCCATCTGGGTCTGCTGGTAGAGGTTGTTGAGCACGACCTCGGCCGACTCGCCACGCTTTATCTCGATGTAGATGCGCATGCCGTCCTTGTCGGACTCGTCGCGCAGCTCGCTGATGCGCTCGAGCTTCTTCTCCTTCACCAGCTCGGCGATCTTCTCGATCAGCCGCGCCTTGTTGACCTGGTAGGGGATCTCGGTGACCGCGATCGCCTCGCGGCCGTTGTCGGCGACCTCGATCTCGGCGCGCGCGCGCATGCGCACCCGGCCGCGGCCGGTGCGGTAGGCCAGGTGGATGCCGCCGACGCCGTTGATGATGCCGGCGGTGGGGAAGTCGGGACCCGGGATGTGCGCCATCAGGCCTTCGACGTCGATCGCAGGCTCGTCGATCAGCGCGATCAGGGCGTCGACCACCTCGGAAAGGTTGTGCGGCGGAATGTTGGTCGCCATGCCGACCGCGATGCCGGCGGAGCCGTTCACCAGAAGGTTGGGGAACCGAGTCGGCATGACCGTGGGTTCCTGCTCCTTCTCGTCGTAGTTGGGCTGGAAGTCGACCGTCTCCTTGTCGATATCGGCCATCAGCTCGTGGGTGAGCCGCGCCATCCGCGCCTCGGTGTAGCGCATCGCTGCGGCGGAGTCGCCGTCGACCGAGCCGAAGTTGCCCTGGCCGTCGACCAGCAGGTAGCGCAGCGCGAACGGCTGCGCCATGCGCACCAGGGTGTCGTACACCGACTGGTCGCCGTGCGGGTGGTACTTGCCGATCACGTCGCCGACGATCCGCGCCGACTTGTAGTAGGGCTTGTTGCTGTGCGCGCCGAGCTCGCTCATCGCGTAGAGCACCCGGCGATGCACCGGTTTGAGACCATCGCGGACGTCGGGAAGTGCGCGCCCCACGATCACGCTCATGGCGTAATCGAGGTAGCTGCGGCGCATCTCGTCCTCGAGGTTGACGGGGATGATTTCCTTGGCGAGTTCTGCCATCTGGGGTCCGTTTTCCGGGTGCTGCAAAAAGACGTGGAATGGTATCACGTCCCGGAAGTTTTATCACTCCTATTTTCCCGGAAACTCAATGACTTAGCGGTCATTTGTGGCACGACCGCGGGAAGGGTGTCGCTGCCCATGGGAGGGGATTCGACCGCTTAGGGAAACATCCTGTTTCATGCGCGGCCGCGCGCCATCCATGGCGCGCTCAAATCCACTCCCACGCGCAGCGCCCCCTCCGTATTCCGGAAGTCTCAACCGAACATGGCACGCATTTTTTTGATGTCGGGGTGCTCGATGACACCGCGCTCGGTCACCAGTGCGTCGATGAGTGTGTGGGGCGTGACATCGAATACCGGATTCCAGGCCTGGATGCCGTCGGCCACGGTGCGGCTGCCACCGATGCCGAGCAACTCGGCCGGGTCGCGCTCCTCGATCTCGATCAGTTCACCGCAAGTGGTGTCCATGTCCACGGTCGACGCCGGTGCCACCACCATGAGTTGCTTGCCGTGGTAGCGCGCGGCGATGGCCAGCTGGTAGGTACCGATCTTGTTGGCCACGTCGCCGTTGGCGCAGATCCGATCGGCACCGACGACCACCCAGTCGACTTCGCCGTTTCGCAGCAGGTGCGAGGCGGCGGCGTCGGCGATCAGGGTGGCGTCGATGCCGTCCTGCTGCAGCTCCCACACCGTCAGCCGCGAGCCCTGCATCCACGGCCGGGTCTCGCCTGCGAACACCTTGCCGATGCGCCCCTGTGCGACGCCGGCACGGATCACGCCCAGCGCGGTGCCGTAGCCGGCGGTCGCCAGCGAACCGGTGTTGCAATGGGTGAGCACGCCGCTGCCGGGTGCGATCAGCGCCGCCCCCAACTCGCCCATGCGCCGGTTGGCGGCGAGATCCTCGCTCGCGATCGCCGCCGCCTCGGTGGCGAGCACGATACGCCAGTCGCTGCCTGCCGGCTCGAGCCTGCGACGCATGCGCGCCAGCGCCCAGGCGAGGTTG
>JALZMP010000085.1 GCA_030858145.1 Pseudomonadota bacterium
GGGTCGTCCGTGCTGGCCAGCACCCGTGCCACCAGCCGCGCGCGCCCGGGCAGCCCCGCGCGCTGCGCGACCTGCCCATAGCCGGCGACCTGGCCCGGCGCGATCGCACGGACCGTGGCCAGGATGCATTGGGCGGCTTCGGGGGCGTCCACTGCGTTAGGATACGGCACGGTCCCCCGGCCACCAGGCGCCCATGCAAAGCTTCGAACAGATCCGCGGACACGTTGTCGCCGCCGACTTCCACGTCACCATGCAGGAGCCCTACGTGCTGTGCGTGGAGCTGTCGCTGGATGGGGGGCGGCGACACCAGGCGATCTTCCTGTCCGAGCTGCAGGACCACGACGGCCGCAACTACCTGCGCGCGAGCACGGTGATCGCGCCGATTACCGGCATCGACGCCCGCCGCGCGCTGAAGTTCAACTGGGACAGCCGCGTCGGCTCCCTGGCGCTCGGCGACCTCGACGGCGTGCCCTACCTGCAGCTGTGCGAGAACCGGCCCTATGAAGGGCTGACCCCGGCAGAACTCGGCCGGCTGGTGCTGGAGATCGGCGGCATGGGCGACCGCCTCGAACGCGAACTCTCGGCCGACGGCGACCTGCTGTAGGGCGGGCTGTCCCGCGAAGGCCGCGTTCACCTGGCCTGCTATGATCCGCAGCGCGCTCCCGCGCACTTGATCCCGCATGGACGACGACCCCAGACCGCCGCCCCGCCGTCGCAAACGATTCTCCCGTCCCGCGACGCGATACCCACTCCCCCGTGACCCGGCGTTCGGCGCATGCTCGAACTGCTGATCGTCCTGTGCCTGATCGCGCTCAACGCCTTCTTCGCGCTGTCGGAGATGGCGCTGGTGACCGCGCGCAAGTCCCGGCTGCGGCAGATGGCCCAGACCAGCGCCGGCGCGCGCAAGGCGCTGGCGCTGGCCCAGCACCCGGACAACCTGCTGTCGACGGTGCAGATCGGCATTACCCTGATCGGCGTGCTCACCGGCGTGTTCGGCGGCGAGGCCATCGGCCTGCTGATCGCCGGCTGGCTCGATGGCGTGCTGCCCATCGCGCAGGAGTACGTAAGGCCAGTCGGCATCGGCACCGCTGTCGGCCTGATCACCGCCACTACGGTGATCTTCGGCGAACTCATCCCCAAGCGCCTGGCGCTTACCAACGCTGAGGCCATCGCCAGCGTGGTCGCACTGCCACTGCAGGCGCTGGCGACCGCGGCCAAGCCGGTGGTGTTCGCGCTCGGCGCCATCAACCGCCTGGTGCTGCGCCTGCTCGGCATCAAGGACGACGCCCGCAACGCGATCACCGAAGAGGAGATACGCCTGCTGGTGACCGAGGGCCACGCGCAGGGACTGATCGACGATGACGAACGCAAGATGATGCACCGCGTGCTGCGCCTGGGCGACCGTAGCACCGAAAGCCTGATGACGCCCCGCACCCGCATCGCATGGCTGGACGCCGGCGAGGGTTTCGAGGAGAACCTCGCGACCATGCGCGCGACGCCGTTCTCGCGTTACCCGGTCTACCGCGGCAGCGATGCCGACGTGACCGGCGTGCTCGAGATCAAGTCCCTGCTCGATCGCCTGGACGAGCGCGAGTTCGACCTCTTCCGCCACCTGCGCGAAGCGCTGTTCGTCTCCGAATCGACGCCGGCGCTGAAGCTGCTGGAGATCCTGCGCGAGTCCCAGCAGTCGCTGGCGCTGGTGGTGGACGAGTATGGCGACATCACCGGCATGGTGACCATCAACGATGTCATGGAAGCGGTGATCGGCCGCACCTCCAGCGGCGACGGCGTCGGCGGCACGCCATTGGTCGTGGTCCGTGACGACGGCTCCCTGCTGGTCGATGGCAGCCTGACGGCGGAATCGCTGCGCGAGCTGCTGGGCGGCGGCGCGCTACCTGACGAGGACGCGCACGAGTACCACACCGCCGCCGGGATGACGATCGCCCACTTCGGCCGCATCCCGGATACCGGCGAGCACTTCACCTGGAACGGCTGGCGGATCGAGGTGGTCGACCTCGATGGCCCGCGCGTCGACAAGTTGCTGCTGCAGCGCGTCCCCAGTGCCGGCGCCGACGATGGCCAATGACGGCACGCCGGGCCGCGACGCGCCGGACACAGCGGATCGGCACCAGGCGCCCAAGGCCGGTACCCGGGCACTGCTCGCCGCACTCACCATCGGCCCGCCTGACGAGGCCCTGAAACTGCGCGAGATCCTCGCCGGGCTCGGCCGCAGCCTGTTCGGGATGCTGCTGTTCGTCGCCATCCTGCCCGCCTTCCTTCCGGTTCCGGGACTCGCCGGGGGGCTCAGCGGTCCGCTGGTGGTGCTGGTCGGAGTGCAACTGCTGGTCGGCATGCGCCGGCCCTGGTTGCCGCGTTTCATTGCCGAGCGCGGGCCGACCCGCGGCACCCTGGCGCGCTTCGAGCAGCGCATCGGCCCCTGGCTGCTGCGGTTGGAACGCGTGGTCCGTCCGCGCCTGACCGCCCTGCTCGACCATCGCGCTGCCACCATGTTCACCGGCCTGCTGCTGGTGCTGCTCGGCGTGCTGTTGGTCCTGCCGATCCCGTTCACCAACTACCTGTTCGGCGCCCTGCTGCTGCTCTACGCCCTGGCACTGCTGGAACGAGACGGCGCGCTGATGCTGGTCGCCTGGGCGGCCGGCATCGCCGCGATCGTCGTGTTCGGCATCATCGGAGGTTCGCTGGCGGCGGCCACCACGCAGTGGATCGATGGTCTGTTCTGAATGAACGCCACGCAGGCTGGCCTCGGTCCACCCCTGCGTTCGATGTCTGCATTTCCACGATCGAAATGGTGGACCCCGTCCCGCCCTACGCCAGCAGCCCCGCGAAATCGTGCGCGGTCATCGGGTGACCCAGCCAATAGCCCTGCGCCAGGTCGCAGCCGCGCTCGCGCAGGATCTCGAACTGGCCTTCCTTCTCCACCCCCTCGGCGACCACGGTGATGCCCAGCGAGTGGCCCATGGCGATGATCGCTGTGGTCAGCGCCAGGTCGTCGGGATCGCGCAACACGTCGGCGATGAAGCTGCGGTCGATCTTGACCCCGTCCACCGGGACCCGCCGCAGATGACTCAGGCCCGAGAAGCCGGTCCCGAAATCGTCCAGCCAGACCTTGACCCCGGCTGCGCGCAGGCGCGCCAGCAGGCCGCTGACGCGCAGTTCGTCGCCGATCACTGCGGTCTCGGTCAGTTCCACGTGCAGCGATGACGGCGCCAGCCCGGTGTCTTGAAGCACATGCTCGACCTGTTCGGCGAGGTCGCCGGCGCGCAGCTGCCGCGGCGACACGTTGACCGACACGAACAGGTCGGCGGCACGGGGGAAGTCGCGCTGCCAGCCCCTGGCTGCCACGCATGCGGCGCGCAACACGTGCTGGCCGATGGTCTCGATCAGCCCGCTTTGTTCGGCGACGTCGATGAACACCGACGGCGCCACCGCGCCATGCTCCGGATGCAGCCAGCGCAGCAGCGCTTCGGCGCCCACCAGCTTGCGGTCGCTCAGTTGGAATAGCGGCTGGTACGCCAAGCTCAGTTCTCCGCGCTCCCAGGCCCCGCGCAGATCCTGCTCCATGCGCACCCGCCGCTCCACTGCCTGGTCCATTGCCCGGCTGTAGAAGCGATAGCAGTTCTTGCCCGCCACCTTGGCCTGGTACATGGCGATGTCGCCGTTCTTCATCAGCATCGCCGCGCCGGCCGCGTCTTCCGGGAACAGGGTGACGCCGATCGAGGTACCGAGGAAAACCACGCGTTCCTGCACCATGATCGGGCTGTGCAGCTCACTGACCAGGGTCTCCGCCAGGCGGCTGGCGGCGCTGCGGATGTCGCCGCCGTCGCCGGCCTCGATCAGGACCACGAACTCGTCGCCGCCGAACCGCGCCAGCACCGCATCCTCGCCGCCCAGCCGGTCCACCGCTTCGCTGATGCGCTGCGCGAAGTGCACCAGCACCTCGTCGCCGGCATCGTGGCCGAGGGTGTCGTTGATCCGCTTGAAGTCGTCGATGTCCGCGAACAGCAGGGCCAGCTGGCACCCGGCGCCGCGCAGCTGCATCAGCCGCTGGTCGAGCAGCTCGCGGAACGCCAGCCGGTTGGACAGACCGGTCAGCGCGTCGGTGTAGGCCATGCGGCGCATGTCGCGGTCGTGGCGGACGATGCTGTCGCCCATGCGACTGAAGGCGCGTACCAGGTCGCCGACTTCGTCCTTGCGCCGGCTCTCCGGCACCGCGGTGCCGAAGTTGCCGGATTCGATCTCGCGCGCGGCGTCGGCCAGTTGCCGGATCGGCCGCACCAGCATGCGCTGCAGCAACAGGCCTACGCCGGCCCCAAGGAGCACCAGGATCGCCATCAACGCGGCGATCCAGCCGGCATGGCGGCGGCCGATCCCGTCCAGCCGCCCGGACATGGCATCGGTTGCGCGCGCCTCGTCGGCGGCAATCGCGGACAGGGAATAGCCGATGCGGATACCGCCCAGGCGCTGGTCGCCGATCCGGATCGGGGTGGAGATGTCGAGGATGCGGTCGGAGGACTGGCTGTGCAGGGTGCGGGCGGCGAGAACCTCATAGGCCAGGGGATCCTGCATCGGCTGGCCGAAGGCGGCGATGTCGGTGGAACCATCGTGGATGACGTTGCCGTCGCCGTCGTAGACAACGACGTAGCTGACGTCGGGCTGCCGCAGCACGCTGCGCACCACCACGCCGATGGCATCCAGGTCGAAGTAGTACAGCGGGTTGACCAGCGAATCCGCGACCTCGATGGCCACCGCCTCGCCACGCGCGCTGAGCCGGTCGAACACCAGTGCGTGCATTGAATCCCGGCTGAGCGACAGCACCTCGCGCTGCATCACCTGCTGGCGCTGCAGCAATAGCACGACGATGCCCAGCAGCACCACCAGCGCGAGCGCGACGCCGGTGATGAACCTGGCATGGAGTCCGTAGCGCAGTTTCATTCGATCGTCGAACCCACGCGCGCGACCCCGGCGCGGATCTGGTCGAGCGCATGCTCGTCGGCGGGTGTCGGCGCCAGGAACCGCGTGGTCTTGAAGAATCGCAGAAGTGCCTCGCCCGCATCCGGATCCTCGGCCGCGGCCATCAGCACTTCGCGCAGACGCGCCTTGACCTTGGGGGCAAGATCGCCGCGCACCATCTCCACCGCGCGCGGGTAATCCGGTGTCTGATGGAACACCACCAGGTCGCGGCGATACGGCTCGGGCAGGCGCTGCGGACTTTCCCAGTCGAGATTGCTGAAGGTTCCGGCATCGACCAGGCGCTTGTGCACCCAGGTGGAGACATTGAGCTCCGAGCGCGCGAACAGGTAACCGACCGAGCTCGCCACCGGCCGGTCGCGCGGCGAGAGCAGGACCTCCAGCGGCAAGGCGCGCTCCAGCAGGGCCAGTGCGGGCACGTAATAGCCGCTTGTGGAACCCGGACTCTGGAACGCGACGCTGCGCCCGCGCAGGTCGTCGAGCGAGGCGATGCCGCTGTCGCGGCGGGTGAAGAACACAGTACGGTAGCGGCTGACGCCGTAGCGCTCGGTCAGCAGCAGGGCCTGGGCGCCGGCGCCGAGCTGCAACTGCATCGCACTGGCGGCGGTCTCGGTTACCCAGTCGACACGGCCGCGGCGCAGGTAGCTCTCCATCTGCTTGCGGTCGCGCGCCATCAGGATCCGGCCCTCGCGGATGCCGACGTCGGCCATCCGCGGCACCACGTAGTCCAGCAAGGGCTTGAGCTGCTGGTAATGGGCCTTGGGATCGTCGCTGATGCGGCCAAGCACCAGTACCCGGCTATCGTCCTGGCCGAAGGCCGCAGGCATGGCAACCAGGGCGGCAACGGCGAGCAGCAGCGCGGCCAGCCGGCGGCGCAAGTGGTTGGATGATACGGTCAAGTGCTCCCCTGCCCTCAATTGCGCAGCCGCGAGACTAGCGGAAAAACGCCCTCCAGGGCAGCTGCCATCAGCCATGTTCGTTGCCGGTCTGGGCCAATCGCGCCATCCGCTGGGCATCGGCGAGCACGCCACGCAGCAAGCGCACGTCGCGGGTATCGAGTTCGCTGCGCAGGAAGATCCGCCGCAGCTTGCGCAGCGCCGACGCCGGCGCGCGCCCCTTGTGGAAGTCGATTGCGTCGAGAGTGTCTGCGAGTTGGGCGAAGAAGCCTTCGAGCTCGGCGTGGTTGGCCGGCGGCTCGCGCCGGGACGCGTCGCCAGCGGCTGGGGACTCATCGCTCGGCAGCAGGGCCAGGCGGAGCTCGTACGCCAGCACCTGCACAGCGGCCGCCAGGTTGAGTGAACTGTAGTCGGGATTGGCCGGGATGTGGACGGCGGCATGGCACAGCTGCAGCTCGTCGTTGTCCAGACCGGTGCGCTCGCGGCCGAACACCAGCGCAACCGGTGCGGCGCAAGCGGCTGCGCAGGCACGCGCGGCGGCCTGCCACGGTGACAGTTCGTCGAGCGCCACGCGCCGGCTGTGCGCCGTGCAGCCCAGCACCAGCCGGCAGTCGGCCACGGCCTCGGCCAGGGAATCCGCCCGCACCGCCATCGCCAGAACGTCGTCGGCGCCCGCTGCCATCGCCAGGGCGTCGGCATGGGGAAACCGCTCAGGCGCGACCAGCACCAGCCGCCGCAGGCCCATGGTCTTGATCGCCCGCGCTGCGGCACCGATGTTGCCCGGATGCTGGGTGCCGACCAGCACGATGCGGATATGGTCCGTGAGCCCGGGGTAATCGGTGTCCATGGCACGGATGGTAAACTGCGCGGCGGCCATTGAGCCGTGCTGTTCTTTTCCCCTGCCGTCCCCCGCTGCCATCCACGCGCCTGCGCTCGGAGCCTGCCCGCGATGCAAAAACCCGCCGTCAACGTCATGGTCAAGGCGGCGCGCGCCGGCGGCAACATCCTGCTGCGACACATGCACCGGCTCGATGCGCTCAACGTGGTCGAGAAGGAGCGGCTGGACTATGCGAGCGAGGTCGACGGGCTTGCCGAGGAGGCGATCGTCAAGGAACTCCGGCGGGCAAATCCGGACTACGCCGTGCTCGGCGAAGAAGGCGGCGCGCAAAAGGGCAACCGAGGGCCCAGCCGCCATACTTGGGTGATCGACCCGCTCGACGGCACCAGCAACTACCTGCGCGGCTTCCCGCACTGGTGCGTGTCGATCGCGCTGTGCGAGGGCGCCGAGCCAATCCACGCGGTGGTCTTCGATCCGCTGCGCAACGAACTGTTCACCGCCAGCCGCGGCAGCGGCGCGGTGCTCAACGAGTACCGCATCCGGGTCTCGGAGCGGCGCGAACTGTCGGGTGCGCTCCTGGCCACCGGCTTCGCCCCGCGCGAACGCGAGCGCGCCGGTACGCAGCTGGACTGCGTGCGCGAACTGCTGCGCGAGGCCGAGGACGTGCGTCGAACCGGCTCGGCCGCGCTGGACCTGGCCTATGTCGCCGCCGGTCGTTGCGACGCCTATTTCGAGGCCGGGGTGCAGCCCTGGGACATCGCCGCCGGCGTGCTGCTGGTGCGCGAGGCCGGCGGCAGGATCAGCGACTTCCGTGGCGCGGCCACCGGCCCCCTGCACATCGCCACCGGCAGCCGCCAACTGGTGGCCGGCAATGTCAGGATCGTCGATCCGCTGCTCAAGACGATCGCTGCATCGGGCTACGCAAAGGCGTTTTCCTGACAACCACAACACGCTGTCCGGCCAGCAGCGACCTGCTGCAAATGCAGTCTGCTAGAGCAGTCTGCTAAAGCAGCATCCCGCTTGGCGCCCTCCCTGGCTGAGCCGGCTCAGGGCCGCCGCGCCAGCGCGGCCTCGTCGCGGGCCTTGGGCAGCAGGTCCTGCTTGGTGACCTTGAGCCAGCCCACGGTCAGCAGCGGGCAGGCGATGAAGATCGACGACAGCGTCCCGACCACCACGCCGATCATCTGGGTCAGCGCCAGTCCCTCCAGCGATCCGCCGCCGTAGAGGTACAGCGCAAACACCGACAGGAAGTACACCGCCGAAGTGATGATGGTGCGCGACAGGGTCTGGTTGATCGAGGCATTGAACACCGTCAGCGGATCGGTGCGCATGGCGCGGAAGTTCTCGCGCACGCGATCGAAGACCACGATGGTGTCGTTGATCGAGAAGCCCATCACCGCGAGCAGGCCGGCGAGGACGGTCAGGTCGAATTCGCGGCCGCTGAGTGCGAACCAGCCGGCGACGACGCCGACGTCGAACAGGGTGGTCAGGCTGGCCACCACCGCGAACTTCCATTCGAAGCGGAAACCGATGTAGATCAGGAAGCCCACCAGCACGAACAGCGCTGCCATGGTGGCGTTTTCGGCCAGTTCGGCGCTGACCTGGGAACCGATCGATTCGCGGTCCATGATCTGCGCCGGATTGTCCGCAGAGCCAACCGCTGCCAGCACCTCGCGCGCCAGTACCTCGCCTTGGTCCACGGTCTGCTGCTCGCCCTCGGCGCGCAGGCGGATCAGCAGGTCGGAGCCGCTGCCGAAGGTCTGCACCTGGGCATTGGCATGGCCGCTCTCGGCAAGCCGCGCGCGCACGGCATCGACGTTGGGCGGCTGCTCGAAGCGCACCGTGACCGCGGTGCCGCCGGTGAAGTCGAGGGCGAAATTGAAGCCCTTGCCGGCGATCGCGGCCATTGCGCCGGCGAACACCAGCAGCGCCAGTACTAGGCCGACCCAACGCACGCGCATGAAATCGATGCGGGTGTCGCTGGGGATCAGGGTCAGGGGAAATATTTTCATGGCTTGTGCTTCATGGATTGCATGCGTCCTCAGACGGCCAGCGACTTGAGTTTCTTGCGCCGGCCGTAGACCAGCGTGGCGATGCCGCGGGTAACCGTCAGCGCGGTGAACATCGACGCCAGGATACCGACCACCAGGGTGATCGCGAACCCGCGCAGCGGCCCGGTGCCGAACGCATACAGCGCGATGCCCGCCAGCATGCCGGTGATGTTGGCGTCGATGATCGAGCTCGACGCCTTCTCGTAGCCCGCGGCGATCGCGGTCTTCGGCGGCACCCCGTTGCGCAGCTCCTCGCGGATGCGCTCGTTGATCAGCACGTTTGCGTCAACCGACAGGCCAATCGACAGCGCCAGGCCGGCGAAACCGGGCAGGGTCATGGTGGCGCCGAAGATCGACATCACCGCGGCCACGATCAGCAGGTTGAGCACCAGGGCCGCGCAGGTGATCAGCCCGAACATCCGGTAGTACAGGGTGAAGAACAGCAGGGTGAACAGGAACGCGTACAGCACCGCGGTCACGCCGCGCTCCACGTTCTCCTTGCCCAGGCTGGGGCCGACGATGCCCTCGGCGATGAAGTCCATCGGCGCGGCCAGCGAACCCGAACGCAGCAGCCGCGCCAGGCCGTCGGCTTCTTGCTTCTCCAGTCCGGTGGTCTGGAACTGCTTGCCGAACACGCCCTGGATGTTGGCGACGTTGATCACCTCCTCGCTGACCCGGAAGCTGCGCACCTGCTCGCCGTCCACCGTGGTCACCTGCGGCACGCGCTCGATGTAGACCACCGCCATCGGCTTGCCGACGCTGACGCTGGTGAAGTCGAACATGCGCTTGCCGCCGGCGTTGTCGAGGGTGACGCTGACCGCGGGCATTCCGTTCTGGTCCAGGGTGGACTGCGCGGCCACCATCTGCTCCCCCGCCGCGATCACGCGCTTGCTCAGCAGCACCGGCACCGGCTGGCCGTCGATACCCCGCTCGCGGCGATAGTAGACGCGGGCGTCGGGCGGCACGTTGCCGCCCTGGACCGCGGCATAGGGGTCGCCATCCACCACCGCGCGGTATTCCAGGGTCGCGGTGGCGCCGATCATGCGCTTGGCCTCGGCGGTGTCCTGCACGCCGGGGAGCTGCACGATCACGCGGTCGTCGCCCTGGCGCTGGATCACCGGCTCGGCAACGCCGATCTCGTCGATGCGGTTGCGCAGGGTGGTGATGTTCTGCTCGATCGCGTCGCGCGCGATCTGGTTGAGTTCGGCTTCGGGCAGGCGCACGGTGATGCGGTTGCCGCTCACGCTGCGCTGCAGCCCGGGCTGGGCGGTACCGAGCAGCGACGACGCGCGGTCGGCATCGGCCGCGCTGGCCAGTGTCGCCAGCATGGTGCCATCGCCACGGCGCTCCACCGATTCGTAACGCACGCGGTTCTCGCGCAGGGTGCTGCGCACGTCGTCGGCGTACGCGTCCAGGCGCTTGTCCAGCGCCGCCTTCTGGTCGACCTGGAGCAGGAAGTGCACCCCGCCCTGCAGGTCGAGCCCGAGCAGCATCGGCTTGGCGCCGAGCCTGCCCAGCCAGTCCGGGACCGTGGACGCGAGGTTGAGCGCGACGATGTAGTCCTCGCCGAGTTCGGGCCGCAGCGCCTCGGCGGCACGCGACTGCGCGTCCAGGTCGGGCAGGCGCACCAGCATATTGCCGGCATCGAGCTCGACCGAACGGGTGGCGATGCCCGCCGTCGCCAGCACCCCCTGGATGCGCTGGCGCAGGGCGTCGTCGAGGCTGCCTCCGCGGTTGGCGGTGATCTGCACCGAGGGATCCTGCGGATAGACGTTGGGCAGCGCGTAGAACGCGGTGAACAGCACCACGAAGACGATCAGGGCGTACTTCCAGCGGGGAAATTCGAGCATGCCGCGTTTATTCCTGCAATGAAACGGTGATGTTGTCGGATAACGGGTGCCGTGCCTTCAGTCTTTGTCCTTTCCCGCGAGGGAGAGACGAGGGAGAGAGGGAAGCGGGCCGGTTCCGGCCCTCACCCCATCCCTCTCCCGCAAGCGGGAGAGGGGGAGTTGGTGCCGTGCGGGATGGGGTTCCTGGCGGTCAGACCCAACGTCGGTGTGTGCGGTCTTCGGTTGGATCGAATTTTTGGGTCAGGCCGAGTCAGGCCGATTTAAGGGTGCCCTTGGGCAGGACGTTGCCGACTGCGCCCTTCTGCACCCGGACCTCGATGCGGTCGGCGATTTCCACGGTGAGAAAGCTGTCGCCAATCGCGCGCACCGTGCCGGCCAGGCCGCCGTTGGTGATCACCTCGTCGCCCACCGAGAGCTTCTCGAGCATGGCCTTGTGCTCCTTGGCGCGCTTCATCTGCGGGCGGATCATCAGGAAGTACATGATCAACAGCAGGATCACCGGGAAGGCCAGGGTCGACATCAGGCTGGGGCCCTGCTGTCCGGCGGCCTGGGCAAAGGCGGGAGCGATCAGGAGGTCGAGCGGGTTGGGCAGGGTCATCGCGGCATCCGGGGACAAAACAGCGGGGAATTATGCCATGTAGGCATGGGCCGCGGCTTTCAAGGCGTGGCTGGCCCGACCGCCGCCCCGGCGCTGGCAGATGTGGGAGGGGGCTGCTGCTGATCGTCGCCTCCGCTTGCACGACAGCGAGGGCGCTAGGTGCGCACTGCGTGGAAGGACTCGCGGAAGGCGGCAAAGGTTCCTGCCGCGATCGCCGCCCGCATCTCCGCCATCAGCGCCTGGTAGTGCCACAGGTTGTGCAGGGTCCCCAGCATCGGCGCCAGCATCTCGTTGCAGCGGTCGAGGTGGCGCAGGTAGGCGCGGCTGAAACCGCCGGCGCACGCCGGGCAGCCGCAGCCTTCCTCGATCGGGCGAGTGTCGCGCTCGTACTTGGCATTGCGGATGCGCACCACGCCGCCGCGGGTGAAATAATGGCCGTTACGGGCGTTGCGCGTGGGCATCACGCAGTCGAACATGTCGACGCCGCGGGCCACGGCCTCCACCAGGTCCTGCGGCCGGCCCACACCCATCAGGTAGCGCGGGTGGTCCTCCGGCAATTGCGGGCAGGTGTGTTCAAGCATGGCATTGCGCTCGGCCTCGGGTTCGCCCACGGCGAGACCCCCGATGGCGTAGCCGTCGAAGCCGATCTCCTTCAGCCCCGCCGCCGAGCGCGTGCGCAGCCCATGGTGTACGCCGCCCTGGACGATGCCGAACAGCGCGGCGTCGTTGCCCTCGTGCGCGCGGCGGGAGCGCTCGGCCCAGCGCAGCGACAGTTCCATCGAGGCGCGAGCCACCTCCTCCGCAACGGGTACGCCATCGACCAGATAGGGCGTGCACTCGTCGAAGATCATCACGATGTCGGCATCCAGCGCCTTCTGGATGCGCATGCTCTCCTCCGGCCCGAGGAAGACCGTGGAACCGTCGGTCGGGGCGGCGAAGGTGACGCCCTGCTCGGTGATCTTCCTGCGGTGCGCCAGCGAGAACACCTGGAAGCCGCCGGAGTCGGTGAGGATCGGCCCGTCCCAGCGCATGAAGCCGTGCAGCCCGCCGTGGGCCTGGATGACCTCCAGACCGGGGCGCAGGTAAAGATGAAACGTATTGCCCAGGATGATCTCCGCCCCCAGCGGGCGCAGCTGCTGCGGCAACACGGCTTTGACCGAGCCGTAGGTGCCCACCGGCATGAAGGCCGGCGTCTCCACCGTACCGCGTGGGAAGGTCAGCCGCCCGCGGCGCGCGGCGCCGTCCTGGGCATGGAGCTGGAACTGCATTCGGGACATCGAGAGTCGGGCAAGCCGGGGCGGCGCGTATTGTCCCCGATCGGCGGCGGCGACGCGTCCGCGCTGCGCGGATCGTTCAGCGCGGGAAGGTCAGCAGGCGCTCGGTCGCGATGCGCAGCCGCAGGGGATCGCCGACCTGCACGGCCGCGTCAACCGGGAGGTCGATCTCGACCAGTTCGCCGCTGGCCAGGCGCACGCTGGCGACCTGATGCGGCCCGCAGAAGCTCACTGCCTGCAGCACCGCGTGGAGGGGACCATCCTCGGTGATCTGGAACTGGTCGGGACGCAGCAGCACGTCCTGCGACCCATCCAGTCCCAGGGTGCTGCCCGCGATCCAGCCGCCACGGCCGATGAACCCGGCCACGACGCGGTCGACCGGCCGTGAGTACAGCGCCTGGGCATCGCCCCACTGCAGGATCCGGCCATCCGCCATCACCCCGATGTGGTCGGCCATGGCAAAGGCCTCGCCCTGGTCGTGGGTCACCATCAGCACCGTGGTGCCGGTGGACTTGAGCAGTGCGCGCAGTTCGGCGGCCAGGCGCTGGCGGGTGTCGATATCGAGGTTGGAAAACGGCTCGTCGAGCAACAGCAGCTCCGGTTGGTTGGCCAGCGCACGCGCCAACGCGACGCGCTGCTGCTGGCCACCGGAGAGTTCGTGCGGATAGGCGCCGGCGCGGTCGCCCAGCCCGACCAGGGCCAGCAGTTCGCTGACCCGGCGGTTTCGCGCCTCGCGCTTTAGTGTCGACAGCCCGAAGCCGATGTTGCCGGCCACGCTGAGATGCGGAAACAGCGCGTAGTCCTGGAACATCACCCCGACGCGCCGCTGCTCCGGCGGCAGCGCTGCCTGCGCGGTCGCGATTTCCCTGCCCTGCAGCACGATCCGCCCCGCCTGCAGCGGCTCGAAGCCCGCCACCACGCGCAGCACCGTGGTCTTGCCGCAACCCGAGGCGCCCAGCAGGCAGCCGATCTCGCCGTGCGGCAGCGCCAGCGACAGGCCCTCGACCACGCTGCGCATCCCGCCTGCGACCGGGTAGCCGACGCGGATGTCGTCGAGTTGCAGGGTCGCGGTCATGGCGCCACTGCCTCGCGCGCGGTCACCGCCTGACCGTAGCGCGCGCCCGCCCGTGCCAGCAGCGTGACCGGCAGCAGGCCGATCAGCACGATCAGCAGCGCGGCCACCGCACCTTCCTCATAGGTGCCGCGCACGGCCTCGGCGTACAGCCAGGTCGCCAGGGTCTCGAAGTTGAGCGGCCGCAGCAGCAACGTCGCCGGAAGCTCCTTCATCGCGTCGACGAACACCAGCAGCGCCGCCGCCGCCAGCGCCGGGCGCAGCAGCGGCAGGTGCACCCGGCGCAGCATGCCAGCGGGCGCGGCGCCGAGGCCACGCGCGGCCTGGTCGAGCGACACCGGGATGCGGGTCAACCCGGCCTCGATGCCACCGGCGGCGATCGCCAGGAAGCGCAGCACATAGGCC
>JALZMP010000103.1 GCA_030858145.1 Pseudomonadota bacterium
CCCTGGACGGCTCGCTTGGCTGGCGCGCCGACGCGGCCACCGGTGCCGCCGCGCCGCTGGTGCTGCGTGTCGGCGGCCGCAACGTGCTGGTGTCCGACACCCGCGACCTGCGCGCCGTGGCCTCGCCCGACCTCACCGTGCGCTATGGGGGTGGGCAGCCGCTGTCGGTCACCGGCGAAGTCCTGGTGCCGAGCGCGACCATCGACCTCGAGCGGCTCGACCGTGGCGTGTCGGTGTCGCCGGACGTGGTGGTGCTCGACCCGGTGGATTCCGCAGATCTCGATGCGCCGACGGCGCTCGCGCTCGACCTCGCGCTGGTCATGGGCGATGACGTCGTGCTGCGCGGCTTCGGCCTCGATGGCACCCTGGGCGGCCGGCTGCGCGTGCGCTCGCAGCCCGGCCGCGAGATGGCCGCGACCGGTGTGCTCGAGGTCGGCGGCGAATATCGCGCCTACGGCCAGAAACTGCGCATCACCCGCGGCCGGCTGCAGTGGTCCAACGGCCCGGTCTCCGATCCCCTGCTCGACATCCGCGCCCAGCGCTCCATCGCGGCCCGCAACGTCACCGCAGGGATCGACGTCCGCGGCCGCGCCTCCGCGCCGCAGGCGCGGGTGTGGAGCGACCCGGCCAGCACCCAGTCCGATGCCCTGTCCTATCTCACCCTCGGCCGCCCGACCTCCAGCCTCACCGGCGCCGAGGGCGAGCAGATCAACGCCGCATCGGCCGCGCTCAATGCCGGCGGCAACCTGCTGGCCGCGCGCCTGGGCAGCCAGCTCGGCCTCAGCGACGCCGGCATCAGCGACTCGCGCGCGCTCGGCGGCAGCGTGCTCGGCTTCGGCCGGCAACTGTCGCCGCGGCTGTATATCGGTTTCGGCGTGTCGCTACTGGGCACCGGCCAGGTGCTGACCCTCAAGTACCTGCTCACCCGCGGCTTCGACGTCGAGATCGAGTCGAGCACGCAGGAGAACCGCGGGTCGATCAACTGGCGGATGGAGAAGTAAACAACCTCGGGTGAATACACCAAGCGTCAGCGCATCTTCGAACCGCTGCGCTGACAAACAGTCAACGTGCCATCCCGCCCTGCTTCAGCGCTCCACCCGCACAGCCCTGAGCTGTGGCGTGGCGCTGACCACATCGGTCCACACCACGTAGGCAATGCCATCGTGCAGTACCAGCTGCGGAAAGCCGGTGCCACGGCCACGGCCCTGCAGCTTTGCCAACTCGATCCGTTCGTGCTCGATCGTCAGGTCCGCCGAACGGCGCGACAGCCACAGCGACTGGCCGGCGTCGGTCTCGCGCAGCCACGATGCCCAGACCTGACCGGCGCCGATCGCGACGGCAACGCGGCCCTGTACCGTCTCGCCGCGGTCCAGGACCACCGGCGCACCAAAACGGTCGCCGGCATCGTCGCTGCGCGCCAGCCTGACCTCCGGCACGTTGTCCGGCGCGGTGTACCAGCCGACCACCGCCGCCTCGCCCTCGGCGGCCACCGACGGACCGTTGACCGGGCAGGCCGGCATCGTCCAGTCGTCGGCGTGAACACGCGCGGGCGTGGTCCAGGCGTCGCCGTCGCGGCGGGTGGCCAGGATGTCGCGGATCTCCGCCGGCGTGCGCCCGCGGTAGACCAGGAGCGGTCCGCGCGCGGTCATCGCCACGCTGGTCTGGCAGCAGTCGCACACCATGGCGTCGAGTTCCCTGCCGCCGGTCAAGCGCAGGTCGGCGCCGATGGTCGCGGTGCGCAGCGTCATCGCGCCACCGCCGACGTGGCTGTCGTGCTCGCCGCCGCCGGTGTTGCGGCCGTCGAGCCAGGCGATGCCAAGCGCGTCGCGCGACTGTGGCCACAGCGACACGAAGCCGTGCTCGGTCTGGGTGCCATCGTCGTGCGGCATGATCGGCGTGCTCCAGCGCGCGCCGCCGTTGCGCGAGGTGGCGACCACCACGTCATAGGCGTAGGGCGCGTCGGCGCTCTTCTGCAGCCAGTGCACCCACAGCGCGCCGTCGGCGGTGGCGGTGATGTGCGGCGTGTCGGCCCAGTTGACGAACATGCTGTTGCCCACGGCGATGGTCGTCGGCGCGTGCATCCAGCGCGCCAGCGCCGGGTCGTAGCGGGAGAACTGCAGGAGATGGCGCCGGCCGGGCTGCGAGTTGGTCCAGGCCAGCAGCAGGCTGCCATCCGGCGCCACGGTGAGGTCGGGCAGGGCCGAGCCCGGCAGCGTCGCCGGCAGCGCCCACTCGACGACCCGGCTGGGCGCGGCGACGTCCGTCGGGACGCTTGCGGCCGGGGCCGTGACGGAGGGCGGCGGCGCGTCGCCGCCACTGCACCCGGCGAGAAGCAGGCCGGCGAACAACAGGCTGGCGAGCAACAGACTGGCGCTCAAGGTCACGGCGATCACGACAGGCTTCATGTCCGCAGCGTACCTTATCGATGCGGGACGCAAAGCGCGGGCGTGTGACCTGCGTTCCCTGTCCTTGCTCCGTTCGACAGCCCGGGAGGCCCGACCCTGCTCACCACGGTCGCCAGCTACATCGACCCGATCGAGGCCCGGATCGCCCACGGCATGCTCGTGTCCGAGGGCATCGACGCGCACCTGGGCGACGAGCAGATCGCCCTGGCCAACTGGGAGTGGCGACTGGCCGTGGGCGGCACCAAGCTGCGGGTGCCGAGCGCGCAGGCCGACCGCGCGCGGTCGGTGCTGCGGGCAATGGAGGCCGGCGCGTATGCCCTCGAGGACGCGGCGGACAGCCCAGCGCTGTTGCCGCCCGAGCGCGAAAGCCCGTCGAGCCGGCTGGCCTGGCTGGCGCTGATGCTGCTCAGCCTGCCGCTGCCGTGGCGACGGCGCCCGGTCCGCGACGACGAGGTCGTGCGCATCGTCTGAGCGTTCAGGCCACCTGCGCGCGCCGCGCGCGAGACAGGTGCACAAGCAGCAGCGAGATCGCCGCCGGGGTCATGCCCGGGATGCGCTGCGCCTGGCCGACGGTCTGCGGGCGCACCCGCTCGAGCTTCTGTCGCAGCTCGGCGGACAGGCCGCGCACCTTCGCGTAATCGAAGCCGGGCGCGATCGCCGTGTCCTCGTGGCGCTGCTGGCGCGCGATCTCCTCGCGCTGGCGGCCGAGGTAGCCGGAATATTTGGCTTCGATCTCGACCTGCTCGGCGACCGCCGGATCGTGCGCGCCGGGTGCGAACGCGGTGACCGACATCAGCGAGGCGTAGTCCAGTTCCGGCCGGCGCAGCAGGTCCAGCGCGCTGCTCTCGCGACTGAGCGCGACCCCCAGGCGCGCGACCGCATCGCGGCCGGCGGCGTTGTTCGGCGAGGCCCACAGGCCACGCAGGCGCTCGGTTTCCGCCGCCACCGCGTCGCGCTTGCGCGCGCAGGCTTCCCAGCGTGCGTCATCGACCAGCCCGAACTCGCGGCCGATCCCGGTCAACCGCAGGTCGGCGTTGTCCTCGCGCAGCTGCAGCCGGTACTCGGCGCGGCTGGTGAACATGCGGTAGGGCTCCTTGGTGCCCTGGGTGATGAGGTCGTCGATCAGCACCCCGATGTAGGCCTGGTCGCGGCGCGGCGACCATGGCGCTTTCTCCTGCGCGCAACGTGCGGCGTTGAGCCCGGCCACCAGGCCCTGCGCCGCGGCCTCCTCGTAGCCGGTGGTACCGTTGATCTGGCCGGCGAAGAACAGTCCAGCCACCGCCTTGGTCTCCAGCGAATCCTTCAGCCCGCGCGGATCGAAGTAGTCGTATTCGATCGCATAACCGGGGCGGGTGATGTGCGCCTGCTCGAAGCCGCGGATGCTGCGGACGAGTTCAAGCTGTACGTCCAGCGGCAGCGAGGTCGAGATGCCGTTGGGGTAGATCTCGGCGACGTCGAGCCCTTCCGGCTCGACGAAGATTTGGTGCGAGGCCTTGTCGGCAAAGCGCACCACCTTGTCCTCGATCGAGGGGCAGTAGCGCGGACCGACACCTTCGATCTGGCCGGAATACAGCGGCGAGCGGTGCAGCGACGCGCGGATGATGTCGTGCGTCCGTTCACAGGTGTGCGTGATCCAGCACGGCACCTGGCGCGGATGGTCGGCGGTGCTGCCGATGAACGAAAACACCGGGCGCGGGTCGTCGCCGGGCTGTACTTCCATCACCGAATAGTCGAGCGTGCGGCCGTCAATGCGCGGCGGGGTGCCGGTCTTCAGCCGGTCGACCACGAACGGGCGTTCGCGCAGGCGGGCCGCGAGCGTGGTCGCCGGCGGGTCGCCGGCGCGGCCGGCGGCGTAGCGGGTCTCGCCGATGTGGATTTTCCCGGCAAGGAAGGTGCCCGCGGTCAGCACCACGGCCGCGGCCTCGAAGCGCTGGCCGTCGGCGGTGAGCACGCCGCGCACGCGATCACCGTCGCCGGCGGCAGGCTCGATCAGCAGGTCGTCGACGGCGGCCTGGAACAGTTGCAGGTTGGGCTGCGACTCCACTGCGCGGCGGATGAACCCGCGGTACAGGCTGCGGTCGGCCTGGCAGCGGGTCGCGCGTACCGCGGGGCCCTTCGATGCATTGAGTCGCCGCCACTGGATGCCGGCGACATCCGCGGCGCGCGCCATCACCCCGCCCAGCGCATCGATCTCGCGCACCAGGTGCCCCTTGCCGATGCCGCCGATGGCCGGGTTGCAGCTCATCGCACCCACGGTCTCAATGCTGTGGGTGAGCAGCAGCGTGTTTGCACCGGTGCGCGCCGCCGCCAGCGCGGCTTCCGTTCCTGCATGGCCACCGCCGATGACGATGACATCGTAGCGATGAAATGAGTTCATGGTGTCTCGATTCGGTGCCGATCCCCACAGTATCGCGAGGCAGTCTTGCGGCACCGCCGGGGCATCACGCAGACGACCGCGCGTTCAGCAGGTTCAGCAACCAAAGGGGTTGGCACGCTTCGTGCATCTTCTCCCGTGCACCCGGGATGGCAGCGTCGGGGGACGCGATCGGAGATTGGAACAGGGCCGGTCAGGCGCATCCGGGGGAAGCACGGGGCCGAACGTCGGGGGACGTTCGGCCCCCTTTTTTTTGCTCGGTTTCCGTGTCCATCAATACGCCGGCGCCCATCATTCGGCCGCGTCGGCGGGGCAAGGCAACGCGGCGCGTTCAGTGCTGCCTGGCGAGGCGCCGACGCCCGGCGGGAGCGGAACAGGGGGGATCCGGAATCCCCCGCCGGGTGTCGACATGGATGTCCCGGATAACGTCGGAAAGCGACGCATCTGGTCATTTCCGCCTAGCTTGCGACCATCCCCGGTCGCACGCAAGCGCTTTCACCGATTCAGGGGGTTTCCTCCTGCAGGCTAACGCCGCGACTGCGCGGCGACGGCCGTTCCGCCTGTGGCAACCCCATACGCCCTCCCGGCCGGGCCCCCGCGTCCCCGCGAGGCCGGGTGCCGGTGTTGTCCGGGATCCCGCTGCTGCCCGCTGGTGGCTGGGCGGCCAACGGTGTCTGCGCCACCTCGGGCCGTGCCGGCGTTGGCCTGGGCATCCCTGCCCTGGGCAGGCCGGCGTTGCCCTCACCCAGCCGGTCGAGATCGCGCCAGGGAACGCCGGATCGGTCAGGCCGCTCTTGGTGATCCGGGCGCTCCTCATGCGGCGGGCGCCGCGGGTGCGGGTGCCGCGGGTGGACCACGACCGGCCGTCGGTAGGGGGGGTAATAGGGGCCGAAATAGCCGTAGCCGGGCCGATAATAATAGGGGTGTCCATACCCGTGCCCGTACCCATAGCGGTACGGGCCGCGGTAATAGCGGGTGCCGTAGCTGATGCTGCCATACACGCCGCCGGGATAGCCATAGCCCACGTTGCCGTACGGGGCGCCATAACCGTAATGACCCGGCAACGACTCCCCGTAGTAATAATCCCCGGCGCCGCCCCGGTAGCCATAGCCGCTGCTCACGCAGCCGCTGAGCGCGGCAGCGGCCACGACTGCAATTGAAAGCTTCCGAATCATGGTCACGCCCCTGTGCTGACAGGATCCCAGCATCCGCTTCGGGGATTGAATTGCCGCTTAACCTCGCTGTAATGGTGGCGCGCCACCTGAACGGGTCAGCCATCTTCCGCTAGTCTGGTGCGATGCCGAGCGCCGCCCCCCTGCCCACCTTCGACGACGTCCTCGCCGCCGCAGCCCGGATCGCGGCGCATGCCCATGTGACCTCGGTACTTCGGGCGCGAGCGCTCGACGCCGCCGCTGGCTGCACCCTGCATTTCAAGGCCGAGCAGTTGCAGCGCACGGGGGCGTTCAAGTTCCGCGGCGCCTGCAATGCGGTGTGGTCGCTGGACGACGACCAGGCCAGGGCGGGCGTGGTCACCCATTCCTCCGGCAACCACGGTGCGGCGCTGGCGCTGGCAGCACGGACCCGCGGCATTCCTTGCCACGTGGTGGTGCCCGACAACGCCGTGCGCACCAAGCGCGTGGCGATCGAAGGCTACGGCGCCGTCCTCCATGCCTGCGCCTCCACGCTCGACGCGCGGGAGGCCGGCTGCGCGGAGGTCCAGCGCAGCACCGGTGCGACCCTGGTCCATCCCTACACCGACCCGCGGGTGATCGCGGGTCAGGGCACGGCGGCGCTGGAACTGTTGAACGCCGTCGGCGCGCTCGACGCCGTGGTGGTGCCGGTCGGCGGCGGCGGGCTGGTGTCGGGGACGGCACTCGCATTGAGCGTGCTGGCGCCGGGCTGCCGCCTGTTCGCCGCGGAACCTGCCGGGGCCGCCGATGCGCAGCGCTCGCTGCAGCGCGGCAGCCGGGTTACGGATGTGGTGCCGGACACGATCTGTGACGGCCTGCGCGCCACCATCGGCGCGCCCAACCTCGCGCTGATGCAGGCGCATGGCGTCGAGGTGCTGCTGGTCGAGGACGCGCAGACGGTCGGGGCGATGCGGCTGCTGATGCAGCAGACCAAGCAACTGGTCGAGCCCTCCTCGGCGATCGCGCTGGCCGCGATCCTCGCCCACCCGGGGCGTTTCGCAGGCCTGCGGGTGGGCGTGATCCTGTCCGGCGGCAACGTCGACCTCGATGCCCTGCCTTGGGGCGTCTCGTGAACCGGGCGCGCAAACCGCTGGCCAGGGCCACGCCGGCCAGAGCCATGCTCGTGTTGCTGTTCAAGCTCGTCCTGCTGCTGTCGTTGTGGCTGCTCGGTGTCGCCGCGTGGATCGTCTGGGTCGGCGCGCGCGACCAGGCCGCGCCGGCCGATGCCATCGTCGTACTCGGGGCCGCCGCCTACGACGCGCGGCCGTCGCCGGTGCTGCAGGAACGCCTGCGCCATGCCCTCGACCTGTACCGCCGCGGCTACGCCGGAACGCTGATCTTCACCGGTGGCTACGGCTATGGTGCGCGCTTTTCTGAGTCGCAGGTGGCGCGCCGCTATGCACTGGGCGAGGGCGTGCCGGAAGAGGCGGTGCTGATCGAAACCCTCTCGCGCACCACCTACGAGAACCTGGCGCAGGCGCGCCTGCTGATGCACGAGCGCGGCATCGGCCGGGTGATCGTGGTCAGCGATCCCCTGCACATGGCGCGCGCATTGCGGCTGTCGCGCATGCTAGGGATCGACGCGCTCGGTTCGTCCACGCCCAGCACCCGCTTCCGCAGCCTCCGTACCCGCTGGGGTTTCCTGGCGCGCGAGGTCTACTTCTTCCATCGTGATCTGGTCATCGCGCCGCGCTGAGCGTTCGCCATCGATGGTCTGGACACGTCCATCCATGGACTTGTCAGACGACGCCATCCCTATCCCGCGGCCACCGCCAGCGTCAGTCCCTGGTCGAGAAGCCAGCGCGTGGCCGCGGCCCGCGTTGCCATCGGCTCGTTACCGAGCACCCCGACCAACTGACGGAAGCTGCGGCAGCGCGCGTCGCGGCTGGCGGCATCGGTGCCGCTGGCGCTGAGGCCGGCGCCGAAGCCGTCGTGCAGGAAGGTCGCCTTGACCGCGGCAACCTTGAGCGCCTGTTGTGCGGCGGCAGGATCATAGGGTTGCGGCTGGCCCTGCCACCCGGCAAGTGCGATGCCGATCAAGGCGCCGGCAAAGCGCTCGCGGCTGGCCGGACCCAGGCGGTCCACCGCGCGCTGCAAGCCTTGCGCGCTGCGGTCGGCGTCGGGCTCGAACAGGGCACACAGCACTGCGGCGTCCTGCGGCGCCTGCGCGCTTGCATGCACGGCCTGGAAGAGTTCGTCGATGGCGGCATCGGGCGCGCGTCGCAACAGGTCACTGCCGACCGAGGCGGCCGCCACCGGATCGAGCTGCGAGAGGTCGAAGGCAGGCCGCTGCGCAGCGGACGGTTGGGTCGCGGATGCGGCCACCAGCAGCAGGCCCAGGCCGAGGGTCTTCGAGGTCAGCGCCATCGCGTGGGTCCTTGCGTCGTGTCCGCAGCAGAGTCTAGGCAGGCCAGCCTGAACATCCGGCGCAGGTCAGCGCCGGCGCACCGGGATGCCCTGCGCCGGGAAGCGCGCGACCGCCGCGCCCTGTTCGCGGATCGGCGTGCCATGCACCGGCGCCCAGGCCATCGCGGTGATCGTTTCCCAGGTGGCCGGCAGGGTGCCGTCGTCACCTCGCAGCGCGTCGTAGGCGGCCGCGGCCGCGGCAAAGCGTGCGCGCCCGGTCAGCGCCCGGCGCCGCGAAGCCAGCGCGTTGGTGGCGCCGAGCGCACGCAACTCGTGCATCAGCGCCGCCATGTCCGGATACCCGTGCACCTCGACCTCGCGGTCGAGCACCGGATCGCGGAAGCCGGCCTGCAGGATTGCATCTCCGAACTGCGCGATTGACGGGAACGGACTCACATGCGGCGTATCGTCTGCGTTGGCGAACGCGGCACGCAACTCGTGCAGGGTGTCGGGACCGAAGCTCGAGCACAGCAACAGGCCGCCGGGACGCAGCACGCGGCGGAAGCCGGCGAACGCCGCCGGCAGGTCTTCGACCCACTGCAGGCAGAGGTTGCAGAACAGGACATCGAAGCTGTTGTCCACGAGCGGCAGCGCGCGCGCGTCGGCGCAGACGCGATCGACCCGGCGCTGCAGCGGCCGCCAGCGCGTGTGGCCGGGATGGCGCAGCATCGGCAACGCGATGTCGACCGCGACCACGCGCGCGTGCGGCCAGCGCCGGCGCATCGCCCGCGCGGCATGGC
>JALZMP010000113.1 GCA_030858145.1 Pseudomonadota bacterium
GCCCCGCGCCAGGACGACCCTCGCCGAAGCGCAAGCGCGCAGGCACCTGCACAATCCGCCAGCCAGAAACCGGCCGGCACGCCGAAGAAGACGCGGGGGCGCCGTGGCCCGGAGACGGAGCGCAAGGCGGCCAAGGTCGAGCAGGACACACCGGCAGTTTCGCGTCAGGTACTCCCTGCCGTAGAGGCCGTGCCCGGCTCCATTGCCGCCAACCAGACCCGATCCTCCCCGGCGCCAGCCCCAGCAGGCGCAGTTGTGAGCACGGCCGATGCCGGCGCTGAAAGAGTGGTCGTGGACGCCACGGCACCTCCGGCAGACGAGGTCCAGACCGCGCTTGGCGACGTTTCCACTGCATCCGAGGACACTGCCACGCAGACCCAGGACGACAGCGCCGGCGAAGCCGGCAGCGGTCGCCGTCGCCGCGGTCGTCGTGGTGGTCGCCGCCGTCGCCGTGGCGGCGAGGGCAGCACCTCCGAGGACTCCAGCCTCGACGAGGCCGTGTCCGGCGAGGACGCCGCACTGACCGATCGTTCGCAACCGGAGTTCGACTTCGACGACGGCGCGCAGGCACCTGCCGAGGACAAGAAACCTCGGCCATCGCGGCAGAAAGCCCCTGTGGCTGAACCCGCCAGCGCGGAGGCCGCGGACCATGACGCTCCAGAGCAGGGCGCTCCAGAGCAGGACGCTCCGCACCAGAATGGGCTCGCCACCACGAACGTAGCGGCGTCCGCATTCACTGCCGACGCACCCCTCGCCGGGCGTGTGGCGGACGACAGCAACCGCAACCCCCCGGCCGGACTTGAGGACCAGACGGAAACCGGACAGGCTCCGCTCGCGTCGCCGTCCTACGTCATTGGGCAGCCATCCGAACACGATTCCGGCACCAGAACCGAAACCGGGACCAGCACGCCGCCACCCCGGATCGTGCATGTGCACCAGGATCCGATTCCGAACAGGCCAAGCGCTGCGGAACGCCCCCGGGCCGACCCCCACATCGCAGCGGTGACCGACGCAACGCCGACCGCGGGGTCAGCTCCGGCCGATCAGGATCCGGATCCGGCGTCCGCGCCGCCCGCAACGTCAACCGCGGACGCAGGCATTGCCGTGGCTCGCGGCCTGTTCGATGCGGTCGCCCTGCCGGTCCCACCGGCGTCGCCCGCAGAGGCGGCCGCCGAGGCTGTGGCGGGACGCGACAGCGACGAGGACACATCGGTGGACGACGCCAAAGGCGCCGCCGCCACGCGTCACGCCTGAGCCACGGCCGGACCGGTCCGCCCGGCCGTCTGTCGGGCGGCCGCGCGGGGTCTTCAACGCAATCGGCCGGCCCGCCCGTGACGGCTACAGCGGGTGCCCCGGGTCGGCCAGTCCGTACTGGCTAGCGAGGCGTGCCAGCGCGATGCTGTCCTGGATCTGCAGCTTCTCGAACAGCCGTGACTTGTGGGTGTTGATGGTCTTGGCGCTGAGGTTGAGGCGCCTGGCGATGTCCTCTTGCCGCAGGCCCTGGATCAGCAGCATCGCCACCTCGATCTCGCGCGGCGACAGCGCATCGAACGGCGACGCCTCGCCGCCGATGCCCGACAGTGCGAGGTTCTGGGCCACGCCGCTGGCCAGGAAGCGCTTGCCGCGGGCGACGTCGCGGATGGCGCGCAGCAGCTCGCTTGCGTCCCCACCCTTGCCGACATAACCCGAGGCGCCGGCGGCGATCAGCCGCTTCGGCATCGGCCCGTCCTCCAGCACCGACACCACGATCACCCGCGTGCCATAGTCGCCCTTGACGATGCGCTCGGTGACCTCGAGACCACTGACCCCGGGCAAATGCAGGTCGCACAATACGATGTCCGGCTTGAGCTTGCGGATCTGTGGCAGCGCCAGCTCTCCGGTCTCGGCCTCGCCGACCACTTCGATGTCCACTTCCCCGGACAGGATCATCCTGATCCCGGCGCGCACCAGTGCGTGGTCGTCGACCATGAAGACGCGGATGGTCATGTCGTTCTCCCCCTGAACCCGGACTATAAACCGCCACGCGAGCGCGGCAATGGGAAATCAGCGGGCGACGGGGTAGGAAAAGTCCGAAGCCGCATGGCACGGGAGTGCCGGACCCGGCGGGCAGTTGCCGCGGCAACCGCGCAGGCCACGGGATGAGAGCGCACTTGATTCCGGCTGAAAATAGCGCCATATTAAGCTCGAAATAAGGAGCCAATAATGGAACAAATCCTCTCCGACGCCAGCATCAGCATCACCGAACTCAAGCGCAACCCCAGTGCCGTCATCGAAGCGGCCGAAGACGAAGCCGTAGCCGTGCTCGTCCACAACAAACCGTCCGCTTACCTGGTCCCGGCCGCCACCTACCGCCGCCTGCTCGAACGCCTCGAAGACATGGAGCTGGCCGAACTGGTCCGCGCACGCGCCAAGGAGCGCAAGGTCAAGGTCAAGCTCGATGACCTATGAGCTGGCGTTCGTCAATTCCGCACTGAAGGAATGGCGCAAGCTCACGCCACAGATCCGCGAACAGTTCAAGGCCCGCCTGCGCGAGCGCCTCGACCATCCGCACGTCGCCTCCGCACGGCTGCGCGGTTTGCCGGATTGCTACAAGATCAAGCTGCACGTCGTCGGCTATCGGCTGGTCTACCAGGTCGACGACAAGGTCGTGCTGGTGACGGTGATCGCCGTCGGCAGGCGCGACAAGGGGCTGGTGTACGTTGCGGCGGGGAAGCGGACTAAAAAGTAAGGTTTCTTGGAGCAAATAAACGGCTGCTGGTCATTGTCCCTGGCACATTTCCACAGCGCGTCCAGCAACAGTTGGAGCGTGGTCAGTCTCTGTTGGCCATCGATGACCGTGTGCTGCTGGAGATCGCTCGTGGGAGTGGGCAGCTGCTGCAGAACGACCGCACCCAGGAAGGAAAGCGTTTTTTCGGACCTCGCGCGCTCAAACAGTGCGATTAGCGGTGATGACTAAGTATCTGTTTTTACTGGCGGAAGCGGTGGGATTCGAACCCACGAACGGTTGCCCGTTGCTGGTTTTCAAGACCAGTGCCTTCAACCACTCGGCCACGCTTCCGTTGGTCAATTACAGCAAATTTCAAGACCGCTGCCTTAAACCACTCGGCCACCTCTCCGTTGCTGGATTATCCAGCCAAGCGCACTGCACGTCACTACGGTTTGATCGAGGCGCGCCTTGCAGGAACCTGCAGTGATGGGCCTTGGCCCACCCTGCGTGACGTTGCCTTGAGTCAAAAACTGGGCCCCGGCGCATCGTTTTTCAGATGGCAGGCGCGGGCATCCACCCCTTTCGCCGCGTGCCTGGGCTGGCCTTGACTGCCATGCTTGTCTGCTCGCACTGCTGGCAATCCAGCCGCGACGCCTCGATCAGCGGCGGCAGCCGCTCGGCGAGGAAGTCGATGAACACCCGCACCGCCGGCAGCATGCCGCGGCGCGAGGCGAACACGGCGTGGGCGATGCCCTGTGGCAGCCGCCATTGCGGGAGCACGACCTCGAGTTCGCCGTTGCGCACCGCCTGCGCGCACAGGGTTTCGGGCAGCATGGTGATGCCGAGCCCCTGCCTGGCTAGCGCCATCAGCATCGGAAAGTCGAATCCCGACACCCGCGGCTTGAGGTCGACGCGGCGGACCTCGCCATCGGCGCCCTGCAGCTCCCATCGCTGGCGCACCTCGTCCTCGCTCATGGTCAGGGTGACGTGCTCATTGAGCTGTGCTGGGTCGGCCGGCCGGCCGGCCCGGTCCAGGTAGGTCGGGCTCGCCACCAGCAGTTCCTGGATCTGGCCGAAGCTGCGCATCACCAGGCTGCCGTCGTCGTCGAGCTTGGTGCGCACGCGGATGGCGACGTCGAAGCCCTCATTGATGACGTCGACACGGCGGTTGCTGACGTGCATCTGCACCCGCACCAGAGGAAAGCGGGCCAGGAAATCCGGTAGCAACTCGGGCATCTGCTGCTGCGCCAGCCCGACTGGCACGCTGACCCGCACCACCCCGCGCGGCTCGGCGCTGAGCCGGTCGACCGCCTCGCGCGCCGCCTGTGCCTCGGCCAGCATCGACTGCGCGTGGCGGTGCACGCTCTGGCCGACATCGGTGACCGCGAAGCAGCGGGTGGAGCGCTGCAGCAGGCGCACGCCAAGGTCGGTCTCGAGCTGGCTGATGCGCCGGCTCAGGCGCGACTTGGGGATGCCCAGGGCGCGCTCGGCCGCGGCGAAGCCGCCATGTTCGACGACCATGGCGAAGTAGTAGAGGTCGTTGAGGTCCTGCATGGGTATTCCAAATGCGGAACGACGACCCCTACTTCATCACTTTCATTCTGCAGATGCAACGTGATGCGATAACGCCTTCAGGCGATGCGCTCCAGGCCGCCCATCCAGGGACGCAGCGCTTCGGGCACCGCGATGCTGCCATCGGCCTGCTGGTAGTTCTCCATCACCGCGATCAGCGCACGGCCCACGGCGACGCCGGAGCCGTTGAGGGTGTGCACCAGCTCGGGTTTGCCGGTGTCCGGGTCGCGCCAGCGCGCCTGCATGCGCCGCGCCTGGAAGTCGCCGCAGTTGGAGCAGGAGGAGATCTCGCGATACGCGGCCTGCGAGGGCAGCCAAACCTCGAGGTCCCAGGTCTTCTGCGCCGCGAATCCCATGTCGCCGCTGCACAGCAACACCCGCCGGTACGGCAGGCCAAGCTTCTCCAGCACCACCTCGGCGCAGCGGGTCATGCGCTCGTGCTCGGCGTCGGATTCGGCCGGGCGTACGATCGAGACCAGCTCGACCTTCTCGAACTGGTGCTGGCGGATCATGCCGCGGGTGTCGCGGCCGTGGCTGCCGGCCTCGGCGCGGAAGCACGGCGTGTGCGCGGCCATCCGCAGCGGCAGGTGGTCCGCGTCGAGGATCTGGTCGCAGACGATGTTGGTCAACGGGACTTCGGCGGTCGGAATCAGATAGCGACGCGATGCGGCCTGGCCCTCCGCGATCGCGGTCGCGAACAGGTCCTCCTCGAACTTCGGCAGCTGCCCGGTCCCCAGCATCGCCTCGGCATTGACCAGCAGCGGGACATTGGTTTCCTCGTAGCCGTGTTCGGACACGTGCAGGTCGAGCATGAACTGGGCCAGTGCGCGGTGCAGCCGCGCGAGCTGCCCGCGCAGCACGGTGAAACGCGCACCCGAGAGTTTCGCACCGGCCTCGCCGTCGAGCCAGCCGTGGCGGGCGCCGAGCTCGACATGGTCCCTGGGTGCGAAATCGAAGTGGCGCGGCTCGCCGCATCGCGCCTGCTCGACGTTGCCAGACTCGTCGGCGCCGACCGGCACCGAGGGATCGGGCAGGTTGGGCAGGCCGAGTGCGATGGCGTCGATTTCGCCGCGAGTGCGATCGAGGGCGGCCTCCGATGCCTGCAACTCGTCGCCAAGGCCGGCGACCTCTTCCAGCAGCGTGCTGGCGTCCTCGCCCCGCCCCTTGGCCTGGCCGATGGCCTTGCTGCGGCTGTTGCGCAACGACTGCAACTCCTGCGTCCGTACCTGGATGCGCTTGCGTTCGGCTTCCAAATGTTCGAACGCGGCGGCGTCGAGTTCATGGCCGCGCAACCTGCGCAGGCGCTGCGCGAGTTCGTCGGGATTCTGGCGCAGCAGATGGGGATCGAGCATCGATGGCAGGCGAGACGAGGGGAGCCGAGATTATCGCGTGTCGCGCCGGTGATTGCTGCCCAGGCCTGTGCCAGAATGGAACGGTCTTTCCTCCGCCGGCGTGCCGATGCCCGCAACGCAGCCGCCCCGCTCGGCGCCGAAAGCCTCCGCCCCCTGGTTCCGACTGTCGCAACGCGCCGGCTGGCTGGTCGCCGCAGCGGTCGCGGCGGGCGCGCTGCTGTTCCTGCTGCTCTGGCTCGGCCAGCGCGACGCACGCAATTTGCACGCTCCTGGCGATGCGGCGCCCGACGCCCGTGGACGGGTCCTCGCGCCCCTGCCCGCACCAGCGGCCAAAGGCGACGGGGCCGGCGACCTCATGCGACCCGGCCAGGACCTGTCGCGCGTGGCCGAGCCGGTTGCATCCTGGCCTGCGCCGCTACCGCCAGATCCGGTCGCGCCACCGCCCCCTGCGCCGCCGGCGTCCACCACGACCACCGGGCCGGTCGCGATCGCCACCCCTGCGCCCCACTATCCGGCCACGGCACTGCGCCGTGGCGAATCGGGCGAGGTGCTGCTGCAGATCGAGGTCGATCCGCGCGGGATGCCGTACGCGATGGATATCCTGCGCAGCAGCGGTTCACGGGAGCTCGACCGCGAGGCGCTGGTGGCGGCCCGAGGCTGGCGTTTCCGCCCGGCGCTGCGCGACGGGCAGCCGGTCAGCGCCACGGTGGAGGTGACGATCCGCTTCGACCGCGACTGAGCGCCGGGGGGCGGCATCCACAGCCGCTGAACATTTGCTGTGAAACGCTCGCCTTGCCCATCCGCGAGGAGTTCGCCATGTCCGACCCCATGCCGCGCCCGCACGACCCCCGAATCGAGCCGCCGCAACCGCCACCCCCCGGGGATCCGGCCACCCGCAAGAGTGTCAGCCCGCTGGTGTGGATCCTGATCCTGATCGCGGTGCTGGCCTTCGGTTGGTACTTCTACAACCAGCGCGGCACGGTCTCGGGACCGCCTGCGGAGCCGGCAGCCCCGCCTGCCGTCGACATCGGCTCCGAACAGGAGGCCGCCGCGCAGCGCGAACGTGCCACCGCCGACGCCCGCCC
>JALZMP010000114.1 GCA_030858145.1 Pseudomonadota bacterium
GTAGGTGTTGCCCTTGACCTGCTTGCGCGCAAAGGTGCCGGTGAGATTGGCCACCGAGCGCGACAACTCGGCGCCGTGCACGGCGTCCAGCAGCTGCGCATAGGCCGTCTGCGCAGAGGCGGAAAGCAGCTCGAAACGGGCCATGCGCAGCTCCGGTCTGACGCGCCATGCCGAGTCTACTCTCGAAGTTATACGTAATCAATCACACATTGCGTATAACCCGATTCGGCCTTGGCCACCATCAAAGCCCCTGCAGGCCGGGCTGAACCGGTTTTTCGTCGTCTTCGTCACGCGTCGGCGGCTTGCGCTGGGCATCACAGGGCCGCGGCGGTTCGTCGGCCGCCAACAGCGGGCCGGCGACGATGCGCTCGAACAGGTCGGGCCGAGTACGACCATCGCCGCGATCAAGGCGCGGGCGTCGATCCCGGTGGTCGCCAACGGCATTCCTGGCGGTGGCCAACCGCGCGCAAACCGCGCGTGCGCAACTCGATCTCACCCGCGACTACTTCGACGCCTTGACCGCAGGCGTGCCAGTGACGCTGGCGGCCTAGGGGCCTTTCTACGGGCGTCGACCGCTACCTTTCCCTGCGCGGGCGAAGCGTGGGGCGCCACGAAACGGCCTGGACCTGGGCGCTGGTGTAATTGCCACGCGGATTTCCTGAAACAAGTGGGTGCCGGCGGCGATCGCCCCGGCCACCCATCAAGGAGATCCGCCATGAACCACCCCCGTATCCTGCCGTTTGTCCTGCTCGCGGTCCTCGCGGGCAGTGCCTCCGCCCAGAACCAGGGCAACGTCCCGGCCAACCGGCTGGTCGGCGTCTGGAAGGTCGATGTCGCCATCGGTCCGTGCAGCCTGCCGAACCCGGTCGTCTTCTTCTCGGCCTACGGCACCTTTCATGCCGGCGGCACGCTCAGCGACACCAACTGGACGGCGCCCACCTACCGCGGCCCCGGCCAAGGTGTCTGGGCATACAAGGGCAATGGGCAGTACGCGAGCCGGTTCCAGTTCTTCCGCTTCGACCAGGCGTCGCCCGCTCCCGCCACCGGCTTCAACGACGTGCGCGTCCTGATCACCCTCGACGCCGGCGGCAACGGCTATTCAGGGGTGGTCAACGCCCGGCAATTGGACCTCGCCGGCAATCCCGTCGGGCCGCCCCTGTGCGGCCAGGCGATCGGGACCCGCCTGGGCCTCTGATACGCACGCCCACGTTGCGGCACACCGGCCCGCCCGGGATGACCACCGTCGGATGCGGAACTCCACGTTCCCCATCCGCCGGTCCCCCTTGCCAACAGCTTCAATCCCTACGCCGCGGGGATCGCGCCGCACCGCAGCCGCAACCTGCATCAGCAGCGCGGATCCCCACCGTTCCGCACACACTTTCAAACTTGCAACCTGCCCGTCACGGAGCACACGCCATGAATGCCACGCAATTGCACAGCAGCCTGACCTATCCGCACGGCTTCCTCGACTTCCTGACCATGACGCCCAAGCGCGGCCATCGCATTGGCGACTATGCGTTGCAGGCCGAGGGCCTGGAACGCTTCAACGGTGCGCTGCGCGCGCTCAGCCCGGAGTCGCCGTCGCTGACGCTCGACCAGATGGCGAGCGCGGCCCAGCGCGCGCTCGATCGATACGCCGAGGGCGGCCAGCCGGCCTTCGTCACCGCGCGGATGAGCGCCCTGGCACGCCTGGAGTCCATGGCCGACGATCCAGGCTGGGCGCCCGACGACGTTTTGCGCCAGCACCTGCACGTCCTGCAGGCCTACGTGCTGTCCACCGACGACCTGATTCCCGACCGCCTGCCTGTGGTCGGACGGCTTGACGATGCGGTACTGATCGATGTCGGCCTGCAACTGGTGCGCGAGGATCTCGCCGAATACGAGGACTTCTGCCGCTTCCGCCGGGTCGCCGCGGACTTCGCCGGCATCACCGTTGAGGAGACCGGCCTGACCCGGAACCACTGGCTGGAGGCGATCACCCAGTCCCGAGACAGCAGGACGCCGCGCTACGGCCGCGCCCGCACCCGCTTCGCGCCCGACCCGCGCAGCACGCTGTTCCACGTCACCTGAGCCGCGTCACTTGAACGATTCCATGTCGCTTGAATCGCGGCCGCAACGGCGCACAATGCCGGCAGAAGGGGAAACGGCAGGGGCTGGATGGCCGCCTCCCCAGGCAGGTATCAGGCGAACGGCCGCTCCAGCCTGGGGAGGGCAGTGATGACCCGTTTCAACACCACCCGCTGGAGCCTGATCGCGGAGGCCTGCAATGACGGGGCGGGCGGGCGGCCCGCCCTGGAGCAGCTCTGCCGCGATTATCGCCCGCCGGTGCTGGCCTATGTGCGCGGCCACGGCTACAGCCACGCCGATGCCGAGGACTTGACCCAGGAGTTCTTCGCCCGCTTCATCGAGCACGGCTGGTACTCGGTGGCCACGCCGGAGCGCGGCCGCTTCCGCGCGCTGCTGCTGACCGCGCTGCGGCGCTTCATCCAGAATTCCCGAGCGCACGACCATGCGCACAAGCGCGGCGGCGACGTCCACCACGTGGCGCTGGACGACGAATCGACCGCGGCCGACATGGCGTCGCCGGAACAGGCCTTCATGCGGAGCTGGCTGGCCGTCCTGATCGAACGTGCACGCGCACGCCTGCAGGAGGAGTACCGCGGCATCCACCGCGAGGTGCAGTTCGAGCGGCTGTGGCCCTGCGTCGACGGCCGCGCCGACAGCGACGAGCTCACCGCCATCGCCGCGGCGCTGGGCCTGCGCCGCAACACCGTCGCAGTGCAGCTGCACCGCCTGCGCCTGCGCCTGCGCCAGCTGATCCGACTGGAGCTGCTGGCCACGGTGGGCAGCCGCGAGGATCTCGATGCCGAACTGTCCGAACTGCGCGGCAGTCTCGGCATCGACCTGACGGCGGTAGAGGCGGCAGCATGACCCCGCATCCGTCCAGCCGCGACGACTTCCACACCACGCGCTGGTCGCTGATCCGCGACCTCAACGCCGGCGAGTCCGACACCCGCGGCCAGCTCAACGCGCTGTGCCTGCGCTACTGGGCACCAATCCACCAGTACATCCGCCGCAGCGGCCGCAGCGAGGGCGAGGCGCGCGACCTGACCCAGGCCTTCCTCACCCATCTGTTCCAGGAGGGGCTTGCGCGCGCCGGCCGCTATAGCCGCTTCCGCGATTTCCTCGCTGGAGAGCTCGACGACTTCCTCGCCCGCAACAACGCAGCACAGGCGGGCGATCGCCGCCTGCCGCCGCTGTCGCCGGTCTGCGTTGACGTTGCCACCGACGCGCCCACCGGCACACCCACCCTCGAACGCAGCTTCGCCCTCGAGGTGATGTCCCAGAGCATGGCGCGGCTGCGCGCGGAAGCCGTCGACGCCGGTCACCCGGAGATGTTCGAACGCCTGCAGCGCTACCTGTCGGCAGACGCGGGGTCCGAGGACATCGCACGCGAGGCCGAGGCGCTCGATGCCAAGCCCCTGTTCGTCAGCATGGCGATCCGGCGCCTGCGTCAGCGCTTCCGCCGCATCGTCGACGACGAACTCACCCAGCTGGTCACCGACCCCGCGCAACTCGCCGAGGAACGCGCGGCCATGCTGGCGGCGCTCGGGCGTGAGACATGACCCCCGGCGGCGCCGACGGTTCGCATCCGCCTTGGTGGCTCGATCCCGCCATCGCGCAGCTGGCCTTCGGTGCATCGGCACATGCGCAGGCGACCGGGCTGCCGGGCTTCGGCAGCGACCGTGTCGAGCTGGATCTCGATGATCCGGAGCAGCGCCGGCTCGGCGAGTTCGAGCTGCTGGAGCTGATCGGCGAAGGCGGCATGGGCCTGGTCTATCGCGCGCAGCAGACCCACCTGCAGCGCGAGGTCGCGGTCAAGCTGCTGTCGTCGGGCCCGTGGGCATCGCCGGGCTACATCGCACGGTTCCAGCAGGAGGCCCGGCATGCCGCCAAGCTGCAGCACCCGGCCATCGTCACCGTGTTCGAGATGGGCGAACTCGAAGGCCTGGTCTACTACGCCATGCAGCTGGTGCGCGGCGAAAGCCTGGCCCAGCACCTGCAGCGCCAGGGGGGCAAGCTGCCGGAGGCCCGCGCCGCAGCCCTGATGCGCACGGTAGCCGAAGCGGTCGACTACGCCCACACGCTCGGCGTGCTGCACCTCGACCTCAAGCCCGCCAACATCCTGCTCGACGAGGAGGGCCAGCCGCGCGTCGCCGACTTCGGCCTGTCGCGCTTCATGGAGCCCGACGCCAACCTCGACAACCTGCAGACCGCCGGCACGCCCAGCTACATGGCGCCGGAGCAGGCGGTCACCGACGGCGCGGGGCTCAGCCGCGCCACCGATGTCTGGGGCCTGGGCGCAATCCTGTACGAAGCACTCTGCGGCCAGCCGCCGTTCGAGGCCGCGGACGCCTCGTCGACGCTGTTGCTGCTGCGGCAGGGCGTGGTGCGCAGGCCGTCGCGGTTCGGGCGAATGTCGCCGGACCTGGAAGCGATCTGCCTGAAGTGCCTGGCGCGGGAGCCCGCCGACCGCTATCCCACCGCACGCGCGCTGGCCGACGACCTCGGCCGTTACCTGGAAGGCCGCGCGGTCAGCGTGCGCACTCTGAGCGCGCCACAGCGCGTCTGGCGCTGGTCGAAACGCGAGCCGAAGCTGGCAGGCGCATCGGCTCTGGCCATGCTGGCGCTGGTGCTTGGGCTGGTGGCGACCACACAGCAGTGGCAGCGCGCTGAAAACAACGCGCTGACCGCCAACCAGCGCCTGTGGGAAGGCCGGCGCGAGGCGGCGCTGCGCCTGGAGCAGAACGGCGAAGGCTGGGAAGCGCTGCCACAGCTGCTGCACAACGCGAAGGAGCAGGCGCTGGCCGGCCGCGACGAAGCTGTCCTGCTCGACCGCCGCCGGATCGGCCTCCTGCTCGGCCAGGGCGCGACGCTCATCGACACGATCGCGATCGCCGATGCCAACCCGCTCGCGGTCGCGCTCAGCGAAGACGGCAGCCGGCTCGCGATCGCGCTCAGCGACCAGAGCGTGCGCTGGTACGACACCGCGACGCTCGAAGAGCGCGGACGGGTCAGCCTGCGCGGACGGATCAGTTCCGGCGGTCAGGCGCGCTCGATCGTGTTGCTGCGCTTCGTCGGCAACGATCGCCTGCGCGCGACACTGGAGTGGTACCGTCACTACGCCAGTCCGACCAACGGCGACACCTGGCTGCTGGACCTGGAACGCGAGGCGGTACTGGAACCACCGGCGGCATTCGCGCACTTCTCGGACGCCAACTACAGCGACGACGGGCGCATCCTACTGGCGAGGAACACCGACAGGCAGGTGCAACTGTGGCGCGCGACGCCATCGACGCCACTGTCTGCCCCAGTCACGGTGCCGTCGGCGGGGACCGACGCCCTGCCCTGGATGATCGGCCCCGGGGGGCGCCACGCCATGGCGCTGGACGTCGCCATGCAGAAACTGCATCTGTACGCGCTGCCGCAACTGCGGCACCTCCGGACGCTCGATTTTCCGAACCAAGCCGGCGTTTCGGCATGGGCCATCAGTCCGGACGGGGCCCGTGCCGCACTAGGCGATGCCGAAGGGCGCGTGTTTCTGCTCGACATCCAGACCGGTGCGCTGCGCGCGCTGCCGTCGGCGCGCGGCCGCGAGATCACCTGGCTGTCCTTCAGCGAGGATGGGGCCTGGCTGGCCGCGGCAGGGGTGGACGGACGCGTCCATGCTTTCGCGGCCGAGAGCGGCGATCCCCTGGTCAGCGGCAGCATGGCGCACGATTTCTCCGTCCGGCGGGTCGGCATCAGCCGCAATCGTCGCCTGCTGGTCGCCGCCGGCGAGGGCCGCATCGCACTGTGGAGGCTACCGGCAGGGGCGGGATCACGCGCGCTTCCACCTATCCGGATTGCCCTGGCGCCAGCCATGCATGGACAGGCCGGATCGTATGCGGTCGACTGGTCCATGCGCTCAGGATTGCTGGCCAGCACCGGCATCGATGGACAGGTGCGGCTGTGGCGCATGCCGGCGGGGCCAACCGCGCCGGCCTCCACTCCACGGCAACTGCCCGAAAACGTGCATGCCGACGGCAGGCGCACGGTCGATGTCGAATGGAACAAGCTGCGCATCGCCTCGCTGGACGGTAGCAATGCCAGCCCGTGGCTCTCGCTCGCCCAGCCTCCGGGGTTTGCCGAACTGGTTGGCGATGGCCGCACCCTGGTCGTGACAGTCGGCCCGCAACTGCGGATTTACGACGCGCCGTCCTCCAACGCACCGGCGCTGCGGCCGCGCACTGCGCCCATCGCGCTACCGAACAGCCCGCAAAGCCTGCTGGTCAGCCGCGACGGGCGGCGCGCACTGCTCGGTTTCGGCGTCCGGCACGAGAGCGGATTCGGCGACCAGCTGCAGCTGTACGACCTGGTTACAGGGCGGCGGCTGCCCGGCGAGGTGGTGCTGCAGGGGCCCTTGCTGATGCTCGCGTTTTCGCCGGACGGGCAGCGCATCGTCGCCATCGGCCCGACTGATGGTGCGACCACCGTGCTCGACGCGCAGCCGCTGCGTTTGATCGGCGAGTATCCGCACGATCCCTTCCAGCCGGTCGTCGGCGCGGATTTTTCGATGAATGGCCGCGACCTGCTGATGGTGACGCGGGCCGGCGATCCCCGCTTCGGGGGCGATGCCTTGCTGACCTGGGATCCGGCGGCAGACGTGGAACGGACGCGCCATGCGCTCGGGGGCGCACGGCCCTATGGCGTCATCGCGCTCGAACATGGCGCCTTCCTGCCCGCCGAGACCGGCCATCTGCTGCTCGACGGCACCGGCCTGCGCCGGCTCCCCCTTGCCGAAGACGCCTCCGATTCGACCATGGGCGCCTATGCGGTGAGCGCCGACCGACGCCTGCTGGCGCTGGCGATGCGCCGGAGCATATTCCTGTACACCGCCAACGGCGTGCAGGTGGGCGCGCCACTGCGAATCGACACGCCCGCCATTGACGGGATCGTCGGGGTCACTTTTTCGCCTGACGGAACGCGCCTGCTAGCACGCACCGTCGGTGGGGTTGCGCACTGGACGATTGCACCGGAGCCACGTCCGGACGTTGAACTCGATGCCCTGCTGGCCAGGCTGGACACGGACGGGGGCTCCCCGCAACGGCTTCGCATCCCCTCGGCGCCGGTGCGTGCGGCCTTGCGCGCACGGGATCCGGGCGCATGGCCCGGCCTGCAGCGTCGCCCATCGCCTGCGATCGCCGGTTACGCCCCATTGGACCGCTCGCCGATCCCGGCACGCGCACCCGGCACGCCCGATACCCTGCTCGATCTGAGCGCGCACTACACGTACGGACCTGACAGCGTGCGCAACAGCTACGGCGTCATCCGCCCCTTCATGCGTCCGTTCCCTGCCGGCGTGCAACGTCTGGGTGGGGTCGATTTCGATCTGCGCGGAATGGTCGAGGTCGGCCGCGACGGCCTGGCGGACTGCGTGGCGACGCCGGCCGGGCGACCGGTCGCCGCGGTCCACGCCCTGCTGCTGCCCACGATCTGCACCCGCGACGACCGGCCGCACTTGCTGGCCGAGATGATCCTGCACTACCGGGACGGCGGGCAGGCCCGCGTCCCGATCCGCTCCGGGCGCGAGGTGCAGGGCTACGGCGACGACCGTGCCGTCCCGCACGCCTTCAGCACGAAAATCCCGCGCGGCACGCTGGGGATCGGGACCGCCACGCTGGCCGCGCCCCGGCTGGCCAACCCGCAGCCCGGGCGTGCACTGCGCTGCATCGACCTGCGCACGACCGGTGAACCGATGCTCATACTGGGGTTCACGGTCGAGCCCGTCGCCCCGCCGCGAACCGCGGCTGTCATTTCCAGCCCCATTTCCCGTTAGTAAGAGAAGTCCCCCAACCACAACCGGAGAACCGCGATGTCTCGTCCCCTCACAACCCTGCTGTCGATGGCGGTCGCGCTCGCCGCGGCCTCGCCTGTATTCGCCTGCGGCGAAGGCATCTTCCACATGGGCGACGGCCTCCGCTACCAGGGCTACCTGGCGCCGCGCCCGGCGACCGTGCTGATCTACAACGACCAGCGTGCACCATCCGTGGACCGCATGGCGGTCTATCGCGGCCTGGCGCAGGCAGGGCACCGGCTGACGGTCGCCCACAACGCCGGCGAGTTGTCGCAAGCCCTGCAGGAGCGCCGCTACGACGTGGTGATCGCCGGCCTGGACGCGATCGCCGCGGTGACCGCGGCCACACCGTCCGCGGCGTCCTCGCCCAAGCTGCTGCCCGTGGTCGATCGCAGCCAGCGCAATGCGCCCGACCTGCGCAGCCGTTTCGCGTCGTTCCTGGTGGACGGTGCCAGCCTGGGGCAGTACCTGAAGTCCATCAACCGGCTGATGGGGGGCTAGCGCCATGCGCCGGCCATCCATGCGCAAGATCGCTGCCGCCGCGCTGGTGGCCGCGGTAGCCAGTCCGTGTATCGCGGACAATGGCCCGGCGCCGGGATCGCCCTATGAGTTCGGCGCTTCAAAGCCTCAGCGTGGCTCGATCTCGCTGGGATTCCAGGCCGTGCATACCCAGGGCTCGCTCGACAGCTCAGGCGGGGACGTCGCCTTTCTGCGCGACCTCACCACCGATGTCCGCAGCATGACCCTGAGCGTGGACTACCGGCTCGACGAGCGCTGGTCGCTCAACGCCTCGCTGCCATTCATCAGCAAGCGCGCGGTCAACGACATCGGCGCGCATAATCCAGCCCGGCTCGCGCAGCCACGTACCGACTCGCAGTTCCTCGACGACGGCCGCTACCACGGCACCTGGCAGGACTGGCAGCTCGGCCTCACCTACCACACGACGCTCGGCGGCTTCGACGTCCGTCCCCACGCCGTGCTGGTCTATCCCAGCCACGACTACACCTTTTTCGCCAGCGCCGCGCCCGGCCAGCGGCTGAAGCGATTGCGGCTGGGTTTCGATGCTTCGCGCCGCCTGGGCAGGAGCAATTTCCACTACTCGGCCGGCTACAGCTACGAACTGGTCGAAAAAGTATTGGGCTACGACTTCGACAAGCACTACATCCGGCTGTCGGGCCGCTACGACCTCTCGCCGCAATGGTCGGTCAACGTCTTCGCCAGCGGCCGCCGCGCGCAGGGACTGGATCCGGCCGTTTTCTTCCGCGAGCGGGCCCGCGGCAGCGAGCTCTGGTACCAGCACGATCGTCTCCTGCGCCAGAACTACGGCTTCGCGGGCGTGGGGGCCACCTGGCGTTTCGACGACACATGGTCCATATCGGCCTCGACGTCCCAGATGGTCTGGGGCGACACCATCCACGACGTCAAATACGCCCACGAAGTCCTGCTGACACGCGGTTTCTGAGCGCAGTCCCGGCGAAGCAGGTTCGGTGCGCGGCTTATCCGACCGTGGTCCGCCTGCCGCGTGACATGCTGAAGGCGCGTGCGGCTGGAACGGCAAGCCTGTTGGGTCTGCGCAAGAACGGCTCCAGGCCGAAAGGCGCGCCGCCACTGTCGGCCATGGGCAATTACCTCAACGCCGATCCGGGCTGGCGCCTGCGCTCTGTGCTGTCGCTGGCCGGCAGCCACGCGAAGGCGTTCTAAAGTCCTTGTCCTGCACGGACCGAATCCCCAAGCTCCACGGAGCCGGCACCGATGCCTGCCGCGCTGCGGCGGTTCAGCGTGCCGTTCATGCTCGCCGCAGCGACCTCACCTGCTCAGCCACGCCCCATTGTCCCCTTTGCGCTGCGTTTGCCGTACACCTTCCATACGGACCCCCACGCAGCATGGAGACAGCGCATGAACACCACTCCCCGGCAACACGACAGCGTCACCTTCCCCAACGGCTTCCTGGATTTCCTCACCGACGGCGGCCGCCGCCAGCGGCTGGGCGACCATGACATCGACCCCGACCGCCTGCAGCACTTCAATGAAGTGCTGCATGCCATCAGCCCCGACTCGCCGGGGCTGACCCAGGACCAGATCGTCACCGCCGGCCGGCGCCTGCTGGCACGTCATGCGCGAGACGAGCAGTCGAGCTTCATCACCTCACGCCTGGCGGTGCTGACCCGGCTGGAGGAAGTGGTCCGCGACCCGGACTGGGAAGCGGAACCCGAAGTGGCCGAAACGCTGGCCATCCTGCAGCGTTACCGCAACGACCCGAACACCCTGCTGCCTGCGTCGGCGCCGGTGGTCGGCGAGCTCGACGACGCGGTACTGATTGACGTCGCCCTGCAGCGTCTGCGCGACGAGCTTGCCGATTACGAGGACTTCTGTCGCTTCCGCCAGGTCGCGGCGGCGTTTGCGGGCGTGGCCCTGACCGACACCGGCCT
>JALZMP010000132.1 GCA_030858145.1 Pseudomonadota bacterium
CGCCTACCTCGGCCTGGCCGGCGAGTTGCTGCGTCGCCAGCGCGAGCGCGAGCAGGCCGCGCGCGCCCGACCACAGGAGCAAGCCAAGCCCATGGAAACCCCGGCATGAGCGCCGCCAAGTCGGCCCCGAAGAAGCGCGGCCTCGGCCGCGGCCTGGAGGCCCTGCTCGGGCCCAGGGCCGCCGCATCCGCACCTGCGCTGGAGGCCGCGCCCGGTGACCAGCTGCGCCAGTTGCCGCTCGACGCGCTGGCGCCCGGCCGATTCCAGCCGCGCAGGCACTGGGACGAGGACAAGCTCGAAGAGCTGGCGGAATCGATCCGTTCCCAGGGCGTGATCCAGCCGATCGTGGTCCGTGAACTGCCCGACCTCACCTTTGAGATCATCGCCGGCGAGCGCCGCTGGCGGGCCTCCAGGCTGGCTGGCCTGGGCGAGATCCCCGCCGTGGTCCGCGCCGTCGACGACCGCACCATGGTCGCGATGGCGCTGATCGAGAACATCCAGCGCGAGGACCTCAATCCGCTGGAGGAGGCGCAGGCGCTGGAGCGGCTGATCCACGAGTTCGACCTGACCCACGCCCAGGCGGCCGAGACCGTGGGCCGCTCGCGCGCGGCAGTGTCCAACCTGCTGCGCCTGCTGGAGCTGCCGCCGGCGATCCGCGCGCTGCTCGAGGCCGGGCGGCTGGAGATGGGCCATGCCCGGGCCCTGCTCACCCTGGCGCCCGACCTGGCTAGCAGGCTGGCGGCCGACGCCGCCGAGCACGGCTGGTCGGTGCGCGAGGTCGAGCACCGCGCCCAGCAGTTCGCCGCCGGCAAGCTGCCGGCGGCGTCGAAAAAGGGCAACGGCGGCAAGCCTCGGCCCCAGGCCGACATCGCTGCGCTGGAAACCGAACTTTCAGAGAGCCTGGGAGCCAAGGTCAGCATCGCCCACGGCCGCGGCGGCAGGGGCCGGCTGGTGATCCACTACGGCGACCTGGACGCGCTCGACGGCGTGCTGGCGCGGCTGCGGACGCAATAGGGACTGTCGACCCAAGCTGCGGAGCGGGTGTCAGCCCCGCTGGCTGGCATGCGAGGGCACACCGTCCCGGCCCTTGATGTCACCGCGCATGTGGTTGCCGGCAGGCTCCCGAATTTGCCCACGGCGTCCGAGGCCGGCATAATACGCGGCTCGCTGCGTCCGGCACCTCGTGTGCCCGGACCGGATCGGCCACGCGATGCCGCCCGCCTCCGCGCCGCGACCCGTCCCCGGACGGACCTCCTTCCCGCATCGTGTGGCGCAGCCAATCGCGCCGGGGCCGCCGTCTCCCTGGCCAAGGGCGACACCAGATATCTACGAGGTGCGTTATGTCCCGTGTATGCCAGGTCACCGGCAAGCGCGTGCAGACCGGCAACAACGTCTCGCACGCCAACAACAAGACCCGCCGCCGCTTCCTGCCCAACCTGCATGAGCGTCGCTTCTGGGTGGCCAGCGAAAGCCGCTGGGTGAAGCTGAAGGTTTCCGCGCATGCATTGCGCACCATCGACAAGAACGGCATCGATTCCGTTCTGTCCGACCTCCGCGCCCGCGGCGAAATTCCACCCAAGAGCAGGGTCTGAGGAGGACACCATGGCAGGCAAGCGCGACAAGATCCGTCTGATCTCATCGGAAGGCACCGGTCATTTCTACACGACCGACAAGAACAAGAAGAACACCCCGGGCAAGATGGAAATGAAGAAGTACGACCCGGTGGTGCGCAAGCACGTGATCTACAAGGAAGGCAAGATCAAGTAACGCTTCGGCCGCCCGCGTTTCCGCGCGGCTTTGCCGATCCGTCATCCCCGCCACACAAGCCTGGCGGGTAAGCGCCGACGCCTACCCGTCGCGCCGCGCCCGCACCAGCGCATCCACCACCGACGGGTCGGCCAGCGTCGAGGTATCGCCGAGTTGGTCGGGCCCGAACGTGGATGAGCCCGACTCCGCTATCTTGCGCAGGATGCGGCGCATGATCTTCCCCGAGCGGGTCTTCGGCAATGCCGGTGCCCACTGGACGTGGTCGGGCGTGGCGATCGGACCGATCTCGTTGCGCACGTGCGCGACGAGTTCCTTGCGCAGCACCTCGTCCGCCTGCGCGCCGGCGACCAGGGTGACATAGGCGTAGATCCCCTGGCCCTTGATCTCGTGCGCGAAGCCGACCACCGCGGCCTCGGCGACCTTCGGGTGCGACACCAGTGCACTCTCGACCTCTGCGGTGCCGAGGCGGTGGCCGCTGACATTGATCACGTCGTCGACGCGTCCGGTGATCCAGTAATAGCCGTCTTCGTCGCGGCGCGCCCCGTCGCCGGTGAAATACATGCCCGGGTAGGCGCTGAAGTAGGTGTCGAAGAAGCGCGCCGGGTCGCCGTACACCGTGCGCATCTGCCCGGGCCAGGAATCGAGCAGGACCAGGTTGCCCTCCGCCTCGCCTTCGAGTGGTCTGCCCTCGGCATCCACCAGCGCCGGCTGCACGCCGAAGAAGGGCAGGGTCGCCGAACCGGGCTTCGCGTCGATCGCACCGGGCAGCGGCGAAATCAAAATGCCGCCGGTCTCGGTCTGCCACCAGGTGTCGACGACCGGACAGCGCGCGTCGCCGACCACTGCAAAGTACCAGCGCCAGGCCTCGGGGTTGATCGGTTCGCCGACCGTACCCAGCAGCCGCAACGACCGGCGCGAGGTCGCCTTCACTGGCGCGTCGCCCTCGCGCATCAGCGCGCGGATCGCGGTCGGCGCGGTGTAGAAGAGAGTCACGGCGTACTTGTCGACCACCTGCCAGAAGCGCGAGGCGTCCGGCCAGTTCGGCACGCCCTCGAACACCAGCGTGGTGGCGCCGTTGGCCAGCGGCCCGTAAACGATGTAGCTGTGTCCGGTGATCCAGCCGACATCCGCGGTACACCAGTAGACGTCGTCGTCCTTGAGGTCGAACACGCAGGCATGGGTGTGGCTGGCGTAGACGAGGTAGCCGCCGGTGGTGTGCAGCACGCCCTTGGGCTTGCCGGTGCTGCCCGAGGTGTAGAGGATGAACAGCGGGTCTTCGGCATTCATCCGCTCGGGTGTGCAGTCCGCGGGCTGCGGCGCGACCACGGCGTCGAACCAGCGGTCGCGTGGCATCTGCATGTCCACCGCAGCACCGCTGTGGCGCACGACCAGCACGGTTTCTACGCTGTTGGTTCCGGGCAGTCGCAGCGCGGCGTCGACGTTGGCCTTGAGCGGGATGCGTTTGCCGCCGCGCACGCCCCCGTCGGCGGTGATGACCAGCTTGCTGCCGCAATCGGCGATGCGGTCTGCGATCGACTGCGCGGAGAAGCCACCGAAGATCACCGAGTGGATCGCGCCGATCCGGGCGCAGGCCAGCATCGCCACCACCGCGTCGGGGATCATCGGCAGGTAGAGCGTGACCCGGTCGCCCTTGGCGATGCCGAGGTTGCGCAGCGCATTGCCGAGCCGGCAGACGCGGGCATGCAGTTCGCGATAGCTGACGGCCTGCGCCGGCTGCGCGGGATCATCGCGCTCGAACAGGATCGCGGTCTTGTCGCCGCGCGCATCGAGGTGGCGGTCCAGACACTCGACGCTTGCGTTGAGGGTGCCGTCGGCGAACCAGCGGATGCGGAAGTCTTCGCGCGCGAAGCTGGCGTCCTTGCCCTGGGTCGGCGCACGCATCCAGTCCAGGCGGCTGGCCACCTCGAGCCAGAAGCCGTCAGGGTCACGCAGCGATTCGGCGTACAGACGCGCGTAGTCCTCGCGCCGAAGGCCCGCGGCGGCGGCGAACGCCGGCGGCACGGGGTAGAGGCTCTGCACGCTGTGCATGGCGGGCTCCGCGGACGCGAGGTCCGCCAGTGTGCCGCAGTGCCGGTGGGGTGGCACGCCGTCGGCGCTCAGCGCGGAGGCGCGGCCAGCTCGCGGGCGTCGAGGAAGCCGTCGCGGTTGCGGTCCTGGCGATGGAAGGCGTCGGCGAGCCGGGCGCGGTGCTCGGCGCGGGTCACCGGTGCGCCCTTGCCGCCCGGGAGTTCGTCGGCGGTCAGCACGCCATCGCGGTTGCGGTCCATGGCGTCGAAGGCGTAGCTCAGCCAGTCCTGGTATTCGGCCAGCGACACGCGACCGTCGCCGTCGGCGTCCATCCGCGCGAGGTAATCGCTGGAAGCCAGGACCTGTGCGGTCGCGGTGGCCGGCAGCAGCGCAGCCAGCACCAGCACGTAGGCGCCAGAAACGAGCAAGCCCGGCCTGCGAAGGCCGGGCTTGCTGTCGGACGTGGCGACTGGCGCCGGCAACTCAGGCATGTGCGGGCTGCAACGAATAGCCCTTCAGCCGCGCCGAATAGTCCTGCAACGCGCGGATGCCGCTGGCCTCGGCCTCGTGGCACCAGGCCTGCAGGGCGTGCAGGGCTTCGGCAGCGCTGTTCGTGCGCGCCTCCAGCAGGGCCGCCAGGCGCGCGCGGTGCTCGACCAGGGTGCGGATCCGCGGACGCTGCGAGACCCAGTCCTGGAGTTGCGCGCGGGCTTCCGGCTGGAGCCAGCGGCCGTCGTCGACCAGCCCCTTGCGCAGTCGCCGCGGCAGCAACGCGCGCACCTTCGCACCCGTGGCCTGCGCCTCCTCGCGCAAGGCCGGCTTCAGCACGCTGCGCTTGTAGTCGGTCATCGCCTGGAAGCGGTGCGCGAGCAGGGCACGCAGGGTGTCGGTGTCGGGGACCTGGATGTTGGGGCGGACATCGAGCGCAGGCGCCACGCGCAGCACCTTGGCCAGGCCTACGGCCTCAAGGCCCTTGATCGCGGCCCATCCGATGTCGAACTCCCAGCGGCGCAGCGCGAACTTGGCCGACGATGGGAAGGCATGGTGGTTGTTGTGCAGTTCCTCGCCGCCGATCCACAGCCCCCAGGGCGTCAGGTTGGTTGCGGTGTCGCTGGTCTCGAAGTTGCGATAGCCCCACCAGTGGCCGAGGCCGTTGACCACGCCGGCGGCCCAGAACGGGATCCACGCCATCTGCAACGCCCACAGCGCCACACCCTTGAAACCGAACAGTGCGAAGCTGATGAACAGCAGAAGGGTCGGGCCCATGGTCGCAAAGCGCGAATACAGCTTGCGCTCGATCCAGTCGTCGGGGCAGCCCTTGCCGTACTGCTCCATGTCGCCACGCTGCGCTCGCGCCTCTCGATACAGTTCGACGCCGCGCCAGAACACGGTGCGGATGCCCTTGTGCATCGGGCTGTGCGGGTCGTCCTCGGTCTCGCACTTGGCGTGGTGCTTGCGGTGGATCGCCACCCACTCGCGGGTGATCATCGAGGTGGTCAACCAGGTCCAGAAGCGGAACAGGTGTGCCAGCGCTGGGTGGAAGTCCACGCCGCGATGCGCCTGGCTGCGGTGCAGGTACAGGGTCACCGAGAAGATCGTCAGCTGGGTGACCACCAGGAACCAGAGCGCGAGCGCGCCCCAGCCGAACTGGAACAGGCCACCGGCCAGGAAATCGAGGAAGGAAGCGGGCATGGGTGCTCGGGCGAACGGGTCAAGATTCCTCATGATGGGACCTGCCAGCAGCCATTGCCATCCCTGCGCGAGCGTATGGCCCAAGCGCGTTCACGTTTGCGATCAAGGCCTTGACGGCGCATTCGCCCTTGGCGGCGCCAAGCCGGCAGGCGACGGTTGTTCCCGCCCTGCATCAGCCGCACCCTGCCGACATGCCTGAACTACCCGAAGTCGAAACCACCCGCCGCGGGCTGGCCCCTCACCTGGAAGGCCACCGCGTCTTCGCGGTCACCCTGCGCCGGCCCGACCTGCGCTGGCCGATCCCGCCCGAAGTGGCGCGCGAACTCCCCGGCCAGCGGATCGAGGCCGTGCGCCGGCGCGCCAAGTACCTGCTGCTGGACACCACTGCAGGCAGCGCCCTGATGCACCTGGGCATGTCCGGCAGCCTGCGGGTGCTGCCGGCGACCGCCCCGGCTGGGCCGCACGACCACGTCGACATCGCCCTGTCCCCGCCGGCGGGCGGCGCCCGGCGCCTGCTGCGCTTCAACGATCCCCGCCGTTTCGGCTGCCTGCTGTGGCAGGCCCCGGGCGAGACCCATCCGCTGCTGCGCGGCCTGGGCCCCGAGCCGCTGGCCGATGACACGGTATCCGCCGGAGCAGCTTTCGACGGCGACTACCTGTATGCGCGCAGCCGCGGCCGCCGCGCGCCGGTCAAGGCCTTCCTGATGGACCAGAGGATCGTGGTCGGCGTTGGTAACATCTATGCCGCGGAAGCCCTGTTCGCCGCCGGGGTGTCGCCGCTACGCGCCGCCGGGCGCGTCTCGCGTGAGCGCTACCGCACCCTGGCCGCCGAGATCGCGCGCATCCTTGGCCACGCCATTGCGCGCGGCGGCACCACGCTGCGCGACTTCCTCGCCCCCGACGGCGCGCCGGGTTACTTCGAACAGGAACTGTCGGCCTATGGCCGTGGTGGCCGGCCCTGCCCACGCTGCGGCCGGCCGCTGAAGCAGGCCTGGCTGGCGCAGCGGGCAACGGTCTGGTGCGGCCATTGCCAGCGTTGAGCGGGCTCGCGGTACTTGCGTCAGGGCCGCGCTGTTCACGGTGTATGATCCAGCGGCGCGGCGGGGGCTGGGATGAACGACACGGCGGACATCACCGGATGGCTGGAGGCCGCCCGCGAGGGAGACCGCGGCGCGCTCGACCGCGTGCTCGCCACTCTGTACCAGGAACTGCATGCGATGGCGCGGCGGCAGCTCGCCGGCCAGCAGGGCCAGACCCTGGATGCCACCGCCCTGGTCCATGAGGCCTACCTCAAACTGCTCGGACGCCGCGAGGCCAGGTTCGAAGACCGCGCCCATTTCTTCGCCTACGCGGCATCTGCGATGCGCAGCGTGCTGGTCGACTATGCCCGCCAGCGCAAGGCGCAGAAGCGCGGCGGCGACCTGCACCGGGTCACCGACCTGCCTGAGGACCTCCAGGGCGGGGTGCGCCTGGACGAGGAGTTGCTCGGCCTCGACACCGCACTGACCCGGCTGGCAGCGGTCGACCAACGCCTGGCGCACGTGGTCGAGCTGCGCTACTTCGCCGGCCTGTCGGAGGGCGAGATCGCCGAGCTGCTGCAGCGCTCCGAACGCAGCATCCGCCGCGACTGGCAGAAGGCGAAGTTGTTCTTGCTGGCATCGCTGAAAGAGCCGTAAGACGTGAGATGCGAGCCGTGAGACGCGGAAGCGGCCAACACGAGCGCCATCGCCAAACTGATGGGTGGCCCTTGGCCGGCAAAGTACGGTGCACTTTTGCTTGCCGTTCGTCTCACACCGCGCTGCTTGTGTCTCAGCCCTGACCCATGGACGCCGATCGCTGGCAGCGCCTGTCGCCCCTGCTCGACGCCCTGCTCGAGCTAGACCCGCCTGGACGTGCGCGCAGCCTGGCCTCGCTTCGCGAGGACGACCCGCAGCTGGCCGACGAGCTCGACGGTCTGCTGACGCTGGAGCAGGGGCAGGAAGACTTCCTGTCCCAACCCGCGGTCTCGCAGCTCCCGCACGCGCGCGCCGGGGTCCTGGTCGGGCCGTACCGGCTGGAACGGATGCTGGGCGAGGGCGGCATGGGCCAGGTCTGGTTGGCCAGCCGCGCCGACGGCCTGTACCAGAAGCGCGTGGCGCTGAAGCTGCTGCGACCGGGGCTGGCCGACCCCAACCTGCGCCTGCACTTCACCCGCGAGCGGCAAATCCTGGCGCGGCTGGAGCACGCGCACATCGCGCGCCTGCTCGATGCCGGCATCAGCGCCGACAACCAGCCCTACCTCGCGCTCGAATATGTCGAAGGCGAGCCGATCACCGACTGGTGCGGACTGCACGGATCCAGCGTCGAACAGCGCCTGCGGCTGTTCCTGCAGGTCTGCGATGCGGTGAGCCACGCCCATGCCAACCTGATCGTGCACCGCGACCTCAAGCCATCCAACATCATGGTTACCCCGTTGAACGAGGTGCGCCTGCTCGACTTCGGTATCGCCAAGCTGCTCGACACCGCCGAGCAGGGACCGGACAACACCCGCACCGGCCTGCGTGCGTTCACCCTGCACTATGCCGCGCCCGAGCAGATCCGCGGCGAGCCGGTGACGACCATGACCGACGTCTACTCGCTCGGCGCGGTGCTCTATGAACTGCTGGCCGACGCCAAGCCCTACCGCCTCAAGCGGCAGAGCGACGCCGAATGGGAGGAGGCGATCCTCGGCACCGACCCGCAACGGCCGTCGCTGGCCCTGCACCGGCTCGCCGACGAACCCGGCGCCACTGACCCACCCAGCCTGCGCCGGCGCGCGCGCCTGCTTGCCGGCGACCTCGACAACATCGTGCTCAAGGCCATGGGCAAGCGCCCGGAGCAACGTTACCCCTCGGTCGAGGCGCTGGCGCTGGACCTGCACCGGCATCTCGACGGCAAGCCGGTGCTGGCGCGCCCGCAGCGACTTTCCTACCGCATCGGCAAGTACGCCAGCAGGCATCGCTGGGCGCTGTCGAGCGCCGCCCTGGTCGGCCTGGTCCTGGTCGCCGCCATCGGTATCGTCGCCTGGCAGGCGCAGCAGGCGATGCGCGAGTCCGCGCGCGCGCAGGCGATGCAGGACTTCGTGGTGGGCCTGTTCGAGAATGCCGGCAGCACCCCGGAGGGTGCACCGCTTGACGTGCGACAGCTGCTCGAGGCCGGGGTCGAACGCGGTGAACTCGAACTCGCGCAGCAACCGGTGGCGCGTGCCGAGTTGTTTGGCGTGATCGCCCGCCTGCGCGCGGGGCTGGGCGATTACGAGCCGGCGATGGCTTTGTTGCTGCGGCAGGCGGCGATCGTGGACGCACTCGAGGCCCCGCCCGCCAGCCTGCGGTTGCAGTCGGTGACCGAACTGGGCCGCACCAGCCGACTGCTCGGCCAGCCCGCCGACTGCGAGCAGGTGATGCGTCCCTGGCAGGTGCTGGCACAGCGACAGGAGCAGCGGCTGCCGGTGCAGGTCGCGGATTTCTACAGCCAGCTCGGGCGCTGCCAACGCGTGCTGGGCGCGCGGGAGCCGGCCCGCGTGCTGTTCCAGCGTTCACTGGCGATCCGTCGCGACGCACTCGGCCACGATGCCGCCGTGGTCGAGAACCTCGCCGACCTCGCCGGCCTGCACAGTGACGCCGGCGAGACGTCGCGCGCACTCGCCGAGCAACGCGCCGCCCTGCAGCAACTACGTGGACGGGTCGGCGAGCGCCACCCGCTGGCGGTGGAGCTTCTGCGCACGCTGTGCGCCCTGCAGCGCGAACAGGGCGAGTTGCGCGGCGCCGAGCGCGACTGCCGGCGGGCCTTGGCGCTAGCCCTGGACCTGCACGGCAGCCAGCACCGCGCCACCGTGGACGCGCGCCGCCAGCTCGCCGCCCTGCTGGTCGACCAGGGTCGCCTGAGCGAGGCCGAGGCCGAGTTCCGCGACACCCATGCCTGGCTGGTGTCGCGACTGGGCAACGACCACCCCGACGTCGCGCGCAACCTCAACAGCCTGGGCATCGTCGCCTGGGAACGCGGCCACGGCGCAGAGGGCTTGCGAGACGTGCAGCAGGCCGTCGCCATCTGGCGCCGCCAGCGGCAACCGCAGCTGCTGGCGGCGGGGCTGTTCAATGCGGCGATGATCCTGCACGACGCCGGGCACCACGATCGGGCGCGACCCTTGCTGGTGGAGTCACTGCGCGTGCGCACGCAGCAGTTCGGCGCGACCCACGCCTTGGTCGGCGACAGCTGGCGCCTGCTGGGCGAGGTCGAGGCCGCGCTGGGACGCGAGCATCCCGCGCGCGCGGCCCTGCAACGCGCCGCGCAGCTCACCGCGCAAGGCTACGGCGAAGCGCACTCGCATGCGCGGCGCGCGGAGGTGTCGCTGGCCCGGTTCGAGGCCGAACGCGGCGATCCCACCGCGCTGCAGCGACTCGACGCCCTGTCCAGCCTGCCGGAAAGCGACCACGAATTGCGCAAGGTCGCATGGCGCGCCCGCGCCCATGCCGCCGGGGTGCGCTGCCAGGGCGCGCAGCGCTACGCCGCCCTCGCCACATTGCAGACCCTGCGGCTGGCCATGGTCGAGACCCAGCCGGAGGGTGGCGCGGTGGTGCGCGAGGTCGAAGCCGTGCACCGGCGCTGCGGCGGGGCCTAATCTCCCTCGCCCAGCGGCAGCACCGCCTGCTGCGGCGCAATCCGCCCTTCCCCGCGCACGATCTTCTTGAACTCCGCGCGGCTGACCGAGACATAGCGCTCGTTACCGCCGATCTCCACCTGCGGCCCGTCCTGCAGCACCTCGCCACGGTCGTCCACACGCACGGTCATGGTCGCCTTGCGGCCGCTGTGGCAGATGGTCTTGATCTCCTCGAGTTCGTCGGCCCACGCCAGCAGGGACTGGCTGCCCTCGAACAGTTCGCCCTGGAAGTCGGTGCGCAGCCCGTAGCACAGCACCGGCACGTGCAGCGCGTCGACCACCTCGCCCAGCTGCCAGGCCTGGGCCCGGCTCAGGAACTGCGCCTCGTCGACCAGCAGGCAGTGCAGCGGCCCATGCGCGGCGATGTCCTGGCGCGTCCAGTCCTCCAGGTCGTCGCCACGCCCGAACGCGACCGCATCGGCGCTGAGCCCAATCCGCGACGCCACCCTGCCGGCGCCGGCACGGTCGTCCAGCCGCGGGGTCAGGATCGCCACCCGCATCCCGCGCTCGCGATAATTGTGCGCGGACTGCAGCAGGGTGGTGGTCTTGCCGGCGTTCATCGCCGAGTAGTAGAAATAAAGCTTGGCCATGCGCGTAGGGTGGGCCTTGGCCCACCGCCCGCGCAACTGCAGGAGCTCCGGGAACAAGCGCCAGCCAGCCCGACAGCTGCCGGAGCCGAGACCTCGCCACAGTACAATGCCCGCCGGCAACCGCGGCGCCCCCATGCACGGCCTCAACCCCCCCCAATCCGCCGCGGTCGCGCATTGCGACGGCCCGCTGCTGGTGCTCGCCGGCGCCGGCAGCGGCAAGACCCGGGTGATCGTGGAGAAGATCGCGCACCTGGTCCGTTCCGGGCGTTATCCAGCCAAGCGCATTGCCGCCATCACCTTCACCAACAAGGCGGCGAAGGAGATGCGCGAGCGCGTCGCCCGGCGGATCAAGGGCGATGGCGCCGACGGCCTGACCATCAGCACCTTCCACGCACTGGGCCTGAAGCTGCTGCAGAGCGAGGCTGCGAAGGCAGGCCTGCGCCGCGGGTTCTCGATCTTCGATGCCGACGACAGCGCGAGGCAGGTCAAGGACCTGATGCCCGGCGCGAAACCCGACGCGGTGCAGGCGATGCAGGCGCTGGTGTCGCGGGCAAAGAATGCGGGGCTCTCGCCGGCGCAGGCCAGCGAGGCCGCGACCAGTGCGCGCGAGCGCGAGGCCGCCACGCTCTATACCCGCTACCAGGCCCGGCTGTCGGCGTTCAATGCGGTGGACTTCGACGACCTGATCCGGTTGCCGGTGCACCTGCTGGAAAGCGATACCGACTGCGTGCTGGCTTGGCGCGAGCGGATCGGTTACCTGTTGGTCGACGAGTGCCAGGACACCAATGACGCCCAGTACCGGATGCTCAAAGTGTTGGCCGGGCCGCAGGGCCGCTTCACCTGCGTCGGCGACGACGACCAGAGCATCTACGCCTGGCGCGGCGCCAACCCGGAGAACCTGTCGCAATTGGCACAGGATTATCCGGCGCTGACAGTCATCAAGTTGGAACAGAACTACCGCTGCAGCAACCGTGTGCTGCGCGCGGCCAACGCGCTGATCGCCCACAACCCGCATGCGCACCCGAAGACGCTGTGGAGCGCGCAGCCCGATGGCGAGCGCATCCGTGTCTGGCAGTGCCGCGACAGCGCGCACGAGGCCGAACGCGTCGCCGGCGAGATCCATTTCCTGCACACCGCGCGCGGCGCCGCCTGGAACGAGGTCTGCGTGCTGTTCCGCGGCAACCACCAATCGCGCGCGCTGGAGAAGGCGCTGCAGCTGCTGCGCATCCCCTACCACCTCAGCGGCGGCACCGCCTTCCTGGAACGCGCCGAGGTCAAGGATGCGCTGGCCTGGCTGCGGCTTCTGGCCAATCCCGAGGACGACGCCGCCTTCCTGCGCGCGGTGCAGGCGCCCAAACGCGAGGTCGGCGCAACCACGCTGGCGAAGCTGGCGGAACTCGCGCAGCAGGCCGGGCTGCCGCTGTCGCGGGCGGCGGAATCGGTCGGCCTGCTGCAGCAGCTGCCGGCGCGGGCGGCAAACGCACTCGGTGGCTTCACCGACCTCGTGCGCGGGCTGCGCGCAGACGCTGCACTCCTGCCACCGGCCGACCTCGTGCGTGGGCTCTGCGAACGCTCCGGCCTGCTGGCGGCGCTGCGCGCGCAGTGCAGGAGCGAGGAACTGTTCCGCATCCGCCGCGGCAACCTCGACGAACTCTCCGACTGGTTTGCACATGCCGCCACCGGCTACGCGCGTGGCGCCAGCGCCGGCGAGCTCGCGGCGTCGCTGGCACTGCTCACCCACGCCGACCGCAACGCGGCCGGCAACCAGGTCCGGCTGATGAGCCTGCACGGCGCAAAGGGTCTGGAGTTCCGCTACGTGTTCATCGTCGGCGTCGAGGACGGCACGCTGCCGCACGAGGCCAGCCTCGACGAAAGCCGGCTCGACGAGGAGCGCCGCTTCCTCTACGTCGGGATCACCCGCGCAAAGGAGCAGCTGTGGCTATCGCACGCGCGGGAAGCGCAGCGCTGGGGCAGCCGGGTGAAACTCGCGCCGAGCCGCTTCCTCGACGAGCTGCCGGCCGCCGAACTGCAGCGCGACGGCGCCGACCCGGTGGCCGACGTCGCTCGCAGGCAGGAACGCGCCGACATCGGCTTCGCGCAGATCCGGGCCATGCTCGACGGCTGAGCCGCCCATTCGCCACACCTCCGTGCCGCCGCCCGTTCTGCCATATGGCGGTCGCCGAGCTCCGCTAGACTTGCCCGACCTGCCCCGATCCGGAGCCTGCATGTCTGCGCGCCTACCCCTACTCCTACCCCTACTCCTGCTGCTGATGCTGGCGCTGGCCGCCTGCAAACCGAACACGCCCGCCGGAGACACGACCGCGCCGACGACGACCCCGGCCGCGTCCGCGACGCCCGCCGACGACAACCTCAACGCGGTGTTATGGATCCAGCGCTCGGCCGAATACCACGCACTGGCGCTGCAGACCTACCGGGCAGCGGCCGACCATCTCGATGCCGCGCTGGCGGAAAGGAACTGGGACGCGCTGGTGCCGGAGGAGCGCGACAACCCGGAGGCGACCGCCGGCCTGCCGCCGGCGGTGATCCTGGACATCGACGAGACGGTGCTGGACAACTCGCCCTACCAGGCGCGCCTGGTCCGCGATGGCCTGGAGTACAACGAGGTCAGCTGGGCCGGCTGGGTGGCGGAGAAAAAGGCCAGGGCGGTGCCGGGCGTGGTCGAGTTCGCGAAGTCCGCGGAGGCGAAGGGCGTAACCCTGCTGTATCTCTCCAACCGCGCCCAGCACCTGCAGGAGGCCACCATCGCCAACCTGCGCGCCGAAGGCCTGCCGGTGAAGGACGACAGCGTGTTCCTGGGCCTGGGCATCGTCGTCCCCGGCTGCGAGCAGCAGGGCTCGGAGAAGCTGTGCCGGCGGCGGCTGGCTGGCCGTGAGTACCGGGTGCTGATGCAGTTCGGCGACCAGCTCGGCGACTTCGTGGAAATCCTCGCCAATACCCCGGAGGCACGCGCCGGATTGCTGGACACGCATCGCGACTGGTTCGGCGAGCGCTGGTGGATGCTGCCTAACCCGAGCTACGGCTCCTGGGAGCCGGCGCTGTTCAACAATGCCCGGGACCAGCCACGCGAGGCCAGGCGCCAGGCCAAGCGGGATGCGCTGGAGTTTGCGGACTAGCAGGCGACTTGCTGCCTCCCCCCACGCTGAATCAAGATGCCGGCGGGGGACTTCAGGAACCGACCTTGCGCCGAGCCCACCAGGTGTCCTGGCTACCGTGGCTGGCCGTCGCCGTGCTGCTGGCCGCCTGCCAGCGCGATGCGCTAACGCCGCCGGCCCCGGGCGCGGACAACACCCGTCCGGCGCAAGCGGTGCTGCTGCTGACCCGGCACCTGCACGACAACGACCTCGAAGCCTTCGCCCGCGACGCGGTGCCGCCCGCACTGCACCGCCGACTCGAGGTAGCCTGGCGTGCCGGCCACACACGCTGGCCGCTGGAGGAGCTCCCGTTCCACGAGCGCCTCCCGGCCCTGCTGGCTGCGCTGTCGGCCAAAGGCTCCGAGGCGCGCCTGCAGCAGGTCTTCGACCGCCAATTCTCCGGCGCCCACGCCGAGCTCAAGGCCGCGGCGACCGCGCTCGGCCTGTTCGGCGTGCAATACGTGCGCCACGACAGCGAGTTCAGCGCCGCTGAAAAGGAGCATTACGCACAATTCATCGCCGCGCTCAGCCGCTGGGCGGCGCAGGCACCGCTGGGCGACGCGCAACGGGCGCGCCAGTCCCTCCCGCCACTGGCCCGGGCCGCACGCGCGACCGGGTTGTCGTCGGACGAGGATTTCAGCAGGGCGGGAATGGTCGAAAGCCTGCGCAGGATCGGCAGCTTCGTGGCCACCGGCAAGACCGTGCTCGCCGGCTACGGCCTGGATTTCGACCAGAGCCTCGACGGCATGCGTGCCACCTTGCAGTCGCAGACCGGCGACAGCGCCCGGGTGCGCATGCAATACACCCTGGGTGGGCAGCCGGTGGACGTGATGGTCGACCTCGAGCGCCACGGCGGTCGCTGGTACCTCAGCGACTATCTGCGCCGCGCCGGGGCCGCCGCCGCCCGCCCCGCACCGGCGCCGGCCGCCGATACCCCGGGCTGAGC
>JALZMP010000145.1 GCA_030858145.1 Pseudomonadota bacterium
AGGCGACGGTGGCGCGGCCCCTGGCAGGCCAGGCATCGCGCCGCCACTGCAGCCCTTCCGCAAGACAGCCGAGGCCCTCGCATACAATGGCCGGCCATCGCGACCCCGCCGCCGCCCGTGAAATCCCCGCTCCACGCCCTGATCGCCCGGGGCATCGCCACCCTCCGCGAGCACGGCACGCTGCCCGCCGACGCCATCGTGCCGGACTTCATCGTCGAGCGCCCCAAGGACCGGAGCCACGGCGATTTCTCCAGCAATGCCGCGATGCTGCTGGCCAAGCCTGCCCGCAGCAATCCGCGCGCGCTTGCGCAGGCGCTGGTCGAGGCCTTGCCGGCCAGTGGCGACATCGCCGCGGTGGAGATCGCCGGCCCCGGCTTCCTCAATTTCCGCCTCGCGCCCGCGGCTTGGCAGCGCGAACTGCGCCGCGTGCACGCGCTCGGCTCCGGCTATGGCCGCAACGACAGCGGCGGCGGCCGCGTGGCCGGGGTCGAGTACGTCTCGGCCAACCCCACCGGTCCGCTGCACGTCGGCCACGGCCGCGCCGCGGCGATCGGCGACTGCATCGCCCGCGTGCTCGACGCCAACGGCTGGGACGTGCGCCGCGAGTACTACTACAACGACGCCGGAGTCCAGATCGAGAACCTGGCGAAGTCCATGCAGGCACGCACCCGCGGCATCGCGCCCGCCGACGCCGGCTGGCCGCAGGACGGTTACCGCGGCGACTACATCGCCGACGTCGCCCGCGCCTACCTCGACGGCGCCGCGGTCGAGATCGATGGCCACACCCTCACCGGCAGCGGCGACGTGAACGATTTCGACGCCATTCGTCGCTTCGCCGTGGCTTGGCTGCGCCGCGAGCAGGATGCCGACCTTGCCGCCTTCGGCGTCACCTTCGACGTGTATTTCCTCGAGTCCTCGCTGTACACCGAAGGCAAGGTCGAGGAAACCGTGCGCGAGCTTGTCGCCCACGGCCACACCTATGAGGACGGCGGCGCATTGTGGCTGCGCAGCACCGACTTCGGCGACGACAAGGACCGCGTCATGCGCAAGTCCGACGGCACGCATACCTACTTCGTGCCCGACGTCGCCTACCACTTCAGCAAGTGGCAACGCGGCTACGTGCGCGCGATCACCGAGCTCGGCGCCGACCATCACGGCTCGCTGGCGCGGGTGTGCGCCGGCCTGCAGGCACTGGATGCCGGCATCCCGCAAGGGTATCCGGAGTACGTGCTGCACCAGATGGTCACGGTCTTGCGCGGCGGCGAGGAAGTGAAGCTGTCCAAGCGCGCCGGCAGCTATCTCACCCTGCGTGAGCTGGTCGACGAGGCCGGATGCGACGCCACGCGCTGGTTCCTGGCCGCTCGCAAGCCGGACTCGCAGCTGGTGTTCGACATCGACCTGGCGCGGTCTCAGTCGCTGGACAATCCTGTCTACTATGTGCAGCTCTCGCACGCGCGCATCTGCGGGTTGCTGCGCCAGCTACATGAACGCGACCTGCCCTTCGACCTCGACGCCGGCCTCGCGCAGCCGCTGGACCTCGAAGACGCCAGCACCCGCGACCTGCTGATCGACCTGGCGCGCTGGCCGGAGATCGTGGTCGCAGCCGGCGGGCAGCTCGAGCCGCATTTGGTCGCGACCTACCTGCTGGAACTGGCGCAGGCATTCCAGACCTACTACAACGCACACCAGTTCCTGGTCGACGACCCCGTCATCCGCAACGCGCGCCTGACGCTGGCACTCGCGGTGCGCCAGGTGCTGGGCAATGGTCTCGGATTACTCGGTGTGTCGGCGCCGGAAGCGATGTAGCGTGCTCATGCGGCGGGGCGTGGCACGATGCGTTATCGCTGCCGCGACGATTGGCATAAACTCAGTGCACCACAGCCCGCGCCGAACAGCGTCGCGCGGCCCTTCCCACAGCACACAGGACAGACAGCGGACGTGGCAGTCAAACGTGGCAGGTCGCAGGCGCGACGCAGTGGTGGCCACCGGGGCGGCCTTCCCGGCTGGGCCTGGATGATCGCGGGCATCGTGCTGACCATCGTGGTGGTGCTGGCGGCGCCGAAGCTGCTCAAGGGCGACGGCGAGGACGGTTTCTTCCGTCCGCGCCCCAATCCCGACGCACGCCCGGCGACAAGCGCCAGTGGCGATGCCGACGAGCCGGTGGTCCCGGACAATCCCGGGGCAACGCCAGCCCTCGGCAAGTCCGACGTACCGCCCGGAACACAGTACGACTTCTACACCCTGCTCCCGGGTGAGGAGGTAGCGCTGACCGACGCCCAGATCGCCGCCAGCGCGCGTGCCGAGCAGGCGCGGCAGCGCGAGCTTGACCGCCAGCAAACCGACCCGGACGCGGCCGATCTCGCCGTTCCGGCCACGGCCGCCGCGCCATCCGCCACCTCCACTGCTGCAACCACCACGCCCACCACCACCACCGGCAGCACCGTACCCGGCGACGACAAGCGCTACCTGCTGCAGGCCGGCGCATTCAGCGCCGGCGGTGACGCCGAGGCGCTGAAGGCCCGTATCGCCCTGCTCGGTCTCAGCGCCCGCGTCGAGACCGCCGAGATCAACGGCCGCACCATGCACCGCGTGCGCATGGGCCCCTACGCCACCGCGGCGGAGCTGGCCGAGGCCAAGCAGAAGCTCGGCAACGGCGGCCTGCCTGCGCTGGCGATCCAGGCCAGGTAGCGCGACACCCGACCTCGCGCCACTTTTTTCCTGATTCGCGGCCCATGAGATCGCGCCAACGCATCCTGTCCGGCCGACGGAGCCGCCGCCATGCCCATCGAAGCCGCCCTGATCAAGCCCGTCGTCGATGCGTTGCTGGCGCTGTTCCGGCAGGGCAGCGACATCCAGCTCAAGCGCAACGCCGAGGCCGCGCTGCGCGAGGCGATCCGCGAGCTGCTGCAGGCCAATCCGGACGAGAACCGCGCCGAGGCGCGGATCGCCATCGCCAAGGCCGCAGGCATCCTGTCCGAGGACGTGGTGCTGGCCGAGGACATGCTGAAGAAGACCCGCGCCAGCAAGGCGCGCACCCGCGGCAAGGCGGCGACCGGGCGCCGACGCACGCCGGCCGAGGCGCAGAACGACTCGCCGGCACCGAAAAAGCCCGCGAAACGCGCCGCGCCGCGGAAGGCGCCGAATAAATCCTGAGTGCACGCTTCGCGCGCCCCGGCGCTAGGTCCGCTGCCGATGCATGTGCTGTAGATCCGGCACGCAATTCGTCTCAACCTCCTCCCGTTTCCGCGCTCGAATGCGGGAGCGGGCCAGGATGGGAGTGATGGATTCGGCGCATTTCGATTTAATTCGCTGCGATTCAATAGAATCCGGCAATGAACAAGACCCTGCTGATCACCGGCGCGACCTCGGGCTTCGGCGCCGCCACCGCCGAGCGCTTCGCTGCTGGCGGCTGGCGGGTCGTGGCCACCGGCCGCCGTGCCGGCCGGCTGCAGGCACTCGTCGAGCGGCACGGTGCCGAGCGTATCCATGCCGCCGCCTTCGACCTGCGTGATGCCGAGGCCACGCAGGCCGCGCTCGATGCGATCCCGCCCGCCTTCCGCGGCATCGACCTGCTGGTCAACAACGCCGGTCTCGCGCTTGGCACCGCGCCCGCACAGCGTGCCGACCTCGCGCAGTGGCGGCAGATGATCGACACCAACGTCACCGCCCTGGCCACCCTGACCCACGCCCTGCTGCCGACGCTGGTTGAGCGCCGTGGCAGCATCGTCAACATCAGTTCCACCGCCGCCAGCTATCCCTATGCAGGCGGCAACGTCTACGGCGCCAGCAAGGCCTTCGTCTCCCAGTTCTCGCTCGGCCTGCGCGCCGATCTGCACGGCACCGGCGTGCGCGTGACCACGCTGGAACCGGGGCTTGCGGAAACCGAGTTCACCCTGGTCCGCACCGGCGGCGATCACGCCGCGTCCGACACCTTGTACGCAGGCGCGCAGCCGATCACCGCCGAGGACATCGCCGAGACCCTGTGGTGGCTCGCCCACCTGCCACCGCACCTCAACGTCAACCGGCTGGAACTGATGCCGGTACGCCAGTCGTTCGCGGGCTTGCAGATCCATCGTGACGAGTGACACGATGTCCAACGGGAGTCGCAAGTGCGACCCGGCACAAACGCCCCGCCAGTCCGATAGAACCCTCGTCTCCCACAGGGTCATCCCCGCGCAAGCGTGAATGACGGCAAGGGCAAAACCTCAGGGCGCGGGCGTGTCGTCGAGGTAGGTATAACCAGTCAAGCCCGCCTCCAGCGCCTCGTTGAGCCGCGCGGCCTCTGACTTGTCGAGCTCGGCGGACCCGACCAGCGCGCGGTAGCGGCGACGCAGGTCGTCGAGCTTGTAGCCGACGTAGTCCAGCATCACGTCGGTGGTGTCGCCGCGACGCTGCTGGATGACCGCGTAGGCGTCGCCCTTGATCCGCACCTCGATCGCGTCGGTGTCGCCGAACAGGTTGTGGATGTCGCCAAGGATTTCCTGGTAGGCACCGACCAGGAAGAAGCCCAGTCGGTAGCTTTCACCGGCCCGCAACGCGTGCAGCGGCAGCGAACTGTCGAGGTCCTCGTTCTCGACATAGGTGTCGATCTTGCCGTCGGAGTCGCAGGTCAGGTCGGCGATGATGCCGCGCCGCTGCGGCCGCTCGTCCAGGCGCGCGATCGGCACGATCGGGAACACCTGGTCGATCGCCCACACGTCCGGCATCGACTCGAACACGCTGAAGTTGACGAAGTACTTGTCCACCAGGCGCTCGTTGAGCTCGTCGAGCAGCGGCCGGTGGCTCTTCTCGTCATAGGTCAACCTGGCGCGTACCGCGTGCGCGATGGCGTAGAACAGGTCATCGATCCGCGCGCGGTGGACCAGGTCGATCTGTCCGAGCGCGTACAGCGCCAGGCCTTCGGCGTAGAAGTGCTGCGCCTCCTGGAACAGCTCGACCGCCGGTCGCACGTCGAGTTCGCCATGGATCTCGCGCAGGTGGCGGATCACCGGCGGCTCGTCGTCGTGCGCGTCGGGCACCCGCCCCTCGGGCGCGGCCTCGACTTCGGACACGTTGGCCACCAGCACTGCGTGGTGCGCGGTCATCGCGCGCCCGCACTCGGTGACGATCCGCGGCGGCAGCAGGCCGTTGGCCTCGCAGGCATCCGCCAGCGGCTGCACGATCGTCGAGGCGTAATGCTGCACGCCGTAGTTGACCGAATTGAAGCTGCGCGAGCGCGTGCCCTCGTAGTCCACTCCCAGCCCGCCGCCGACGTCGACATGAGTGATGGCCGCGCCCAGCTTCGACAGCTCGACGAAGTAGCGCGTCGCCTCGCGCATGCCGTTGGCGATGTCGCGCACGTTGGAGATCTGCGAGCCCATGTGGAAGTGCAACAGGCCCAGTGCGTCGCTCATCCCCTCATCGCGCAGCGCCTTCCACAGGTCCAGCACCTGGCGCGGCGACAGGCCGAACTTGGCCTTGTCGCCGCCGCTGTTCTGCCACTTGCCGGCGCCCAGCGACGCCAGCCGCATGCGCACCCCCAGCGCCGGCGTGACGCCCAGAGTTTTCGACTCCTCCATCACCAACGCCAGTTCCGACGGCTTCTCGATCACGATGAAGGTCTGCAGTCCGAGTTTTCGGCCGATCAGCGCCAGGCGGATGTACTCGCGGTCCTTGTAGCCGTTGCAGACGATCAATCCGCCCGGGCGGCTGAGCGCCAGCACCGCCATCAGCTCCGGCTTGCTGCCGGCCTCCAGGCCGAAGCCCTCGCCCGCATGCGTCGCCAGCGTGCCGGCGACGCCCTGGTGCTGGTTGACCTTGATCGGATACACCGCGGTATAGCCGCCGGCGTAGTCCCAGTCGGCCTGCGCCTGGGCGAATGCCGCCTGCAGCGTGGCCAGCCGGTCGCCGAGGATGTCGGGGAAGCGCACCAGCAGCGGCAGTTGTGCGCCTTCGTCCAGCGCGGTGTCCACGACCTCCGGCAGTGCGATCTCCGGTCCCTGCGCGCCCCGCGGCCGGACCACGATGTGGCCGCGTGCATCGACGTCGAAATAGCCTTCCGACCAGTGCGGGATCGAATAGGTCTTGCGGGCTTGGTCGGGGGACCAGGCGGTCATGGGCTGGGATCCTGGTGTGACGGGCGGCGACGAGGCGTGCAGTGTAGCCGCGGGGGCGCCGGTGTCATGGCACCCGATGCGATTCCCAGCACGGTCCTGCAGCCGGCCCCCTGTCAAAGCCGTTGTTCCCGAACTGGGCGGAAGGCCCGGGAGGAAGGCCACAAGTCGCTCCCCGATACTCGCTTGGTTGTGACCTTCCCCCCGGGCCTTCCGCCCTGCACCCGTTGGATTTCCGCGCATGCCTCGCACACCTCCGCTAAAATCCACGGCCCTCTTGCCCCGCGCGCCACGATGACTTCCCCGACCTGGCTTTACGAAAATTTCGAGCCCGCAGGCTCCGCGATCGGCTTCCGGGTCACGCGCAAGCTCGACGAGGTGCAATCGCCGTTCCAGAAGATCGAGATCTGGGAGAGTACCGACTGGGGCAATGTCATGCTCATCGACGGCGCGATGATGCTGACCACGCGCGACAACTTTCTCTACCACGAGATGATGTCGCACCCCGCCCTGTTCACCCATCCCGATCCCAGGCAGGTCGCCATCATCGGCGGCGGCGACTGCGGCACCCTGCGCGAGGTGCTCAAGCACGCGGGCGTCGAGCGCGCCGTGCAGTGCGACATCGACGAGCAGGTCACGCGCATGTCGGAGAAGTATTTCCCGGAACTGTGCGAGTCCAACGACGATCCGCGCGCGCAGCTGCTGTTCGACGACGGCATCACCTACATGGCCAACTGCGCGCCCGGCAGCCTCGACATCGTCATCGTGGACTCCACCGATCCCGTCGGCCCCGCCGAAGGCCTGTTCAACCGGTCGTTCTACGAAAGCTGCTTCCGCGCGCTGAAGGCCGACGGCATCCTGGTGCAGCAGTCCGAGTCCCCGCTGGTGCTGCTCGATCTCATCCGGGAAATGCGCGCCGAGATGCGCAAGGCCGGATTCAACGCGTTCCAGACCCTGCCGTTCCCACAGCCGTGCTACCCGACCGGTTGGTGGAGCTGCACGCTGGCTCGCAAAGCGGGTGGCTTCTCGTTTCGCGAGGCCGATGCGCGCGCCAAGGCGTTCGACAGCAAGTACTACAGCGCAGACGTCCACTATGCAGCGCTGACGCTGCCTCCGTTCGTTACTGCAGCGCTGGGCGAATAAGCCGTCGGATCACAAGACCCGCCCTACAAAATCGCGAGGCCGTAGGGCGGGGTTTAACCCGCCTTGCGTGGCGTCATCCGACCCATGTTGTCATCCCGAGCGCGCGGCTTTTTTGCGTTTCGCAGCATGTATTGAGCGCAGCGAAACGCATCAATCGCGAAGGATTCGGTTCACTATGTTCACCGCATCCTATGACCCTTGCCATTCAAGACCATGGCGCACCGTAATATCGAACAGCCGATCCACCAGATTGTCGAGGTTCGGCTTACCGGAGTCTTCGTTACGGAGCAATATCACGGTGATACCTTGGTCGGGAAAGTAAGCCATCTGCGACGAAAACCCCGGCAATCGCCCCCCATGCCAGTAGACGCGGCGAGCTTTCCGCGTCTCAATCCATAAGCCATAGCCATAGATGTTCCTATCGGCGGAAGTCGCCCGCGGCGAGGTCATCGCCCAGTAGTGAGCGGGCGACAGAACCTTGCCTGTATGCAGCGCCCGCAGCCATACAAAGAGATCATCGACATTAGACTCCAGCCCGCCCGACGCGCCTGTCTGTGACGCACTGACATGCCAGGCATTTCTGACCGACCCTTCCCCATCGCGCTGATAACCCGACGCACGCATTGGGCGAGTGGCTGTTTTATCGGCATACGTCGTGTGCGATAAGCCCAGCGGCCCAAGGATTGTTTCCTCAACCGCGAGGGCCCAGGGCCTTGCTGTAATGAGTCCGATAACCGCCTGGAGCAGGATGTAGTTCGAATTCGAGTACGCCCAGCGCTCGTCGGGAGCGAAATCCATCGGCAGTTTCTCGATCTGCGCGATCAGATTTGCGGTGTCGGTATCCAACGGCGCAGTAGTTCTGAAGAACCCAGAAGTCTGCGTGTAATCACCGACGCCGGAGGTATGGTTCAGAAGCTGCCGAATTTTTATCCGAGAAGCCTCCGGATAGTTGGGCAGGAATTTCGAAAGATCATCTTCGAGCGAAATCTTCCCGCATTCGACGAGCTTCAATACCGTGGCTGCGACGAACGTCTTGGTATCGGAGCCGATGGGAAAAATATGGTCGGGAGAAGCTGGCACCATCCATTCGATATTCGCCAGCCCGCGCGCGCCTCGAAACAGCACGCGATCGTCTTTGGCCACTAGCACCGCGATGCCTGGACCACCGTCGGGAATTTCCTGCTTGAGCAGTTGCGAAATCGCGTCGCCGGGATTCTTGTGCACCGGCTTTTCTGTCGCAATGGAAAAAGAGGAAATGAAAAATATCAGGCAGAAACAGGCGGCGAAGCTCGGCAGATTGCGCTTCACTTGATCTCTCCGGTACCCACTCGCGGCCGTGTCATGCCTAGCATCACCCGCATCCCCCGCCAAGTGGATCCCTTATCCTTACACGTGTGCAAGTCTGTCCTCGCCTACAACGCATCCCCGTCGAGCTCCCCCGTCCGGATCCGCACCACCCGCTCCAGGTCCCACACGAACACCTTGCCGTCGCCGATCTTGCCGGTGCCGGCGGCCTTCATCACCGTCTCGACCACGGCCTCGGCGCGGTCGTCCGTGACCGCGACCTCGAGCTTGATCTTGGGCAGGAAGTCGACCACGTACTCGGCGCCGCGGTAGAGCTCAGTGTGGCCCTTCTGGCGGCCGAAGCCCTTGACCTCGGTGACGGTGATGCCGGCCACGCCGGCTTCCGCCAGCGCCTCGCGCACGTCGTCGAGCTTGAACGGCTTGATGATGGCCATGACCATCTTCATCGTGCTACCTCCCCTTGCCTGCCCACAGCATAGCGTGCCCGGCGGCGCCGGCGATGGCATGCGACGCCGTCCGTCCTGCGCTTTCCGCACATGGCGTCGGAGTTTCCTGACCTCCGGGCGCGACGCCCGCCGATGGCAGGTCGTCGCGCGGGCTAACATGCTGGACGCACCATTGCAGGAGCCTGTCCATGATCGACCTCAACCATATCGACGACCTCGCCCGCCGCCTCAGTGGCCTGGTGCCACCGGGCCTGCGCGAGGGTCGCGAGGAGCTGCAGGAAAACTTCAAGTCGGTGCTGCAGTCCGGACTGTCGCGGCTGGACCTGGTCACCCGCGAGGAGTTCGAGGTGCAGCGCGCGGTGCTGCTGCGCACCCGTGAGAAGCTAGAGGCGCTGGAGCGGCAGGTCGCAGCGCTTGAGGCACCGCGTGCGACCACACCCGCCGCGCCGTCCCAGCCGCACTGAGCACCGCTGTCATGGGTCTGGCGCTGGTGCACGGCCGTGCGCGTTGCGGCGTGCACGCGCCGGCGGTCCAGGTCGAGGTCTACCTCGCCGGAGGGCTGCCGCGCATGTCCATCGTCGGCCTGCCCGAGGCCGCGGTACGCGAATCCAAGGACCGCGTCCGCGCCGCGATCCAGTGCGCGCAGTACGAATTCCCGGCGCGGGTCGCCACGATCAACCTGGCGCCGGCCGACCTGCCCAAGGATGGCGGCCGCTTCGATCTGCCGATCGCGCTTGGCATCCTCGCCGCAAGCGGGCAGATCCCGCGCGAAGGCCTGGACGCGTGCGAGTTCCTCGGCGAGCTGGGCCTGACCGGAGAATTACGTGCTGTCGACGGCGTCCTGCCGGCGGCGCTGGCCGCGGCGCGCGCCGGCCGCAAGTTGGTGGTGCCCGCCGGCAATGGCGCCGAAGCGGCGCTGGCCGCCGGTGTCGAGGTGCGCACCGCACGGACCCTGCTCGAGGTCTGCGGCATGTTGTGCGGCAGCAAGACCCTGCCGCTGGCCGAGGCGCCGCCAGCCGCGGCGA